>JBBKWS010000082.1:0-17963 GCA_037969075.1 Bdellovibrionales bacterium | reverse complement strand
AGGCGCATACTTTTCTCTTAGCACTAATCTTAGGGACTCGGCTCATTGAAGTTTTAATGCAAACGGGTGAGATTTTATGATCAGGAAGAAGTTGTCTTAATCCGGGTGTTGCTTTAAGTACGCTCCAAGCTCTGTAGGGAGCTAAAAAAGAATCCTCGCTTGTTAGCTGCTCTTTATGAAAAAGTTCAACCAACTCCATATTGTTTTCGCTACCCACCGAACACGTCATGCTTGCAGACCAGGCCATCATAATAAACAAAAAAATCATAGGGGTAAGGTGTAGTGGGTAAAGACCAATTAATCCAGCTTTTGGGCTTAAAAACAGCTGTTAATGCGCTGTTATTTTGACTATTTAGTAGATCAAATAAGCAATTGTTATTTTTTTACGAAAGCTTATGTTAAATCAGGATTGACTGGGTCTATAAATTAAGCGAAATTACATCTTTCCTAACGGTGGAGTAGTCAAGTGGTTAGGCAGCGGTCTGCAAAACCGTTTACGCCGGTTCAATTCCGGCCTCCACCTCCAATTTTAACTATCTTAAATTAGTAAAGAAAATTGAAAATCCAAAAAGTAAAACATTACGCCTAAGCTCTCTCTTACAAGAAACGTTAGTAGTTTTTAATCTCTATCAATTGTAATATCCGGATTTTCAGCAAAAGCCTTATAACCAATCGAAATTACAGAGCTGGGGATGAATACCTTTTTCAATAGGTTGGAGTAAAAAGCATATGCACCAATAATGGTGACAGAATTAGGAATTTGTACACTTTGTAATTGGTTATTTGCAAAGGCCCAATCATTAATATCATTGACGGAACTTGGCAGTGAGAGGCTTTGTAGATCGTTATTAGCAAAGGCTTTTTCACCAATAGAAACAATCGAATTAGGGATTGTTATAGTAGTTAATTGGTTTTTATAAAAAACTCCATTAGGTATTGAAGTAATAGAGTTAGGAATAAGTACTTCTCTTAATTGATTACTATAAAATGCGTCTTCGCCAACAAAAGTAACAGACTTAGGAATCACTAGAACCTCAAGCTGGTTTTCAGCAAAACTACCTTTGCCAATCGAATGTACCGAGCTAGGGATTGTTATATATGTTAACTGGTTATAGGCAAAAGCCCATCTACCTATTGAAGTAACAGACTTAGGAATAACTACGCTCTGTAAGTCATTAAAAGCAAACGCGTAATCATCAATTGCGGTGACAAAATTAGGGATCACCACATCTTTATTTGTTTCAGAACACAGATATTGCAGTAGTGTAGAGTCTTTCATTTTGAAGCAGCTGCTAGATTCTTCTGCTGCTTCAACCAGCCCTGTGAATGCGATTAGCAATGTTGTAAAAACTATTAGATACTTCATAAAGACCCCCCGAATTGAGTAATCATAGAAAGAAAGGGGCTAAGAATCAAATTATTTGACGAGTAAGTAACGCATTTTTGCTGTATCAAAATGAGACAAAAATGTAGCACGAAAACTTAATAAATAGTTGATCTATTCCGATACAATAGTAATGAACCAGAAATTCGGAGTGCAAATGAAAGTAATTGTTAGGTCACTATTGATAGGTGTCTCATCATTAATGATTATTGTTTTATTTCAGAACTGCTCAGGTATAGATGCTGACACAAATGACCTTGATTCGGCTGTCGAGCAAATGTTTAAACAGGCCCTAGTAGATGATTTGCAAAATCCAAGTGATTTGAATCAAGAAAATAATGTAGCTAATATTGAGCCGACAGAAAATAGTTTTTCTTGCTGGTTTGATATTTCTGTTACAGCCGCGGCAGGAGAAATACTGACTTTAGCTCCAATCATGCATGCTGCATTTTTGCCAAGCCCAGTTGAGAAGATTGAGGTTATACAGGCACCTTCTATTCTTGGATGCGTGGAGCGTGCGCGAATAGGCCAAGCAGTAAGTCGGATCTGTTCAACTACATACTTTGTTGCTGAAAGCGGGCGGCCAAGTCTACCTGCTTTTGGTACAATTAAATCAAGATACCAAAGATTCTCTGGGCAGGGAGTGCCACAAAAGGTGCAGCAGGTAGAGGACTACCACTTTGATTGGATTTATTTTTAAGTAGTCTTGCGTATGTTTCAATATTAACCATGATTAATTATAGTGTATCAATGTAAGACTATACTTTAGTATTAGTCTTATTTATCCGAAAAGCTAGTATGGAATCGTTATCTGCTAGAACGTATAATATAAGATCGGCTTTTGCGCGCAAAAAACTTTATGTTTTTGCGATGCTATCTGTTTTATTGCTTTCTACCATTGGATGTCTTAAAGAAACCGCAGAAGATGCTACCTCCTCAACCAATTCAGGAATCAATGGCTGTGTGAGTGCGACAGCACAAGGGGTCAATAGTATATTAGTTGAGTTTGAATTTCCAAGTGATGCAACCAAAATTACAGTTTTTCGTAATAGTTCACTGGCTGGTGTGTTTTTAAATCCGACGGTTACGTCTTTTTTAGACTCTGGCTTAGTTGAAGGAACAACTTATACTTACGAGTGCGTACTTACTAAAAATGGTAAAGATTTATTAGGTGATCAAACGGTCACTGAGACTACAGAGGCGGTTAATCCACCAACATTTAGTGGTATAACATCTGCTACGCTTACAGGTGCTAATGTGGTGGTTCAGTGGAATGTGGCAACAGGTATACCTACGAAAGAATATAAAATCTACGCAAACCCTGGGCCTAATAGTGGGGATATTAATTTTAGTTTGGCTCCTATTGCGACAGTAACAAATGGGAGCGCAAATACTTTTAGTATCCCAATAACGGCGATTGGTGATGAGATGCCGTATAGATATGCGGTTAGAGCCTGTAATATTAGTAATGTTTGTGATACAAATACCGCAACACGTGCGCTTACGTTAGTTGATAGGGGTGCACCGCAGACACTTGGTTTAATTGGTGTAAGTATAGTCAATGGGCGCTCGGTATTAAACGCTCCTTGGTCGTTTGCTAATGGCGCAATAAAAAGACGTTTAGTCTACAGACAAATTGGAGTAGGTGCATATACATTGATTCAAACTTTTAATGTTGCCAGTCCTTATATTGCTCCGGCCACAAGTTTAAATGTAAATGAAGTATTAGCTCAAAACACTGATTATTCTTATTATGTAATCGATGAAGATCCCATAGGTAATTTAAGTAATACAGCAACCGCAATTGTTAGTATTAATTCTGGTGATACAACGGCTCCTGCTTTTACAGGAATTGAAACATTAAATTATGGCAGTCCGCAAGACACTGTACTTGCGCTTGGTTGGACGGCTATTGACTCACAGCCTGGTAATGCAAATGGTGCTAGCCATTATTTAGTTTATAGTCAAACCCTAGGTCTTGCTGACCCAATGACTGTTTGTACTAATGGCATACTAGTTTCGCAGGTTGATGCGAGTGCATACACGACTGGTAACCCTGTGGTATATGATTTGATTAACTTAGCGCAGAGAAGTCGTTACGGCATTTGTGTAAAGGCTAGAGACACCGCCGGGAATATTTCAAACACGACAGCGCAGTTAGATTTAATCACTAAAGATATCACTGCCCCTGAATTCAATGGTTTGATTGGCATCTCTTATAATAATGAGCAAAACAGGGTGGAGTTAACTTGGGATCCATCGGTCGCAGGGGACATTAAAGAGTATAAAATTAAAGTTTGGAAGGGTACACAAACTGTCCCTGTGGCTTTAGTAGAGCTACCAGCTAAGTCGCACGGTAGCTTTTCGACTGGTGCTAGTTTTAAGCAAAGTGATTATGCTTATTTAGATAATGAACAAATTTTTGTACTTGTAAATGCTTGTGATGATGCGTTTCCGACGTATGGGGCGCAAAATTGTACAAACTTTTCTAATACTCAGGCACTAAGTTTACTTATTCCAGACATTACCCCTCCTGCAGGTTTTACAGGTATTACTTTAGCTACAGCCGATCCAACAGAAGAGGGGAAAATCACAGTGACATGGGCAGCTCCACCATCATGGGCTGAGTACCGTGGGTTTAAAATCTATGCTTTAGATAATGATACAACAATCCCTGCGGTTGCTATAAAAGATTGTCCATGCTCTGGTAATCATTGTCCAAACACTATTACAAGTTGCAGTATTCAAGGGTTACCAGCTTATAAAACATATAATTTATATGTAGCAGCCTACGACATATCAGGTAATATTACTTCTTACCTCAGTCCTCCAGGCTCTTATAAGCAGGTAGCGAGGACGAGCGATTTAACAATCCCGGTATTTAACTCAGGATTGACTGTAGGAGCTGGCGCTAACCCTTTAGTTTCTTGGTCTGCTGCTACGGATAATCAGCAAGATAGTAGTGTGATTAGATATAGGCTTTACAGAAAACGCGGTAGTGATTACGCGCTTCCAAAGAGCAGGCCAGATATTGATCCAAGCCCTAACATTACGGTTATTACAAACCTGACGGTAGCAACAAGCTTAACAGACGTGGATACTTTAGTTGAAGGTAATGTGTATTACTATATTGTTTGTGCATTTGATCAATCCAACAATATGAGTTGTGATGACAACAATATTAAACAAGTTGTAATTAATGATTTAACGCCTCCAGGTATCGGCAGTCTTGCGATTAAAAAAATAGATAATAGTGCAAGAAGTGTAAAAGATAAATTATGGAAGCTAGATTGGACACTGGTAGATGCAGTGACGAGTTTAGGTCAAATCTCAGTGGATGTGTATAAAAAAATTGGTGCCGATGAAGACGATGTAGATGTTCTTGCAACCACATCAGATACATTGGTAACGAGTGGTTTTGGATTAACAAGTATTACCAATCAAAAAGGGCCTTTTGGTCAAAACAGGTATATCAATTATTTAATCAGGGCTACTGATCTTGCGGGTAACACAAGTGAAGCTAACATTACGGTAAAATCTGCCAACATTATGAGTGTACAGTATTTAGGTAGAAACACAGGGCACCGCTCTGGTGGTAAGATGTTACTTGTTAAAGGTGACGGCTTTGGTAATGGTGCCAGAATTAAGGTGGGATCAAACTACTGTGATACAGGTCTTACAAGAAATGAGTTTAATGTAATGACTTGCTTAACTCCTACAAGTTTGACAGAGACAAGCACCACTGTGCAGGTTGAAAACGAAGACGGACAAACCGCCTCCGCAGGCATTTACACCTATATCGACTCTTACATTTGCGACCAAGCCCAACCGCCAACAGGTATGGCATCAGGCACAGGTGCCATTGGTGATCCGTTTATCATCTGTAACGGCGACCAACTAAACCGCCTTCGTGATCAAGCACCAACTGATTTTTTACAAGGCGAATATTACTTTAAACTAATGGATCATATCGATTTAGCTTCTTGGACTGCGAATTCGTTTGTGCCGATTGGGTCTTCAGCTTTACCGCTTTATGGAAGACTTGACGGTAACAACATGATGGTCTCTAACTACGTATATAATGATACTTCAAGGGACTATAATGCTTTATTTGGATATGCAGGTGCGCTTGGCAATGATAATACTTGGTTTAAAAATTTATTTATAAAGAACTTCAATATAAGAGGCAGAAACCAAGTTGCTAACTTAATGGGGCATTACTTTTCACAGAGTTCTAATGTCACGGGGAATATTCATATATTAAATGGTAATTTGTTTGTAGAAGGTGTGAGAGGTGGATTGGTTATTGGCAATCGTCAATGCGGCACTACTAATTGTGCTACACCAATGGAGAATGTTTTTGTTCATGGTACTATTGATGGCAACGTCCCGAATACAGTGGGAGGCTTGGTTGGTGCAGGGGTCACCGGCATTGATTTTAATAATATAAAAATAAATGTGAATTTCATAAATCAATATGTAAATGTAGGTGGTGTAATAGGCGCCAGCACAGGTGGTTTTAGGTTAACAAATAGCCAAATTACTACTAATATTTCTTCAATTTCATCAGGTAACGGTGGCGGCGTAATTGGCAGTACGAGTAGCGGGCGTGTCATTTTAGAAAACGTATCTATTACTGCTAATATTGTTGGTACTAGTTTAAATAGTTATAATTATGGTGGCGTCGCGGGTTCTATAGCAAATCCTGGCTCGTTGATCTTATCAAATGTCGTCACTAAAGGTTCAATATTTTCACCGCGTATCTCTAACTGCATTTTAGGTGGATTAATTGGCTCAGTAGGTGGTAATACATATACTTCTAGTATCAGTGATACGTATGCAAATGTAAGCTTAAGTTGTCCTAACGGTACAACTAACGGCGGCCTAGTAGGTAATATAAATACAAGTCCAGCACAGATTACATTATCGCGAAACTATGCTATGGCCTCTGCTAGTGGTCTTGCTAACACCAATTCTATCGTAGGGACTCAAACTTTACTTGAATTTATTGCAAGCAATAACTTTTATTATAGCGCCGGCACAGGCCAAGCAGCATCTGGTTTAAGTAGTGGTGCAACGGATTTAAATATTACGCAAATGCGTGACCAAGGTAATTTTACAGCGGCAGGCTGGGACTTTACCACAGTGTGGAAGATGCCGACGTCTAATACTATTAATAATGGGTTTCCGATTTTACGAGGTGTTACTCCGCTTTGGGAGTAACCATTTAGTTCGATTTAACTATTCTTGAAACGATTAAGACTCTATTCGAAACATAACAAATTTTAGATAGCGAAGCTCAGCCAACGCTAACGAGTAGGGTGATCTATCGGTTAACCACCCAAATGTACGACCACGTAATGTTTGCGAGCTTAGAGAAGGCTTCATGGCTATAGGTCCTTAAATTTTTTAAGAAGTTTCTCAAGGTGCTTGCTTTCATCATCCAGGTTTTGAAACGCAAATGGATTAAAAAACTGATTAGCAGCGAATAGATTTTTATCAACGATTGAAAGCTCGGCCTCTTTACAAATAAGCTTCCAATTTTTAATAATACTTACGGCAATTTCTTCGATAGCTAAAATCGCCTCTTTTTTAGTTAACAGAAACTGTGATGCTGCAACAATGCATTCGTTAAGTTGACTTGAGTTTATATTACCGTGAATACGCATGGCTTGCGAAGAGACACCGCCAGTTCGTGGCTGAGGGCAGATGTCATAGGCAGGTGTGAGTTTTAGCATTTTTCCATCCCAAAGGGCTGCATGATTTCTGGCGTGATCATCGTTGTTACCCACCAATATATTAAATACGAGTCGTTTAAACAGCTCTACTAATGCTATTGAAGGATCATAAAATCTATGTCTAATAATTTCGGCCAAGACTTCATAACTTGCATATCTAGCTTCCATTTCATCAAACTCAAATATAGTTAATGCTGAAACCATATTCTTGCGTTCCCAGCCCCTAGGAGAATAAAAGCGGTCAAATCTTTCAACAAGCAGTACATCTTTTCCAGAAGATTTCTTTAATAAAACATTTGCGACATCTAAACCAGATAGTCTGGCTAATTTCATAGCGATGAATTCAGCTTTGATGACACTATAAAAATCAGTAGTAGATGAAAACTTAGCAATATACTTTTTGTTTTTTTCAGTATCTTCAACCAGTGCTTTTGGACGCGCGCCTCCGATAGGGCTTCCATGAAAAAGAGCCTGATCTAATTCAGAAGTAAGGGGAATGCCTTTTTCTACCCGTTCGGCGGACTCGATAAGTTCTTCTAGAGTGGCATTTTGTGTTAAGCGCGGCTTGTAAATAGTGGGCGACTTTTGAAAATCTAATGCACCGATTCGGTCCGATCCAGACTCAAGTAGAAACGCAAGTTCATCCATTTGAACTTGGTCAATAGAAGAACCTACGGCACCATATTTTTTGTTGATTAAAACCCGTCTTCCCCAAGCATCAGGAGATCCATCACGAATACATCCAGGAATTGTTAAGATGCCACGTAATGCAAGTATACCTCTTTGTAATGGGAGTTCTGACTCATAGATAGAGATTTTATTGGGACGTTCTAAATATGTTTGGCCATAATTAAAAACTAAGTTTTTGTTCTCAGCAGTTAATTTTCCGGCGACCACGGGCTGTACTTCGCCGGGTAGCCAAATCCAAACGTAAGCTTCATTGTACTTTTGTATTTTAGAAGTCATCATCTACCACTGTTTTTTTCTTACGAATGCTCTTTGGAAGTAAGGCCAGCGTTTCATTTAATTGCTGGATATTTGCCACAAATGAAGAATCCACTTCAAAAAGTTTAACCCCCACTATAGTTGCAGTCTCGAAATACAAACCCAATTCGCACTTAGGGTCTCCCTTTTCAATCTTTTGAAGAGTTGCACGAGAAATACCAACACGGTCCGCTACACTTTGCTCTGATAAAGCGCGCTTTTTACGACAAAGCTTGATGTGTTTGGCCAGCAGGACAGTAGCCTCTTTTGTATAGCGTGAATAGGTTCTTTTCTTAGTTTCGGTCATGCTATAAGTATATAATTAGGCCTATCAATAGTCAAGCTGGATGACCATTATAATATACTTAATTGCCTTTTATGACCATTATAATGGTCATTTTGTTGTTTCAGGTAGGAATGTTTAAACTGGCCTACTTTAGTGTTGTTGAACTCTAATCAATAACCTGTAAATAGCTGAATTTTGATATTTTTTTATTGCTTTCTCGGGCACTTAACGAAATGTACACGACACCTTAGCTAAATAGTAACTAGAGATAATAGAAAATAACAACACTAAAGTAGGCCAGTTAGCAACACTAACATCTAGCCCAGTCCATCGACTTACATCAAGTCTGTAAAAAAATAAATACAAATCAACCAACTATTAAGTCTAGATGAATCCTAAAACCTTTAATGATTCTACGCTGTTGACGATAAGTACAATGAGGATACTTTATGTCACAGATACTTCGATTATTACAATTACTACTAGTAATGTTATTAGTATCATCATGTGCATCTAAGTTTGTAATAAAAAGCGAACCTAGTGAAGCAGAGGTGTATGCAAAAACCACTGGTAGAGAAGAAAAAATTTCTTTAGGTAAAACACCTTTAGAAATTAGCCAAGAAGAATTGCAAAAAAAAGCACAAGTAACATCTTCAAGTGGTGATTTTTTTGAATTAATTGTTGAGAAAAAAGATTTTCTGCCAGAGCGCATGCTAGTACCAGCCAGTCGCATGGGAGCAAAAGAAACCATTATCTTGGCTAAATTAAAGCCTGGAAAAGAAGAAAGCCAAATAGCGCAAAAACTTCTGCAAAATTTATTTAATGCTCAAAAATTTGCAAACTTAAGAGAGTTCACAAGGGCGCATGAAGAAGTTGATAAGGCCTTAGCGATTGATAGTGAGTTCACAAGAGGTGTATCTTTTAAAGCCTCTATTTATTTTATTCAAAAAGAATACACTGAAAGCTTAAAGTGGTTTGAAAAAGCATTAGCACTGGACCCAAATTTTGATGATGCCAATAAGATGGTAGTTTATTTAAAAAAAATAGTAGGAGATGGGGTTGGTAAAACTCAAAGACTTCCTAGTAAAGAGGTTAGCCCCTAAATGAAATTAGCTTTGTCTACTATCATTTTTATACTTTGTACGGCGCTAATAGCGCCAAAGTTTGCTTTTGCGCAAACCCTGGGTGATGCCGATTTAATTCATGCAAAAACCCAAGTAGAAGATGCTATCAATAAACGCCTAAGGGCAACCGTCGGTACCACATTAGAAAAAGACACATTTGAAGTAAGTGTCCAAGCCGAGCTAACACAAGTAAGTACTAATAAACCATTCACACCTGTAAGAAAAATAGCTTCTGAGCCTAGAGCCTTAGACTTGACGGCAGGTCTAATTGATGCAGAAGGATTGATTAGAAGCTATGAAGAAGAAATAGATAATCTTAAGATTCGGCAAGAGATTATCACGCAAACAATTTTACAAGAAACTAATAATAAAAAAGAATTTAAAGTAAAGTCACTAAACATTCAAGTTGGACTGCAAGAGATATACGGTGAGGAGTACTCAAAAGTATTTTTAGATTGGCTTAAAAAAACAACGGAAAATGACTTTTCTGGTATTTCTACAAATGTTGAAGTAAATTTAATAAAATCTAAACCCATTGAACCAAAACTACCAACTGGATTTTTTGACTACATTTCTCAATTGCAAACTTTGATTGCAGCTCTACTGTTATTTTTTACAGTACTGGTTAGTATTTTTTTGATAAAAAGAATGAGCTCAAAAGATGCTACTGAAGAGCGTAGTTTAAGAGCTCGGCTTCAACAACAGCATAATGAGTTACAGATGGAAAGGCCTGCTGAGCCAGTAATAGACATAGTTGAAGAGGACGAACAAAAGCTAATTCCTCAGCGGAGCTTAGGACAATTTGAGCTAGACATGCTGAAAGATGTACATAGTAAAGTGGTTTGGACCGTAAATCAAAACACAAAGAACATAAAAGATATTATGAGCGTTTGGCTTGATGCAGGCGATAGGGGTTATGTAAAGGCCGCCTGTTTATTAGACGTTGTTGCCTCTCAAAATGATAGATTAAAAGAAAGTAATAAAATTGAAAGCATTTTAAATTTTAATGACATTATCCCAGATTCTGTAAAGAAAAGCATGCGCAGTACGTTTGACAAAATGGCAGATTCCTCATTTGAGGATAGGCTTAAAATTTTAGAAGAAGTCTATTGGGACCTACTATCGCTAAAGGCTCTAGGTGCTTCGTATTTACAGCAACCATTTGACTATATATCTAAGGTACCAACAAAAGACATTCAAGCCATGCTTGAGGGCCAATCTGGTCAGATGCGAGCGCTTGCCGTACTTCATTTACCAGAAGCAAAACAAGAAGAATATTTAGAAAAAGCTACTTTTGAGCAAAAGAAAGAAATTATCGAAAATGCTCTAAATATGAATGCGGTTTTGGTTACCGATATTGAAACTGCTAGTGAAACACTAAAGTTTGAAGTAAAAAAGAAAGTTAATACTCAAGATACTGTTTCCATGCAATCATTGGTACCAAGACTGTTTGCCTCTATCTCTGTATTAGATGAACTTCTTTTATTAAAAGATATCGTCCCCAAAATTTCAGATGGTGGCATATCTTTAAAGAAAAACATTCCATCTCTTGCTTTTATCCATGAGTGGCCAGAAGAAAAAGCCAGAAACTTATTTACGCAAGCCACTAACGATGAAGTTATGTCTTTGGTAAAAGTATATGCTGACAAAAAAGATCAAATTTTAAATTTATGCCCATCTAGAATAAAAACCATCGTTAATGATGATTTTAATCTTGAAGATAAGATGGATATTAAGACTAAAAATAAACATTTAAGTTCACTTAAATTAAAGCTACTTAAAATGGTAAATAAAGGCGAAGTAGATTTAGATTCGATCTTTACTGTAAGTAATAACACTGAGGAGGCGGTACGTGTGGCCTCTTAGTATGATCGCATCGATTCTTTTCTTTTGTTTTGGTGCGCTAGCGGAGTCTAGCAACATACGCTTTGTGGGTAGCCTTGGGATTGGTTCAGCAGGTGCCGAGAATGAAGGTGTAGTTAAAACAGAAGAGCCATTGGCATTAGGATTTTCTACTGAGTACTCGATGAGCTCTAGGTTTACCATTGGCTTTGAGCACAATAGAAGTTGGAAGGGTACCAAAAGTAATATTGGGGCCACTGGCTTTGCTGCGAGATGGTATTTATGGACACCGCATGCGCAAGATTTAAAAAATCCGTCAGATCAAATTGAAGAAACTGTAATACTACAAAAAGGTTACATTCCTTATCTAGGTGCGTCCGTTGGTTTTGCTCAATCCAGTCTACCAAGACTCACAGAAAATGGAAGAGATGTATCTGTTGCCAAGGCCTATGTGTCTGGCAAGGCCGGTTTTGAATCTCCTCTTTTTGGTCCTTGGGGCTGGCGCTCAGAACTAAATTGGGCAGAGGGTATCGTTGGCGATGGTAGACTACGAATGGTGCATATTTTTTTTGGACTTTATTATTTTTTATGATTGTATGATTACGCTAAAAGGATAAACGTATGAATTTTACAGCAATTATTGGATTACTCACAGCTATTGCAGTACTAGGTTATGGTACCATATCAGCTACATCCAACTGGAAAATATTTTTAGATCCACACGCAATAGCAATAGTTATTGGTGGAACGATGGCTGCAACACTAATATGTTTTCCTTTTTCGACTATCAGAACCTTGTTTACAGTGTTTTTTAAAAAAATCTTAGGTAAATTTGCCGGAACTCACTCTTCATTGATTGAAGAAATAGTTATCTTATCAAAAGGCTATAGAGAAGACAGTCAGTTCTTAAAAAATAGTGTTAACGCTATCAAATTTCCATTTTTAAAAGAGGCTATAGAACTCATGGTTGAAGGTGGGATACCAGAAGATAAAATGGATGCCATTTTACAACAAAGAGCTGCAACACATTTTAAGAGATATGAGGATGAAGCAAATATTTTTAAGGTAATGGGTAAATTTCCTCCAGCTTTTGGTTTGTTAGGGACTACTCTTGGTATGATCGCCCTTTTGCAAAACATAGGGTCACCTGATTCATTTAAGCTCTTAGGCCCTGCGATGGCTATCGGGTTAGTGGCAACTCTATACGGTATTGCAATCGCAAACCTTGTATTTATCCCTATGGGAGAAAATTTAATCAAGCTAAATAAAGAAGATCAGGTTTCACGTAAAATGGTCATTGTAGGAATTAAACTTTTAAGAGAAAAAGAACACCCACTGATTGTTGAAGAGTTTTTAAAGAGTTATTTACTACCGTTTGAAAGAAACAAGCTTAAAAAGGTTGCTTAATTATGTCAGCTGCAGAAAGACTAAAGGACGAAGAAATAAAGGCTGCGGCTAAGCCAGCTGTTTATTTTTTTGAAGAAGCAGAGTCGCCATCTCATGTAGATGAGGGTGAGGGCAACTGGCTTATATCGTATGCAGATATGATGACCTTACTTGTGGGCTTCTTTGTAATGCTTCTTAGTTTTTCAAAAATAGATGCTGAGGTTTTTGAAAAAGTAAAACAAGAGACATCTAAAGTATTTGGCGGAGAGTACCAAATTCCTTTTTCTGAATTATCAAAAAACCTTGATAAAGCCATTTCAGAAAAGGGTCTAGAGAATCAGGTGATTGTAGAAAAAAGTGCAACCGGAGTTAACATTACGTTTAGAGGGGCATTGTTTTTTGACTCGGCCTCTGTTGCGATGAAACCTGAGGCTTTAGATCTGCTTTTAAAATTACAGCCTATCATTTCAAGTAAAGCAAAAGAATACGAGTTATTAATCGAAGGACATACAGATGATAGTCCAATCAATGCAGGTGTAATTGCTTCTAACTGGGAGCTGTCAAGCTTGCGGGCAAGCTCAGTCTTACGATTTTTTTTAGATAAAGGCTTTGATCCTCAAAAACTGAAGGCAATAGGTATGGCAGACACAAGGCCCATCTTACCTAATCGAAACAGCCAAGGTACGCCAATCACAGACAATCAATCGCAAAACAGAAGAGTGGTTATTAAAATTATTCCTAATTTCGATTAAAGGTAAAAAAATGCAGAGCCTAAGCCTGAAAATTAAATTTTTAATATTATCGGCGCTTATGTCCTTAGCGCTAGTATCTATTGGCTACCTATCAAGCTATGTATTGTCAAAAGATCATTATTTAGGTTTTATCTCTCAAATGATGACAGATCATCAAACGCTATACCGCCAAACTAAAGATGATTTAAAAAAGTTAGAACTGCCTGAGCCTGAACTGCAAAATTGGCTTGGGTCAAATATTAATTCTATGGGTTTTATTAAAGACAATGGAAAAAAGCAGACGTTGTTTATGGTCAGAAAGTACTCTGACAATACGTTTAGTGTTGAAATTAGTGAAGTAAGCTTTTTAGCTTGGCTAGAAAGTATAAATACTAATTTATTATTAATATTCTTATCTTTATCAATTCTATTAGGAATATTTTCTTATATTTACTTAAGCTTTGCTCTTACCCCATTAAAACGACTAAGAAGAGCCACTGAAGACATATTAGCAGGCCGACTTGATATGAATTTAAGTTATACTGCCAATGATGAGCTTGGGATGATTTATAGATCACTTGGTAAGTTGACTAAAGACTTAGAGATAAAAGATCAGGCCCTTGAGAAGTACACTGAGCTTGCTACCACTGATGGAATGACAGGGTTAAAGAATCATAGATTTTTTAAAGAGAGTTTTCAACGCGAATTAAATTTGGCAAAGAGACATAATGATATCTGCGGATTGATCTTATTAGATGTGGATCATTTTAAAAAATTCAATGATACCTATGGACACCAACAGGGCGATGAAGTTTTACGAGGTGTAGCAAAAACACTAAGGGCTCTTGCCAGAAATACAGACGTAGTTGCCAGGTATGGTGGGGAAGAGTTTGTAGTGGTTTTACCAAGAACTGATATCGAAGGGTTAAAAATAGCTGCAGAAAAGTTAAGGTCAGCGCTAGAAACTACTAAAGTCCCACATTTGGCAGAGCCAGGTAAGACACTTTCAGTTACTGCGAGCTTTGGCGTAGTCGCTATCTCTGGTAGTGATGCTGCGGACCCTACTTACACTATATATGTAGAGACTGCTGATAAAAACTTGTATGAAGCCAAAAAAAGAGGAAGAAACTGTGCGGTAGTTAGTCAGTGGAAACATATTGCATGACGTATCTATTTTTAATCCTTAAAATACTAACATCATTTTGTATGGCAGACATTCATATTAAAAATGGCATTGTTGTTAAAAAAGGTATTTCGCACAATCAAGTTTTATCGATAGAGGACAACGACATTTTAGTATGTAACGGGTTTTGCCAAATTGTCAGCGAAGATAAAATCATCGAGTTTCAATACAGAGGATTTGGGTTATTTAAGGACATTATTAAGCTAGCTAAGATTGAAGTCGAGTGGTCCTCTCTACAGTCTGAACTGCAAGCCAGGAACAGTAAAGATCTTACTGATAATCAAGAAGTCAAAGATAAGCCAAATGATAATTCTATTGAACCAAAAATTGAAGATACAGAGCCAGCTGAATCTGCGAGCGAAATCTCTCAAGCCGCACCTACAAAAGAAAATCTCTTACGATTTAAGGTGCCATACCCGGATAAGAATTTAATTTTTTTGCACACGAATGGTGGAACGGTCCACTTTTTACCTAAGCAGAGATGTGAAAGTGCAAACGGTTGCGTTGGATTTGTCAAAAGTCTAACCACCAATCAGACGTACCGAGTTACGTTTAAGCAGGGCGAGGTGCCGTTTTGGTCTCTTAAAATTACTGAATCTAAATCTGACCTAAATTACCAATGGTTTTTTGAGGATGGAGATGAGAAGAATATCTTTGAGTTTTATTTTTGGAATAATAATTCTATAAATTTTGAAAAAGCTCTTACGCTAAAGTATGAAATTGAAATTTTATAAGATTGCTTTGATGCAAAATAATGTAACCTATGTGCCGGGTCGCTCATTAATTAAAAATAATATACCGCATTTAGTAATGGCCCCTGCTCGGTAATACTTGGAAAGTAAGTAATGCTAGCGTGATGTTCTATGTCTTCATCGGTCTTTGGTTTTTTACCTAATTGCAGAGCGGTGTGGCCGTACAAAAATCCCATAGCAATTCCTAGGGGGTAATCACTGGCCCAATGCACACCATTATTCATCATCTGAAAGGCTAGAGCCAAACTCCAAATACCTTGAATGGGGTAAATCAGATATTGGTACTCGGGATAGTTGCCAGCGATAACCGTAAAGGTCATTGTTGCTGTCATGATGTGACCGCTTGGCATGGCATCGTATTTTTCGGTGTTCGCACTGTATTTTTTAGGGTTCGGAAAGGGGCGCCATCTGCCTCTCGGCTCAGAGCTTTGTTTTGGGCTTTCACGGCCAAAAGATCTTTTAAGTGCTTGGTTAAAAATAGTGGATACAAACATTCCATGAAAAATTTGATAGCCTGTATTGATAGCGCGGTTATCTTCAGATAGATATCCCGTTGCTAAAAAGCCACCGGCGATTGCAGTGTGGGTCCAACCGTCACCTAAAAAATATAGAACAGCTCCTCTGTCTTTGGGGAGACGAAAAATATCTTGTCCTGCAAATTTTAATTTAGTTTCGGTATGATCGTCTTCTGGGATATCCCATTTTCTACCCAAGCGTTTAGATTCGGCTAATAACTCTTCGTCGTATTTGTATAAGACTACGGTGGAACCACCAATGGCTAGCCAATAAGGCACACTTTCTTTTGAAAATGCCATATCTAATGATAATAATGCGCTATTAGGAATTTCAGTGATTACGTCTAAGGGTTTGATTCGCTCACTATTTTCTGTAAAAGCTAATTTAGAAAATAGTAGTAGGGGTATAAACAAACATCTCGACAGTTTCATATTATAATCCTAGGCTTGTTTTATTGGATTGCAATTTAAATTTATTGTAAAGAGAGCTCACCATGATTCGTCTTCGATTTCTTAAAGTGCTTCCTTATTTTATCAGTTTTATCTTTTTAGCCTCAGCTCTAGCGGATGAAAATAAAGACACAGCTGAAGACACACAAAAGAAAATCGAGGCTGCGGCTTTAAAGACACCCAGCTATTTGGATCTTGCGATTAGCCCCTATAAAAAGCCTGCTTTAAAAGTTTGGCTCTATTCTGCGCCGCTACTGATTGGTTTAAGGCTATATAGAGAAGACACTGTTAATCATAACCAAGGGGAGATTGCGGTTAATAATTCTTTACGTCAAAACTCTAAGTATGGGGATTTTGCGGGTAGGATGTATATCAATGTGGCTTATGCAGGCGCATTTGGCTTGGCAGGCTACTATTCTGATCCTACTTATTATGACAATGCAAAATCGATGTTTTGGGCCACCGCCTTTTCTGGTTTGACCGCGCAGATATTGAAAAACGTTGTACAAGAGCCAAGGCCAAGTGTTCCTGATAAGCCAAATGTTAAAAGAAGTAAGACGTCATTTCCTTCAGGGCATACAACATCGGCATTTACGTTTGCAAGCGTGGTACAACAGCACCATGGATGGGCGTGGGGAGCACCAGCGTATGCACTTGCTACATTTACTGGCTGGAGTCGTATGAATGATAACAAGCACTATCTGCATGATGTTGTGTTTGGTGCGATCTTAGGAGCCACTTATGGCATAGGGATTTCAAATTTATACAAAAAAGCTAGAGAAGACACAAGAGGGGCACAGCATAGTGTGCTTGTAATTCCCACTGAGAATCGTGGTGGTGAAATCGTATATACTATGACTTTTTAATTAAATAATACCACAGTTCTAGGAAGCGACTGAGCATCAAAGAACTGCAGCTCGTATAAGATGTATTAATAATTTTTAATATAGTAATAGCAAATAGCTTCTGTTTGATCTCGGTTATTTAGTACGGCTTCATATATGTATTGTCTATCACGTCTAATGGCTGTTTTAGTTCCGTTAGATAAATAAAGATAATACGAGTTTTTGTATGAATCATAAATTGCTCTCAACTTACTAATAGTTAACTTGTTTATTAAAAAATCTATGCACTTAAAAAGCAGGAGGTGTGTCAGTCAACTAATGTGTGTATTCTTCTCATGTTAAATACCAGATATAACCTAAGGGCTTTGATTTACTTAATAAATATGTGGTGTGTGGTGATCGAACCTAAGTATCTAGACAGTATATTTTTATTCTACGACTTATTTTTGTTTCCACTCACAGTGAGCTGTCAGGGTATTTTTTTTACTTTGAGTGACTGTGCCTGAATAAAATAAGTGAGTGGGATCAGCATAGCTAAGTGTATAGGCCCTAGTTTTTGTAGACTCTTTTTTACACTTCTCTTCGCTTTTAACTCTGATTTCAGTTGGGCTTACATCGGTATAAGTTGTAGTTGTACAAAAATTATCTTGGCTTTTGGTAACTGCTTTTTTACCGTTAGAAAAATTAAAGTAGAATGCTTCGCTGATCACAAGAATTTTTTCTTTTTCAGTTTTTATCCATCT
>JBBKWS010000081.1:0-4072 GCA_037969075.1 Bdellovibrionales bacterium | reverse complement strand
TATGAAGCTTGAGCAAGTTTGCGAATATAGAGAGTAGTATTTAAAAGGTCACCGCTTCACCGCGGCTGACCTTCATCATTCGGTCTAAGGACACGCGGGCTTTTTCTATAACTTGTGTGTCTACAGTTACTTCGGGTTTCAGATCCCGAAGAGCATTTCTGATTTTTTCTAAATTATTTAATTTCATATACGGGCACTGCGTACAATTGCAGCCAGCTTGATCGGGTGCTTGGATTAATTCGGCATCAGGTCTTAATTTTCGCATCTGATGAAAAATACCATCTTCGGTAGCTACAATAAACTTTTTTGCAGGATTATTTTTTACCTCCTCAAGTAACCTTGAGGTAGAGCCTACAACACTCGCATAATTTAAAACATCTTCATCGCATTCAGGGTGTGCAATCACCACAGCATCAGGGTTTTTGCTGATAAGCTTATAAAGCTCTTCAGCATGAAACTTCACATGTACTTCGCAGTAGCCTTGCCAAATCTCCATATCGCGGCCAGTTTTTTTCTTTAAAAAATTCCCTAAATTTTTATCTGGCCCAAACAATATTTTTTTATCCTTTGGGATAGCTGCAATGATTTTTTCGGCATTACTTGAGGTGCAAATAATATCAGACACAGTTTTCGCTTCGGCAGAGCAATTGATATAACTCACCAACACACTGTTAGGGTGTGCCTCTTTCCATGCTCGGTATTCTTTAATCGGAGAGCTAGTCACCAGTGAGCACCCTGCATTCATGTCAGGTACCAACACAGTTTTGGTAGGAGATAAGATCTTCACACTTTCTGCCATAAACACAACGCCTGCTAATAAGATAACATCAGCTGTATTTTCTTGGCCCTTTTGCGCCAAAAATAAAGAATCACCCACATGATCGGCAATATCTTGAATATCTCCATCTTCATAGAAGTGAGCTAAAATTAAAGCGTTGTGCTTTTTTTTGAGTTGTATGATTTCTAACTCAAGGTCGGTCTTCATGTATTAATCCTTGCAGAAAGCTTTATGCCTCTCCGCCTTTTAACACAGTAATGATGTTTTTAGAAATAATTTTTAAGGACTCAAACACACCGGCACCAGACGACGCTACAGCCTCTACCTCTGGGGAGTTGTACTTGTTTAAAGCGCTTCTAAGGTCTTCTAGAGGGGAAACGTTGTCTAAATCTCTTTTGTTATATTGAATCAAAAGAGGAATTTGTCTGATATCAAAACCTTGTTGTTGTAAGTTTAGTTCTAGGTTTCTAAAGGATTCGATGTTCTCTTCCATGCGCTCTTTTTGAGAGTCAGCAACAAAAACCACTCCATCGAGGCCCTTCATAATAAGCTTTCGACTGGCGTCGTATACAACTTGACCAGGAACAGAGTAAATATGAAATCTAGTTTTATAACCACGAATCTCTCCCACGTTTAATGGAAGAAAATCAAAAAATAAAGTTCTTTCAGTTTCTGGATTTAAAGCAGTAAGACGGCTCTTGTCATCTTCGGCAGTTTTTTGATAAATCCATTGAACGTTCGTAGTCTTTCCACCAAGCGATGGTCCGTAGTAAACGATCTTGCAATGTAGCTCTTTGGTTTCGTTATTTACAAATGACATTCTAGTTCTACCCTATTTTCAAATGCTTTACCTAATGTGCGATTATCTATATAATCAATATCAGAACCGAAAGGAATGCCATAGGCAAGCCTTGATACACGAATTCCCTGACCTTCTAGCTGTTTTGCAATAAAAAGTGCTGTTGTGTCGCCTTCTAGATCAGCATCTAAAGCTAAAATTAGCTCTTCTACCGGATTTCCAGCTTTTTTTGAACTTTCAAGTCTTTGAGATAGTTCTTTAATTTTTAAATCATCTGGCCCAATTCCATGAAGGGGAGAAAGGCTTCCTCCTAAAACATGATAGAGTCCTCTGAACTTCCCGTAGGCTTCAATTTTTGCAATATCAAAAGCCTCTTCAACAATACAAATTTGTTTTGTACCACGAGTATTGCTATCGCAAATTTCGCATATGTCAGAAGCTTCTGTATAATTAAAACAGGTTTTACAAACTTCAACATTGTTGCGTAGATCTTGTAGGGCCTGAGTTAATTTGTCCGGAAAATCCTCTTTATTTTTTAAAATAAAATACGCTAACCTTTGCGCCGATTTTTCTCCCACGCCAGGAAGTCTGGATAGTTCATGAATCAATCTTTCGATAGAAGGTATTTTAAATAACATTTTATATTAGTCCGCCCAGCATACCACCCATGCCACCAGTTAACTTTGACATTTCTTTGTTATTTTCTTCTTTTGCATTTTTCAAAGCTTCATTTGAGGCTAGCTTTATTAAATCTACGATCATCTCTAGATCGCCTTCTTTAATTAGGTCTTCATTTACTTCAATATTTTGAATGGTAGATTCGCCCTTAACAGTGATTGTAACACCATTTCCACCAGCTGTAGCTGTATAAGTTCTTTCAGCTAACTCAAGTTGTAGTTTTTCCATTTTTCGTTGCAACTGATTTGCCTGCTTCATCATTTGTTGCATTCCGCCCATACCTTTCATTTTAGCTCCTTTATTACACTGGTTTTTGGTTTAAATATTTTTTGTGTAGCTGCATACAGTGGATCAGATTCTATGGTTTGACGAATCGAATCCTCTTCTTGCTGTTGGCTCTTATCAGCCAATTGTTTTGGCGTCATTGTTTGTTCATTTTTTTGCTGGCTGAACTGAACAGTTAACTGCTCACCGGTAAGCTCTTTGAAATATAGTGATAAGTTCTCGCTCTCTTTTTGTAAGTGCGGCAACAAAAACTCATGTCCCTTAGAGATCGCAAGATCTAATCGGTTTTGTTGTACTCCTACAGGGGCTACATGCTGTAACTTTACTGCTAAAAGAGCATCTTTTTCTTTTAAGACATCGATCCATTTGGTCCAATCATTAATTACATTTTTGGCGTCAAAGGTTAGCACAGGCTTTACAGGTATAACTTCTGGAGTTGGAGCAGCTTCAGCTTTAGGAGTCTCCATTTTTTGAGGAGTGACTATTTTTTTAGAACTTTTTTTTTCAGCCACTTGTACGGGCTGTGATGTTGCGGCTGTATCGCTGTAAAATAAATATTCTAATCTTGGTGCATTTGCCATTCTTAAAAGTATCATCTCAAGCACTACGCGAGGATCTTGTGCCTTTGGAATATCCCCAGCGCCTTTTAATCCCATATCAAATAAAAAGTGAATATCTTCTTCGCTCATTTGTTCAGTTAGGGCAGTGGCTCTTTGGAGTTCTTCTTCGGATAAATCTACTAACTCAATTACATTAGGAGGATTAATCTTAATAAATAAAAGATTTCTTAGTTCTTGCAATAGTGAGTCAGCAAAAACCTTTGGCTCTAAGCTGGTTTGTTGTAGGCGCTCAACAATATCAAGAGTTTTATGTGGATCTCTTGTGGCTAAAGCTTCGAGACAATCAAATAAAATCCCTCTGTCAGTAATTCCTAAGACGGTTTGTAGTTTGATCGACTCTAGAGTTCCATCGCAAAAAGAAATTGCTAAATCTAAAAAGCTAAGGGCATCACGAAGAGATCCGTCGGCTTGTCTGGCAATCAACCAAAGGGCCGCTGGTTCAAACGCAATTTTTTCGGCGGTGCAAATTTTTTCTAAATGTGTAGAAATATTTTTAGAAGAGATCTTTTTAAAATCATACCTTTGGCATCTTGATAAAATAGTGGCCGGAATTTTTTGCGGCTCAGTAGTAGCAAATACAAAAATTACGTGTGCGGGCGGCTCTTCAAGCGTTTTTAATAAAGCGTTAAAGGCCGAGTTCGATAACATATGAACTTCATCTATAATATAGATTTTATATTTTCCGCTAGCAGGCATGTAGGCGACTGAATCACGAAGTTCGCGAATCGCATCTACGCCGTTGTTACTGGCTCCATCGATTTCCATCACATCTATACTTGAGCCATTTGTAATGCCAATGCAGGTTTCGCATGTATTACACGGGATAAAATCAGTGGCATTAGGGCAACGTAAGCTTTTTGCAAAAATTCTGGCTGATGATGTTTTTCCAACTCCACGTGTGCCAGTAAATAA
>JBBKWS010000080.1:0-6199 GCA_037969075.1 Bdellovibrionales bacterium | reverse complement strand
AGTGCTTCATATAAAAAGAAAATGAATGAAAAAAACTCTAATGTTAGATAGAGTAATTTCTATATATAGAGGCCATTATGGAAAAAATCAAAAACCCATACGAACTACAGTTGTTTATTTGTACTAACAAGAAAGAAAAAGGTTCTTGTTGTGCAGATAAAGGCGCAGTTGAATTAAGAAATGATTTAAAAAAAATATGTAAAGAAAAGTATGGGGCAAGGGTGCGTGTAAATGCTGCTGGCTGTATGGGGGGATGCGAAAAAGGCATACTGACAGCCATTTACCCTCAAAACATTTGGTTTGAAAGAGTAAGTGCTGCTAATAAGTCAGATTTGCTTGATATGGTTAAAGATACTCTGGGAGAAAAATAAAATGTTGATATTGCTGCTTCTTAACTTTTTATTCGCGCAAGACAAAGTCTTAATAGAGCAAGGGGAGATGAAAAATAGCCCACTGGTTATATCAGAAGAGCTAGATTTAACGCCTTCATATATTGGGGTACAGGTAGCTAACACTGATGATATTCCAGAATTTTTCTTATCCAGTCATGTAGGAAAATCTTTTACGGATATTTTAAAAGAAAGAGAGAGATTGGTTTGTACTGGGTCAACTGGGTTTTTGTCTTGTTATACCTGTCAGCAAGAGAACGATAAATTTTTATTTAATTTTGAGTTTGGCAAAAGCCTTAACTCAGAAGTATGTGAACTTATTAGGTACTCAATAAAAATGAAGATCGAGTCCAATCAAGAAAAGCCTGTTACAGCTTTTTTAAAAAAAATGGGGCTGGGCATCGATGTAAAAAATTTTTCAACTCCATTAGTTTTTGAAAAACCGCCTTTACAGATTAATGTAAAAATGAAGGACAAAAATCTATTGATTGATATTCTTGAGCCAGAAATGCAATCATTAAGAGCAAGTTTTGATTCTAAATATAGTTTTTTACCCGATGAGGTTAGAGCTTTGTGGCCGCAATACGTGTTTTTAACAGAGCAGTATTTAGGTGAAGTGGGTGTGACAAAAAAAGATATTTTAAACTCTAAAAAATCACGAGCCATCGGTGCAAGCGCCGAGTTTGTCACAAGTATGAAGGTACTACAAGATGACGTAACTAAGATCACCTCAAAAGAGGAGAGGGCTTGCAAAGTATACGAAGAAAAATACTTACTAGTATATCCACTTAGTGAAGAAATAATGAAACAGCTTAAACCAAAAGTAAAAAGAGACTGGGTTGAGTTGTTTGAAGATGACCTTAAAGATACGGTCTGTGGCAATTACTATTATCTTGAAAAGCTAAAGGCAGATTTTTTAGGTCAAGGTAACTGTGAGTCTTTTGTTGTAGACAGTAAAATTAAAGATCTAGAGAATTTTTTAACTAAAAATATAAGCGTTTTAGAGAAGCAAATTGCAAGTATTTTTCTAATAAATCTACGCATAAAAATGATATATTTAAAAGAAATAGATGAAGCGAAGAAAAAAGATAAAATTTTTAAAGAGCTAGATCATTTGGCAACATTCGGAGATGGCTATATTTCTTATGTAAGTTTTAAAAAGACTCATTGGGAATCATTTAAACCAGAGCTTGAGATGTTTCGCTGCGCTTTGTAATCTGAATTAAGTACAGGGTTTTTATCGACCCAATTTTTAATTTTTACGCTTTTCGCGGAATTAGAGATCTTTCAAGATTCTAACGTGACAAATATGCCTATCCCATACACTATTTTTTTATTTGGAGGAGAAATAGTGTTTATATCTAGAGCTTTACTTTATTGCTGTGCCTTGGTTGCGTTTGTTTCTTGTAAAAAAGAGGTGAATGAGAAAGAAGTATGGATCTACGGGTCTATTTATAAAGATACAATTGCCGATATTGAGCCCCAATTAAAAGAGAAATTTCCTGATTTAGAATTTCATTTTTATCAAGCTGGGTCCGAAGATATTGCTACTAAGGTAAATGCCGAGATTTTAGCAGGCGGAACAAAAGCTGATATTTTAATTTTCTCTGACCGCTTTTGGTTCGAAGAGGCGATAGAGCAAAATCTACTTCATAAGTTTGTTCCTAAAAATGTAGATAAGGTTCCCGCTTATCTTAAGAATCCCGAAGGATATTATTCTGCGGTTAGCATTCCACTAATGGTGATGATTTATAACTCAGAGGCAATATCTGCAAAAGATGCTCCAAAAACATTTAAAGAAATGGCAGAGCCAAAATGGAAAGGCAAGTTTGCTACGGGTAGCCCGCTTGCTTCTGGAACTAATTTTACAACAGTAGCTTTTTTACAAAAAGAGTATGGTTGGGACTATTTTAAGGCGCTCAGAAAAAATGAAACTATCAGTGAGGGCGGAAACTCTTCAGTTATTCGTCGAGTGCAGACGAAAGAAAGACCGGTTGGTTGGGTATTGTTAGAAAATGTGCTGCGTTTAAGTAGTGATTCAAATATCAAAGTTATTTATCCAGATGACGGCGCGATTGTTCAATCTAATGTACTAGCTATCATCAATAAAAAGACGCCTCGAACCAATGCCGAGAAGGTTGCGGACTGGTTCTTTTCGCCAGAGGGGCAAGCAGCTATGGTTAGATCTCATATGTATGCAGCTGTTCCCGGTGAAGCTCCAAAAGGGGCAAGGGATCTAGTGGATGTTATGAAAACAGCACCAGCGTGGACGCCTGAAGTCTTGAAAGAAATTATGTCGAAGCGTGAAGAGATCAAAGAAGAATTCACAAACATAATGTTTCACTAAGAGGGACTGCATTGAAAAAGGCAATACTTGGTCTATCTATATTTTTGTTGCTCGCAATGTGTGTCTATCCATTTGCGGTCTTATTTTTTAAAGTAATATACTCTGGTCCTGATGGAACATTATCTTTTGATGCATTTAAAAATGTTCTAACAAGTGGTACAATACTTACTGCTATTAAAAATACTGCATTGGTAAGTACGGCAGTTAGTTTACTTAGTTGTGCGGTTGGTATTCCATTGGCCTGGCTTTTATCCCGCACTGACTTTCCTTGGAATAGGCGATTTAGATCATGGCTGTGTTTACCTTATGCTATACCACCGTATATCGGCGCCATCGCCTGGATTTTTTTGGCAAATCCCACGACGGGTTTATTGAATCGAATCATTGGCCACTCGTTTTTTAATGTATACACCTTTAGTGGTTTGGTTTGGATAGAGACTAGTTTTTTATATACATTTATACTGTTAACAGTTCATGCGTCCCTAGAAAGAATGGATTCTTCATTTGAAGAAGCGGCCAGACTTTCTGGCGCGGGCCCACTTAAGATCTTTAGAGACATAACTTTGCCACTCATCCGCCCCTCTATATTGGGTGGTGGCTTGTTAGTGTTTTTGGCCACTGCGGCTAGTTTCGGTGTACCAGCCTTGATCGGTAGTCCAGCTAGAATTTATTTGATCACTACACAAATTTATACGTTTCAAAAAATGGGCTCGATGAGTGGTATCTACAGAGCTGGAGCTCTTTCGATGTTACTCTTGTTGGCCGCAGCAGTTACTTTGCTAATACAGCAAAGGATATTAAGAAAAAGTCAGTTCCAAACTGTATCGGGTAAAAGTAGTAGGCCAAGCTTGATCGAGTTGGGGAAATGGAAAACTCCTAGTGTGATACTTGTTAGTTTGTTTTTATTTTTGGTCTTTGTACTTCCACTATCAGGAGTTTTTATTTCTGCTATTAGTAAGGTGCAGGGGGAGTTTGGCTTAGAGAACTGGACACTGGCTAATTTTAATAGAGTACTTTTTGAGACGCAGGAGACGGGACGTGCGTTTTGGAATTCGTTTATCTTAGGTGTTATAGCAGCCAGTCTTGCATGCCTACTGGGTGGATTTTTATCTTACATACAAGTTAAGACAAAACTTAAGGGCCGAAACCTTCTTGATTTACTAGCTTCTCTTCCTTACTCCACACCAGGAACTGTTGTCGCATTGGCCTTAATCTTAGCGTTCAGTAATGGCTTTTTTGGAGTTGGTCCTAGTTTGTACAATACTCTAGGTATGTTGGCTTTAGCGTATATTGTTAAGTATTTAAGTTTTGCCATGAAGACTACTGCTGATGGCTACAGACAAATTGATGATGTCTTGGATGAAGCCTCAAGGGTGTCAGGTGCTGGATGGGGACGAACGATGCTTAACATCTGGCTACCACTTATGAAAGCTCCTCTTGTTGCTGCCTGGTTTTTAATTTTTATGCCTGTCGTAAGTGAATTGACAATGACAATATTGCTAACAGGCCCCGGTTTAGAAACTGTAGGGACTGTGATCTTTCAACTGCAAGAGTATGCAGATGCTAGCGGCGGAAGTGCTTCGGTATTAGCTATCATGATAGTGATGTTAGTAGTGGTAGTAAATTGGATTGTAAAAAGAAGTTCTAACGGAAGGTATGGATTATGAGTCAGGTAAAATTTGTTGGAGTCAAAAAA
Organism: Bdellovibrionales bacterium; assembly: GCA_037969075.1. Taxonomy (GTDB): domain Bacteria; phylum Bdellovibrionota; class Bdellovibrionia; order Bdellovibrionales; family UBA840; genus JAGRAL01. Next base: position 1,767 of record JBBKWS010000080.1, on the reverse strand, counting down.
CAATATACCGCGGATGTATTTGCTGTAAGAGACTTTACTCTTACTATTGAGGACGGTGAGTTTGTTTCTTTCTTAGGTCCATCAGGATGTGGAAAGACAACAACACTTAGAATGATTGCGGGATTAGAAAAAAATACCCACGGTAAAATATACTTAGGGGATGATCTAGTTTCTGATCCTGAAAATAAATTTTTCTTACCGCCTGAAAAACGCTATGTAGGAATGGTATTTCAATCATATGCTGTTTGGCCACACATGAATGTTTATGATAACGTGGCATACCCTTTAAAAATTCAAAAAGTGTCAAAGCCAGAAATTGAAAAGCGTGTCGCAGAAATGTTAAAGATCGTAGAGCTAAGTGGCTTAGAAAAACGAATGCCAAATCAATTGAGCGGCGGGCAACAGCAGCGCGTGGCATTGGCTAGAGGCTTAGTGATGCAACCCAAAGTTCTTTTGTTAGATGAGCCTTTATCAAATCTTGATGCAAAGCTTAGAGAAAAGATGCGTGCTGACATCAGGGCTATTCAACAGTCCTTAAAGCTAACAGTTGTCTATGTAACGCATGATCAAATTGAGGCCAACACAATGAGTGATAGAATAGTGATTATGAAAGCTGGTAAGATATTACAAGTTGGAACCCCTAAAGAAATAAAAGATAACCCCGCTGATGATTTTGTGAGAGAGTTTATTCAGTAGGTGACATATGTCAGATATAAAGTATTTACATGGATTTAGTGAAGAAGAGCAGGTTCGTTTAATTGATCAAGCTGAAACCCTTGCTTCTGAGCTACATCAAGATATAGCCTGGCCCGACAACTCACATATTCTTGAAGTCGCTTGTGGTGTAGGTGCGCAATCAAAAATTTTACTAAAAGAGTTTCCTAAAATTACTATTACAGGTGTTGATGTATCTGATGACCAACTGCGTGTGGCAGAGAGTCGTTTGCAGCCTGAAATCCTAGAATCTCGATTTCATCTAAAAAAAGATGATGCGATGAATTTATCCTTTCAGGGTGAGGTTTTTGATGGAGCCTATCTATGTTGGGTCCTGGAGCACCTTCCTAATCCACAGCAGGCGCTAAACGAAGTGTACCGAGTATTAAAAACAGGGTCCAAGGTGTATATCAACGAAGTGCAGAACAACACATTCTTTTTACATCCCTATAGTCCTGCGACTTTAAAATATTGGTACGAATTTAATGACCATCAGTGGAATATTGGCGGCGATCCATTTGTAGGTTCAAAGCTTGGTAGTTATTTAAATAAGGCAGGATTTACATCGATTGATGTAAAAACCAGAAGCTTGCATTATGACAATCGTGATCCAGCTAAGCGTGAAGAGCGTATTAGCTACTGGACGAGGCTTTTGCTCAGCGGTGCTCCAGCGCTTTTGGATATTGGAAAAATTGACAAATCTACTGTGGATGAAATGAAGGGCGAATTGGAGGCCTTGAAAAAAGACCCCGATGCGGTATTTTACTATAGTTTTATTTTTGCTGAAGCAACGAAGTAAGCTTAGTTCAGCACGGGATCGTTTTGACAAACTGTTGGACAACTTAGACCATCAGTTGATAGGCCCGCACAATTACTCGCAGCTACGGGTTGACCTTGTGAATTTACACAGCGTAAACCGTTTACCAGTTCTGAGCCATCAGGCGTACCACTGCATCTTAAGTCGCAACCAACTCTAAAGCCGTTTGTTACACGTGCAGATAAATAAAACTGTTGCATGCTAAGTTTTCCATCTACGACTTTTGGAGCATCGGC
>JBBKWS010000079.1:0-23769 GCA_037969075.1 Bdellovibrionales bacterium | reverse complement strand
TCATAATCCATGGGGATTTTTGATGCGCGCTTTTATAGTTTTTTTAGCTCTTCTTTTCATATCTTCTAATTTACAAGCGGTCGCACTTGATGCGAAGCAATCTGAGTTCTTAGTCATCTGGGACGCCATTCATAGTAATAACGAACGTAGAATTATAGCAGGGCTCGATGTTTTAAAAGACTATCGCTATACCGATGTGGCGGATGTAGTGATAGAGCAGGCTATTACAGCTATCAACGATAAAAAAAGTAAAAAAGTTATTGAGTACTATATTAAAACTATCGGCGAAATTACTAACCGTAGTCACGTGCATCCGTCGAATGTTTTGCAAAGTGGTGAATCTAAACTATTAGATCTTAGAGATCGTTTAACTATTTGGCTTCAGTCTCATCCTTCTAGAAATACTAGCGCTACTAAAACAGAATTCATAAGATATATTGATGAAGCTCTCGAGGCAGCAAAGTTGCGTACAGAAGTGGGTTCAAAGCTTTTTCCAGAGCTTAGTGGTATTAACGCACACATTATTTCTGAGCTTAGTACTGCGTATAAACATGCATCCTTATCTAGAGAAGCTTTAGGGATTGAGGATATTAAGCAAAGAGAAGCCTTAGAGGGATATGTAAAGTTCGAAGACCAAATTCGCGGGCTAAAGAAAGGGCGTCAATCAGCGGGCCCTGTAAAGGCTGGAGATTCTGGCCCGGTTGACATTCTTTTAGCTGGTACAACTAAGTTCATGACAGATGATGTTTATGATAAATTAAAAGATGGTAAGTACGCCAAAATTCTTGGCCGAGAAGATGTGGTTGAACGATTACTAATGGTTTTATCGAGGCATAGGCAACAAAATGCCGTACTCATTGGATCAGCCGGAGCAGGTAAAACAGCCATTGTTGAGGGCTTTTCATTTGGTTTAGTAACAGGACAATACACGGATAATGTAGTTACAGAGATTTTTAAAAATGCCACAGTCATCACGACCACTTCTGGCCGTATTTCAAGGCTTGCAAAAACAGATAAGCCAGCGGGTCAAGCCGATGCCATTGAAGCTTACTTTTCTGCTATTAATGAAGTACAAAAGCAAATTGACCGCAGGGTGATAGTATTTATTGATGAGTTTCATACTCTTACCGAAGTTCAAATTGAGGCTATCAAACCGTTCATCGAATCTACATCAAGTAAAATCATGCTAATTGGCGCAAGCACATCACCGGAGTTTAGGTCGACGTTCAAACATAATGGAGCTTTGCTACGAAGAGTTCAAGAAGTAGCGGTCAGAGAGTTTTCTGAGGCAGAAATCTTAGAAATTTTTAAAAAATCATGGATGCCACTATTTAAAATTCTATATGCTGACTCAGAAATTAATGAAGATGTAATGAAGCTTATAATTCGTAAAGTCGGATTGGTATTTCCTGATAAAGGAGTTTTGGACGGCAGCTTTGTTTTTGCCGACGACTTACTAAATCACAAGCGATATAAAGAAGGAGTCTCTCGCGTAACTTTAAACAAAACAGATGTATATGATTTTGTTCAAAAAGAGCATGGGCTACCGGCCGATCCTCGTGATGCGAAAGCCATGGAAAAATACCGCAAAGATTTATTTGAAAAAGTAAGTGCGCGGGTTCTGGGTCAAGAGCGAATGGTAAATGATTTTGTTAATTTATGGTTGTCCGTGGTTCGTAATGAAGGCAAGAGGGGCGTAAAGGTTGGTTTAGTGCTTGGTAGATCTGGTACTGGTAAAACGGAAACGGCAGAGGTACTCGCCGAGCTAGCGCTTAAATCAAAAGAGCGAGTCTTTATGATTAAGGCCAGTCAGTATAGTGATGCTAACGATATTAAGATGAGTATGCTTCTTGGTGTTCCGGGTGGAGTTACTTTTGGTAAACACACCGCGGGTCGTTTAATGGATTGGTTAGATGATCCTGCAAAAGGTAAGTTTGGCGGGATTATAATTATTGATGAAGTAGAGAAGGCTAATTTATTGTTTTTTGAATCTCTGATGGAAATGTTTGATAAGGGCATTGTTGAAGGTGGCGATAATAAAATTCGTCGTCTAAATAAGCACATGATTGTTCTTACCTCTAATGAGGGGGCTCATACTATCTTTCCTGATGATGTGGTGAAGTGGACAGAGGAGCAGATTAATAAAAGGCTTATAGAAATGACTACAGCAGAACTTCGTAAGTTATTTGAAAATAAAGTGCCAGATTATATTATCAATCGAATGGATGTGGTGTCGGTTTCATCAGTATTACCTATGAAAATTAGCACTGAAATTTTATCGCGCGCGATAGATGCGATTCGAGTAGAGATGCTGGAGTCATCAGGGCTTAAATTAGAAGTAGATGCACGTCTAATAGAAGATTTTTTAAGAGCCGAAAATCCACTACTAAGAGGAGTAAGGCCAAGTTTAAATGCGGTAGATGCCTATATTAAAGGGGCCGTGCAAAAAATCACTGGCAACGCCGAGTATGCACCAGGAGATACCATTTTTCTGACAAGAACTACCAATAGCGAAGGCTTTATTGCCATTGAGGCCAGTCTTAATAATCACAAAGAACTAGCGGATATGCCTCATATGGAAATGGATGCGACTTCTTGTAAATCGTTATTTTAGTGAGTCACGGGCTGGGTTGTTTTCATTTGGATTAAATGGCATACAGAGATTTAGAAACATAGAGATTTTGCAGAATCAACCGGCAAATATCGTGACAAAACCGCAAAATATTCCTAACACGTAGAGCTGCTTTATGTTGAAAACCATGCTCTATTTCCTCATTTTTAGTTCTTATGCCTTCGCCGATCAAAAACTGTGTTCAAACCCCGATATTATGATCATTGATAGTAGCTTTGACCTTAGTGAAAACGAGAAGGTTTTAGTTTGTGGTACTAAAGAATCAGATCAAGCTTGGAAAAAAGTCCCACTTCTTCAAGCGCAGTACCAACTGAATGTTCTTTTGCAGAATGCAGGCTATCTTGATGCGACCTTTGAGAACACTGGGGATAAATTGATTGTAAAAAAGGGCAAGAGAGCTGAGACCAGTCAGCTGATTATTACCGGGTCTAATGGGGTGGTGGAGGTTAGTAAAAAAAGAAAGATTGTCGGGGAGCCGATGGTTCCGCAAAAATTAGATGAGGTTAAAAACTGGATTGAACTCGAAGCAAAACGTCAAGGTCATGCATGTCCTAAAATCGAAATGCGAGCACAAGCCTGGGATTATAAAATGTTCGCAGATGTTGAGGCTGGGCCAGTTCAGTCAATCGGCGAAATTTTTCGTTCTGGCTACGGTACATTAGATCTGGAGGCTTTAAAAAGATATGAAGCCTTCGAGCCAGGCGGGCAATACAATGTTATCGAGACCGAGATCACCATCGACCGTGTGATGGCGCAAGGATTATTTCAAAATGCCTATATAACTACTATTTGTCATGACGATAAAGTTGATTTGAATTTTATTTCTGAAGTTGGTAAGCCAAAACTTCTGCGCTTTAGTGTGGGTGCTTCGACGGAAGAATTTCCGTTTGCTGATGTTTGGTTTAAAAATTCGCGTCTCGATGATAGGGCCTCAAGCTTTTTAGCCCAACTTCATGCTTCAAATATTAGACAAACTCTTGAGCTTAGTTCAGAACTTTATGTCCTTGCGAACTCGTATCGAACTTTTGTCGGCCCACGACTTAAATTTGAGCGTAAAAATGAAAGATCATTCGAGTCCAATAAGGGTGAGGTCGGGTCTGATATCGGGCGGGCATGGGATATTTCTCATATTAGAGTGAAGGGTAGATTGGGCCCAACGCTCAATTATCTTAAGACTGTGAGTGGACAAGGGCCTGACGAACTCAATTATTTATCTTGGGATGGGTCTCTGTCAGCCGCAAGTCACTCTTACGAAGCTTTTTCGCGCTCACAATTTGAAGGTTGGACAGGAGATGTTAAGTACACGGGACAGAGAAAGAAAATTGGTTCAGGTCTTAATGTCGATCGCTATGATATAAGGCTTAAGTATTTATACAATGTAAATGCTTACGCCCCTCCACTTATTGTAATTGCAAGTCGCTTCGAAACTACATTTGTTGATACCCACCACCGAGACGATCCAACCGAGATTACCGATTTACCAGTGGATCTTCGTATTTTTTATGGTGGTAACAATAATATCCGTGGGTTTTCACGTCATACATTGGATAACGAAGGAAGAGGATATATTTCTTCACTTCTTGCTGGTTTTGAATTTAGACTTGTTCAAGTTGCCCCTTATAATCTTGAGCCATTATTATTGTTTGATTCGGCTAAGCTTGGCACACGCCAATATGAATTTATTTCGCCCACATTTATTTCTTATGGTGCAGGTCTTCGTTGGGTTTCTCCGTTTGGTACTCTCCGATTTTCAGCAGCACGTGGTCAGGTTTGGAATAACTCGATAGAAACATCTGACTATCCTCGCGAGTGGGTCTACAATATCAGTTTTGGAGAAGAGTTTTAGATGGATCGTCTCAAAAAAACATTCAAGTGCATTTTTATCATTTTCACTGCGATAACTACACTTACTATAGTTGTTGTTTTGAGTGCAGGCCTTTGGGTGTACTTTAACCCTGAGGAGTCTTGGCAAACTGTCGAAAGGCATCTTCTGCCAGAGGATCTACAAATTAGCTGGAGCGATATTCATTTTTCTGTTAATCACGTTAAAAGAATGAATTGGGATTTTGAAATCTCATTTGATAATATCTCGGTAACCAAACTAGATCCTGAAGTTATAATAAATCTCGAAGAACTAACTATTGATTTGAGCGCGACAATTATATTTCCACGAACTGAAGTTGAAATTAAAAATTTTTATATAAAAAGCCTTTCATCTGTAAGTATTCGACAGAAACTAGATCCAAATGTAAAGCAAAAACCATTTGATCCATCTGATGCCTTGGAGCAGGTCACATCAATCGTTCAAACTCTTCAGAGTTACCAAGATAGGGTTACACTGAACAAGATAGATATTTCAATCGATAAATTTGAATACCAGTCAGGGGATTCAAAGCCGATTCTGGCTTCTATAAAAATTTCTAAACCAGAAGTGCAATCACACAAAGTCTCATTTGAAGTAGAGCTGCAAGATTTAACTGAACTTGCAGCAATGGTTAATCTAGTGGGATCGGTTGATCTTAAGCATTTTGGTACAGAGACTTCGTTTATGAACTTTGTAATAAACGTAAACAGTAATTCCCTCAAAGTTAAAACTCCAATTTCTATTACTTATAAAGATGAACAGTTAAAAGTTGCATCGGATATTGAGGGTGCGTATAAAATGAATTCAAAATGGATTCGATGGAAGCCTCAACTGCAGATTTTAGCTGACAAAAGAATGCTAGACGTGAAACTGCAAATCGATATTAATGGTTTGCCAGGTCCAATCAGTAAATTAAATAACATAAACGTCCACTATATTCTTCCTATTGAAAAAGGAGAATGGCTTAATTCTAAGGGGAGCGCCACTGTCAAAGCTCCGGTACCTTTATTTTTTATGGATGAATCTCTAAAAAAGCAAATCGAAGCATCATGCAGCTGTAAACTTGCATCCTTCTTACAAGTTAAAATGACAGCAGATGTTTGGTTGAACAGATTGCTATCTTCACAAGGTGACGGGTTGCCGGCAATTGATGCTGAACTTCGTGTGCAAGAAGTGAAAAATGCAATCTTCAATTTGAACTTAGGGGCAAGTCTTCAGGTTATGCGTACACATGAAAAATGGCTTTTAAATCCAATTATCGATTCAAAAGTTCATATTTCACGATTTAAAGAAGTGCGAGAAATTCTTCTTGCAGGTCAAATTATGGTGCCTGCGCCACTTAACGTTTTAGATGGAGCAATTGATTTAATAATAAAAAGCCCTGTCAGTGTAGAGGATAAATCTGGTGATATCTCAATCGAAGCGATTTTGTCCACCGATCTTCAGTCGAAAAAACAAAAAGTAAAAGTCTCATCAATACTTAAAGCGCGCGCGACAGCGGATTTTAAAAAAATTAATATTGATGTGGATGCAAGTATTGATGATTTACAAGTTGAATTACCTCCTCTTGACCCTGTAAGAGGAATGCCCAGAATTGCTAGAGACTCGCGAATTCATCTAGCTCCCGTGGTTATTCAAAAAAAACCTTCTACTAAAATAAATCTTAGTTTTAAAATAAAAACTTTAAGCCCTGGTGCGATTCGACTTTTATATCCATTGGCTGATCCATTTATCCCGATCACTATCAACTATGGATGGGAAGGTGATATAGATAAGGGTTATATAAAGATTGAGCCGTTCAAAATTACATATTTAAAGCGAACTGTCTTCGTGGATTCAATGAGATTGAATCTTGATGAAACAGCCGATGCGGATTTTCCCATAGATGGTAAATTTCATGTGCAACAGACAAACCATAAAGTCATGATTCGGGTCACTGGCACAACACAAAAGCCAAACATCGATTTAAGCAGTGAGCCTTATTTAGATCGTCCAGATATTGTATCGGTTCTACTATTCGACCGCACACGAGATAATTTGGTTGGGGGAGATGCCGAAACTTCGGGTAATGCGCAAGCTGCAATGGCAGACAAAGCTGTTGGATTATTTGGATTGTGGGCTTTTGCTTCAACTCCGATTCGAAGTGTGTCTTATAACTCAGTCACAAAAGTTTACTCAGCAACGATTGTTCTTGGTAAAGGCTTGACAGCAGGTATCGGGACGAGTCTTGATCAGTATGCTTCATTAGAAATTAGAAAAAGACTTTCGAAGCGCTGGGTCATTGCAACGTCTTGGGCTCCTAATGAATCAAGTGAACAGGCTGGTGAGGTTGTTTTACAGTGGGAAAAGCGTTATTAAATAATAAATATTGAGTGCAGGAACACAGTCCATCTAGGAAATTCTTTACATAAGTTATTGAAATTCACAGTATATAAAGTAGGTTAAATAAGTGGTTCTGGGTTTAGCAGCCCCCACTAAGTAATTATTTTTTAAGAAAGGCTCTAATGATAATTGATCGTAAAAAACTTAAAGGTGGAATTTCTCTAATCGGCTTTTTTTCATTGGCCTTTGGCTCAATGATTGGTGTGGGATGGGTTACAGGCATAGGAAACTGGTTTTCATCAGCAGGTCCAATGGGCGCAATCATCGCTTTTGGATTAGCCGGTATTTTTATGGCTCTTATTGGCCTCTGCTATGCAGAAGTAACGTCTATGATTCCTGTTGCAGGAGGAGAGGTAGCTTATGCTTACAAAGCCTTTGGTGTATCAAAGTCTTTTATCATTGGATGGTTCTTAGCATTTGGTTATTTGTCTGTATCAGCTTTTGAGGCCATATCTGTTGGAAAAGTACTGGGTTATTTGGTCCCGGGTCTTGATATTTTTCCTTTGTATAGCGTTGGTGGTGACCAAGTGTTTGCATCCCATTTACTTTTAGCTTTAGTATTTACAGGAATTATCACAGCGGTAAATTATTACGGACCTAAGTACGCTGTGCGAGTACAAATTTGGCTTACGTATTTATTTTTAACTGCGGTTCTACTATTTGTTGGTGCTGGTTTGATATTTGGAGACTGGAGCAACCTTAGTCCTATGTTTGCACATACTGATTTTATAGATTCTTCCGCAGGAATAATTAGTGTTTTTATCACCGCTCCTTTTTGGTTTGTGGGGTTCGATACAATTCCACAAGCTGCAGAAGAAGCTGGAGCGGGTATTGCTGCTAAAAATCTTGGTAGGATCATCGTTGTCAGCATACTTGCATCGGCTGTCTTTTATGTCTTACTAATATTATCTACTTCGCTTGCATCCCCTTGGGAGAGCACCATTCAGGGTACTTTGCCAGCAGCAGCTGCTTTTGATCACTTATTTTCAAATGCTTGGTTGCCAGATATTATTTTAATAGCGGCCTTACTTGGTTTGTTTACAAGTTGGAATGGTTTTTTCTTGGCAGGCTCAAGAGTTTTATTTGCTCTTGGCAGAGGTCGTTTAATTTCAAAGACTTTTGGTAAAGTCGATGAGAAATATAGTACTCCAAGTGTAGCCATACTTTTTACTGGAGGGTTTACGCTTCTATCATCTTTTCTAGGAAGAGGTGCTATGGTTGCCTTTGTAGATGTCGGCTCTTTGTGCATAGCCATGGCTTTTTTAGGAGTGTCTTTATCGTTTTTAAAATTACGTAAAGACTACCCAAATTTAGAACGCCCTTACCAAGTAAAACACCCAAAACTAGTAGGCTATATTGCTGCTGCTGGATCTGTATTTATTCTTGGGGCCTTACTTATTCCAGCCTCACCCTTAAGTCTTGTTTGGCCTTTAGAGTGGGGCATCTTTGGTGGTATTACTCTTTTGGCAATTATCTTTTGGTACTCTGGGAAAAAAGAGCGAGATTCTCTTCCTGAAGAAGATAGAAAATATTTAATTTTAGAAAAATATTAACCTACCAGCTCGCCATTTATTTGGCGAGCCGTGAAGTACGGGTATTAGCGTACTATGACATTCTTGAATTGCCACGGATCACTAGCATCAATGTCTTCTGGAAAGAATCCAGGTCTGTCTTTTAATGGATTCCAATCAGTATAGAATCCATTTACCGGGCCTAAATAAGGCAATTGAAACTCAAGGCATCTTGCAAAATCCATTTCATCGGCTTCTACAATTCCTGCCTCTGGATTTTCAAGCACCCAGGCCATTCCTGCTAGAACTGCAGATGTTACCTGAAGGCCAGTTGCATTTTGATATGGAGCTAGCTTTCGAGCTTCTTCGATAGATAGTTGTGAGCCGTACCAATAAGCATTCTTTTCGTGCCCAAATAATAAAACGCCTAGCTCGTCAACCCCTTCGGTGATTTCATTTTCGTCAAGAATGTGTTGTTCATGTTGGCGTTCACCAGACCTACCAAACATTTCTTCTAGCGACAGGATGGCATCATTACTTGGGTGATAAGCGTAATGACATGTTGGTCGATAAGTTACTTCATCAGATTTTCTAACTGTAAAGTAGTCAGCTATTGAGATGGATTCGTTATGAGTTACAAGTCGTCCATACTGAGGACCTGGCGTTGGACACCATGTTCTTACTTTCGTGTTCGCCCCAGGTTGGTTAAGATAAATTGCAGCCCCGCAACCAGATGTATGAGTGGATGCATTTTCGGGCATCCATTTTTCAAACGTACCCCAGCCTAATTCGGCTGGCTGTAGACCTTCGCTAACAAATCCTTCCACTGACCATGTATTAACAAAAATATTCATCGGCTTTGGTCGTTTAGATATTTGAGTGTCTCTTTCGGCAATGTGTATTCCTTTGACGCCAACCTTTTGCATTAATAAGGCCCACTCGGTTCGGTTTGCAGGCACTGTGTGTTCTATCTTAAGATCATTAGCAAGATTTAGTAGAGCTTGCTTTACGAACCAAGAAACCATTCCGGGATTCGCACCACAACATGAAACAGCCGTAATGCCACCTTTATTTTTTGTCTTTTCTTCTAAAACAGTTTCTCTTAAAGAGTAGTTAGACCTATCAGCTGTACTCTTGGTATCATCAAAATAAAAACCGGTCCAAGGCTCTACGACGGTGTCTATGTAATAGACGCCGATATCTCGGCAAAACTTTATCATATCAAGAGATGAAACATCGACTGACAGGTTGACGCAAAAACCAGTGCCGTCACCATTTTTTAAATAAGGTTTAAGTAAGTCTTTGTAATTCTCTTTTGTAACAGCTTTTTGAACAAATTGAATTCCTCGCTCTTCTAAAAGCTTTTTATCTTTTGCAGATGGATCAATTACAACCAATCGTGATTTATCAAATTTGAAATGTTTTTCAATAAGAGGTAGTGTACCTTTGCCAATTGAGCCAAATCCAATAATGACAATGGGACCTGTGATTTCACCGTAGTTGGTTGAAGAATTGTTTTTTTGCATTATGCCTCCTTTATGCGACCTATCGCAAATCTTTAAAAAACTAAGTCTCTGGATCTAGAAGTTCTTGTGTTTTTTTTATTACTGTTGAAATTTTTTTAATAGATGCTGGAATTATAAAAATAGCGTCGTCTCCGGCTAGTGTTCCTAGTATTCCAAGTGATTTTTTTGCGTTATCAATGTGAGTGGCTAGTAAACTAGCTGATCCGGGTTTAGTGTGTACAACAATCATCACTTCATTGCTCTGAATGTCGGTGACTAATTCGCTTAAACTTCCACTAATTGGAGTAAAAACTCGGTGGTCCTCGGGTAGACGGTATATAAAATCACCACTAGCATTAATGGTTTTCACCGCACCAATTCGTCTTAGATCACGAGAAACTGTGCTTTGCGTAATATCAAAGCTTTTAGCTCGTAAAGCGCTACATATTTCTTCTTGAGTTCCGGCAACTTTGTCTTTAAGTAACTGTCTTAAAATCAAAAGTCTTTCTTGTGCCTCTGTTTTACTTTGCTCTGCCACTGTAGAATCCATTTTTTAAGTTTGTTGGTTTGTTAACGAGAAGGGTTCCTAGACACTTGTTGTTTACCGCCTCGGCTGTAGATGCCGCATGCATGACTTGTACTGATTTAATTCCAGATTCAAGAGCGGTACTCATGGCCCTAACTTTCACTGCCATGCCACCATAAATAACTTTTGAGTCGATAAGTTTTTGCAATTCTTCAGGGTCAGTTTTTTCAATTAATCTTTTTTGTGCATCTAAAATACCAGACTGATCAGTTAGAAAAATTAGTTTCTTTGCTTTCAGAGCAATAGCAATTTTCACTGCAGCCCAGTCGGCATTGATATTATATTTTATTTCTTTGGTTTCAAAGCTAATTCCTATGGGCGCGATAACAGGAGTCACTCTTGGGACAGTTTCAAAATAAGGCTTGATAGCAGTAACATCTACAGTTTCGACTTTACCTACTTGAATAAGCTCAGGGCTTAGCTGGCTACATAATAATATTCTATCATCGGCCGCAGAAAGCCCTGAAGATCGAACACCCTCAAATCTTAGGCAGTCCACGAGCATTGAGTTTACTTGCTTAGCAAGGACGTCGTTAATAACATCCATCATTATTGGAGTTGTTTGTCTCTGGCCATCGACGAACTTCCAGGTAATAGAGCGCTTTTCTAGCTCTTTATTGATTGCCGGGCCGCCACCATGAACTATCACCACATTGTATCGTTGTTTTTGGTAACCTTTTATCAAAGTAGCTAGTCCGCTGACTGTAGTCTTGTCTTGTAAGGCAGAGCCACCTAATTTAATAACAACTATTTGCTTCATGAGTACTCCGTATTGATGTCTACATACTTATGCGAAAGATCGCATCCCCACGCAGTGGCAATTTCTTTTCCAGAGTGAAGATTTACTTCGATTTTTACTTCTGCTTGCTTTAATAACTTCTTCACTTCGTCACGGGAAAATTGTGCGGGCTGGCCTTTTTCAAATAAGGTCACTCCTTGAATTTTAAGAACCATTTTATTTAGTTGCTCAGCAGGTATACTTTCTGCGCCTAAGCGCGCAAGAATTCTTCCCCAGTTAGGATCCTCACCATGAACGGCGGTTTTGATTAGGGGAGAAAGCGTAAGTCCTCTTGCGGCTTTGCGTGCAAGTTCGAAATTGTCTGAACCTTTGATTTGCACTTCTATAAGTTTAGAAGCGCCCTCTCCATCGGCTACAATAGACTTAGCTAAAAATATCATTATTTTTTTTACAGCCGTATCAAATTTTTGAATATCTTTTTCATCTACCGGGCTCACTCCAGAAACACCATTTGCCATTAAAAAGCAGCAATCATTTGTTGATGAATCACCATCAACGCTGATCATGTTGAAGCTGACATCGGTAGTTTTTTTCAATAGATCCTGAGCATGTTCTTTAGTAAGTTTCGCATCAGTAAGGATGTAACCAAGCATGGTGGCCATATTTGGGTGGATCATTCCTGAGCCTTTGCATATACCAGTGATTCTAACCGTACCTGTCGATAGCACTACTGTTGTGGATATTGATTTAGGTACAAGATCTGTTGTTAAAATTGCGGTGGCAAAGCTTTCGGCTGAATCATTGGCCCGCTTAACAAGATCTGAAATAGATGGTAGAATCTTTTCTGTATCTAATTGCTCACCAATTTTCCCTGTGCTTGCTACAAGCACTTGATTTAAATCGCAATTTAAGTTTTTCGCAATGGCCGAAACCATCATTAAATTCTTTTCAATACCCTCTGATCCAGTTGCAGCATTAGCCTGCCCGGAGTTTGTTACGATCGCTCGCACGTTATCGGATGGTAAAAGTCTTTGTGTGTAAAGTACTGGGGCAGCTCGACATTCATTTAATGTAAAAACTCCAGCCGCTACAGCAGGAACTTCTGATATCAAAAGGCCGATATCAGGTCGGTATCTGCGAACTCCACAATTAACTCCACTTGCAAGAAATCCCTTTGGTAAAGGGGTACGACGAACTCCAGGACCTGGTGTCATGTCATGGCCTCCAATTGATTTAATCCAGTATCAATGGATTGATCAAGTAAGCGGTTAAAATTTTCTACAGCTTGGCTAGCTGCGCCTTTAAGTAAATTATCAATACAAGAGAATACATATAAATTCTGTTCTTGGGTCGAATAGCTTATATGTGTTTTCGCTGTTCCAACGACACGCTTTAAGAGGAGTCCCTCGGGTTTCTCAGAAACTAAACCGTGTCGAACTAATGGGTAGTCGGCATAATATTTTTTGTAAGATTGAATTACATCTTCTACAGATTTTTTTGCATTTAATTTAGCATATATACCAGAAAGTATTCCTCGTCGAACGGGTAGTAATGAGGTTGTCATGTGGGGGTTTAGTTTTACCCCGGTAAGAGTTTCGATAGTTTCTAAAATCTCAGGAAGATGTTGATGTTGGCCAACCCTGTAAGGCAGACACTCGCCATCAACTTCAGCAAATAATTGACCTTCTGTAGCTTTTTTTCCGGCGCCAGTGCTACCTGATTTTGCATCTATGACAATAGAATCCAAGAGGATTAAATTATCTTTAATTAATGGAAGTAGTGCTAATAAGATAGAGGTAGCGTAACAGCCTGGATTTGCAATCATTCGCTCTGAGCGTGATGGCCCCACCCAGGGAATCAATCCATAGGTCGCATCTAACAAAGTGTTTTTTTGTGTATGTTCAAAGCCGTACCACTTTTGATAGTCACTTTTTTTAAGTCTGAAGGCTCCACTTAAATCAATGACTATCTTTCCAGAGGCAATAATCTGAGGTGCTAGCTTCAATGAAACTTCTGCAGGAGTGGCTAAAAACACATAGTCAGTTAGGTTTGCCATAATTTCTGTATCAGGTAGGCACTGAACTTGTGTAGCTTTGGGATTAGACAGGTGTGCTGATAAATCAAAAGCAGATGTTGCAAAACAATGAGTTAGACTTGCTTGAGGATGTGCAAGTAAAAGCCTAGCAAGTTCTAAACCTGCGTAGCCTCGAGCGCCCACTATCGAACACGTTGATTTTTTAAAATCATTAAATGAATTATTATGCACCATATATGCATAATTATTTACGTATATGAAATTGTCAATGTTTTATTGCTTATAAAGTAACTTTCGTGCATAAATAGTCGTACTAGGCGAGGCGACTCGGGAGGAATAAGAATGAAGCTGGATTTTCCTGTTGTAATAATAGATGAAGACTTCCACGCCAATAATGCTAGCGGCGAAGGAATTCGAATGATCAGCAAGGCAATCGAACAATTGGGGGTCTCTGTACTCGCTGCAACTAGCCGTAAAGATGTTATGAATTTTGTGCAACATCAAAAACATGCGGCAGCATTTATTTTTTCTATCGATGATGAGGACTTTGAAAAGTCTGGTCCAGATCAAAGCGGCGGCATACTTAATGAGTTACAACATTCGGTAACGACTATTCGCAAGAAGAACTCTGATGTACCTATTTATCTATGCGGTGAAACAAAAACCTCTAGGCATATTCCGAATAGTATTCTTAGAGAGTTGCATGGATTTTTACATCTTGATGAGGACACACCAGAGTTTATTGGAAAACACATTGTTCGAGAAACAGCAGACTATTTAGATTCAATAGTACCTCCATTTTTTAAATCATTATTAGAGTATGCTCAAAAAGGATCGTATTCTTGGCATTGTCCAGGCCACTCTGGCGGAGTTGCATTTTTAAAATCGCCCGTTGGCAAGGTCTTTCATCAGTTTTATGGTGAAAATCTTTTAAGATCCGATGTTTGTAATGCGGTCGATGAGTTGGGACAGCTGTTAGATCATACCGGTCCCATAGAGGCCTCAGAAAAAAATGCAGCTAGAATTTTCAATGCAGATCATTTGTTTTTTGTAACTAATGGAACTTCAACATCTAACAAGATAGTCTGGCATTCTTGCGTCGGCCCAGATGATATTGTATTAGTTGATCGCAACTGCCATAAATCCAATTTACATGCGATTATTATGACGGGCGCAATCCCAATATATATGACTCCAACAAGAAATCATTTTGGAATCATTGGCCCTATTCCTAAAGAAGAGTTTTCTATGGAAACACTCCAAAAGAAAATTGACGCTCATCCGCTGATTAAAGATAAAACAAAAAAACCAAGGATAATGACTCTCACGCAAAGTACATACGATGGGATTAGTTATAATGTTGAGACAATTAAAGGCTTGCTCGACGGCAAGGTGGAGGTTTTGCATTTTGATGAGGCCTGGGTGCCGCACGCAGGCTTTCATGATTTATATAAAAACATGCATGCCATAGGAAAGGATAGACCCAAAACAAAGGAATCGATTGTCTTTTCAACGCAATCAACTCATAAAATGCTGGCGGGTCTAAGTCAGGCGTCTCAAATTTTAGTAAGTGATTCAGAAAATAAAAAACTAAATAAGCATTTATTTAATGAGGCTTATCTTATGCATACATCAACTAGTCCGCAGTATTCTATTATTGCGTCATGCGATGTCTCTGCTGCGATGATGGATGGGCCTGGCGGTCAGGCGCTTGTTGAAGAAAGTATTGTGGAGTCTATTGATTTTCGCAGAGCCATGCGAAAGACTGAGGCTGAGTGGGGTGATGATTGGTGGTTTAAGGTGTGGGGGCCTGACAAGCTCGCCGAAGAAGGGATTGGGACTCAAGAGGATTGGACATTAAAATCGAACGAAGACTGGCATGGTTTTGGAAATGTAGCGGATGGTTTTAATATATTAGATCCAGTTAGAACGACAATTTTGACTCCTGGTTTAAAAATGACAGGAGAGTTTGATGTAACAGGGATTCCGGCTGCCATAGTGACAAAGTACCTTGCCGAGCACGGCGTGATTGTTGAAAAGTGCGGTTTATATTCATTTTTCATTATGTTTACTATTGGGATTACAAAGGGAAGATGGAATACTCTTCTTGCGATGCTAGAGCAGTTCAAAACAGATTATGATAACAATGCTCTAATGTCAAAAATACTTCCTAAATTCTCAAACAGAAATCCAAAATACAAAGATCTTGGTTTGAAAGACTTTTGTCAAAAAATTCATACGTCTTATAAAAAAGAAAATATTGCTAAGCTTACAACTGAAATGTATCTCTCTGAATTTAAAGTGACGACCACTCCCGCAAATGCATTTAGGATGATGTCTCATGGTAAAATCAAGCGTGTTGAGATAGACAAGCTTTTAGGAGAAACAACAGCTGTACTATTAACTCCGTATCCTCCGGGAATTCCACTTTTGGTGCCTGGAGAGAAAATCAATGAATTGATTGTACAGTACCTTCAGTTTGCTAGGGAATTTAACGAAGAGTTTCCGGGTTTTGAAACTGATGTTCATGGACTAGTAATAGAAATTGAAAATGGGGTTAAAAAATATTATGTCGATTGCTTACAAGAGTAATGCCTGGCTATTTAGTATTATCTTAATCAGTTAAGTCCTCAATAGCCGATAGAGCTTTAAGTAGCCTAGTCACTACTTCAATGTGACCGGCGCAGTCTTCGCCCATAAATTCACTCCAAGTATCAGGAACTAGGTAGCCAAACTTAACTGCTGCTAGCGAAGTAAATAAAGCTAAAAGGGCAAAGCCAGAAGCTCTAAATGAGAGTTTTTTATAATGTACACATTCTTTAGCAGATATATACGCTTTGGACGCAATATATCTATATACTAAAGATATCTTAATCAACAGATTGTAGTGTCTTGTGCTTTAAGCTAATACTATTTAATTATGAATGAAAACCGCGTTCCATGCTCTACCTGCGCTTTTATGCTTAGCTGTGCTGAGGACCTTCGTTGTCCACAGTGTGGTCACAAGAATCCAGCGCTAGCGCATAAATCAGCAGATCTTTGCCTTGCATTTTCTTTAACAGCATTGATCTTTTACATTCCTGCAAATCTGCTTTCATTTATGACCTTTGAAATGTATGGGAATGTTAGTAGCTCAACAATTTATTCTGGTATTATTTCGTTGTATGAATCAGGCTCTTATCTTGTGGCTCTAGTTGTTTTTTTGGCGAGCATTCTTCTGCCCTTACTTAAATTACTCATTTTATTTTATTTAAGTTTGAGCGGTAGCAATAGCCCGCACCCAAGGTTTAAAACGGCGCTCTATAGATTCGTTGAAGCTATTGGTCGCTGGTCAATGCTAGATATATTTTTATTAGCTGTACTTGTAGGGGCAGTTAAGTTTGGTAAGTGGGGCACGGTTATACCAGAACTTGGTTCTGCTTTTTTTGTGCTTGTCGTAATATTCACAATGCTTGCGTCTTCCTATTTTGATCCAAAAATTATATGGGAAGAAAAGGGTAAACAAAATGTCAAATTATAGTCTCAAGAAAAATTGGTATATATTGATCTTTCCGCTGCTTGCGTTTCTAATTACGACAGGTATGTTGATCAACTATTATCGAAGTCATGGCCCAGTAATAGAAATACTTTTTGAGTCAGCTAAAGGTATTAAAGTAGAAAGCACAAGAGTGTTTTTTCGAGGAGTAACTATCGGGGTCGTAAAAAGAATATCATTATCAAGTAATCAACAGCATGTGGTGGTAAGACTGCAGTTAGATAAATCTGCAAGTAATTTTGCTCGTAAAGGAGCTAAGTACTCGCTAGTCACTCCAGAAATTGGCTTTCAAGGAGTCTCTGGGTTAGATACGCTTATTGATGGTACTTATTTAGAGGCACTGCCGGGTAATGAAAAGGCCCCGCCACAAAATATTTTTGAAGCTTTGAATTCTAGTTCCACAGACATTCTAGATAAAACAAGCACTTATATACTAATCACCGAAAATGCCGAGTCGGTAAGTAAGGGTGACCCAGTTACCTACCGAGGAATAAAAATTGGTGCTGTCACTAAACTTGGTTTCTCTGAAGGAGCAAAGCAAGTTGTTGTACAAATTAATGTCGACAATGGTTACGCCTATTTAATTAGGGACAATACGGTTTTTTGGAGAAAAAGTGGAATTCAAGCTGACTTAGGTTTGTTTGGCTCTAACATAAAAGTAAACTCATTGGACACACTTATGAATGGTGGAATTGAATTAGCTACCCCAAGTCCAGCGGGTGTAATGTCTAAAAATCGTAAGCAGTTTAGCTTGCAAGCAAAAGCGCCAAAAGACCCAGATAAGTGGGAGCCCACTTTAAAATAAATTGATCTAACATAGAGAGGCATTGATTATGACATGGAATAAAGCTGATAAAGAAACATGGTTTAAAAAACAAAGTATTAAACGCTCGTATTTAAATGAAGTGGTTACTAAAATTCAGATGCTTAAAACTAATGTCGATATCTCTTCTTACGGCTCCTTGTCCTTAAATCCTGACATGTACCCTTTGTATTTATTGAAATCAAAAAACTTCGATATATCTAAAAAGACAATTTTAATTACTGGTGGCGTTCATGGTTACGAAACAAGCGGAGTGCATGGCGCGCTAGGTTGTGCCGAAAGATTGGTTGGTAAGTACCAAGAAAAATTCAATTTTGTAATCGCCCCGTGTATTAGTCCGTGGGCCTATGAAACCATTAACCGTTGGAACAAAGATGCTATCGATCCCAATCGCTCATTTTTTAAATATAGCCCAGCAGAAGAATGTAAACTTTTTTTAGAGGCCATGTCTTCTGATAAGATCGAACCATTTGCTCACTTCGATCTACATGAAACTACTGACACTGACAACACTGTGTTCAGGCCTGATCTAGAAGCTAGAGATGGAGTTAAGCAAGAGCTGTGGGAAATTCCTGATGGTTTTTATGTAGTAGGAGACACCGAGAACCCACAAGAAAATTTTCAAAAGGCAGTCATTGATTCTGTAAGAAAAGTAACACACATCGCACCTCACGATGAGGGCGGTAGAATTATTGGTGAAAAAATCACAGGAGAGGGTGTGATCAATTATCCAATTAAAAAGCTTTCTCTCTGCGCCGGGTTTTCTAATGCCAAATACACAACAACCACTGAGGTCTATCCTGATAGCCCTAAGGTGACAGATGCGATTTGTGTAGATGCACAGGTTGCTGCGGTTCAGGGTGGATTAGATTATTTGATCCAGTCCTTGTAGCCTATAAAGCCATATAGCGACTCACACACCGCACAAAAAACTCGTTTAGTTTTCAATGCGAAAAAACTTTTGACTGCAAACCACAATCCCGGGAATGATGAGACACATTCACGGGAGATAATCATGAAGTTAATAATACTAAGCCTTGTATGCTTTTCTTGTTTTGCTGCTGCTAATGAAAAAATGGCCTTTATGTATGAAAGCGCCAACCACGAAAAAAGCCTATGGATTCAAGATAGCCGCTCCACTTCTAAGGTCGATGTTGCTTTTGACTTTGCCATTTACCCATTTTTAGCAAGAGATGCTAGTGAGTTAGTATTTGTTGCAGGTCGTAACGAGCGCGAATTAAATGTGTATTTAAAAGACCTAGAAACAGGCAAGCAAACACAGATTACAAAAACGACGGGCTTTGTTTTGCATCCGCACTTGTCTGCTAATAAAAAGTTTTTGGCTTATTCAGAGTTTATAAATAATAAAAATCAAATTCAAATTTTAGATAGAGACACAGGCGCGGTAAAAGAAATTACTGCGGATGAGTCATTGTATTTCCCTAAACTTTCTAGTTATGGAAGTTTTGTGGTGTACCAAAAAACTCTTACTAAGGATAAAAAGCAAGTTTGGATGGAAACATTTGATCCGCAAGTCAGCACCCTTCTGTCGACGGGTTTTGACAAGTGTATGGCTCCAAATTTAAATTTTGATGATTCACAAATGCTAATGACTTGTTTTAAAGACAATCAGTGGAATATTTATAAAGTTGATCTGTCTAATAAAAAAATAGAGCAAATTACTTTTACTAGCTTTGAAAGCTTTGCCCCTACATTTGACCGTCATAACAATATTGTTTTTGCCTCTAACGAGTCAGATAAATTTGAGCTTTATAAATTGAACCGCAATGTGGTTACCGGTACATATTCTGAGGCAGTTGTTGTTGCTCGAATGGATGGAGATTTGTATGCACCAAGTATTAGTGGAGATTTATCTTACAAGCGCAGTCTTCCATCAGTAATCCCTATGCCAGCACGTTCATCGTTTGGCGCAGCCAACATCGACGATAAGATTTATTTGTTTGGTGGTCACCAAGGACAAGAGCACACATATCCTGAAGTTAGCTTTTTAGATCGACTAGATATATATAACATTACAACGAAGACTTGGTCTGAAGGGAAGCCTCGCCCAATTAAAGCCCATGGTTATGATGTTGAGACTTGTAATGATAATCTATATGCGTTTGGCGGCTTTATGTTTTCTGCCGAGCATAAACCCGGCTGGAAGAGCTCATCAAGAATTGATCGCTACAATCCGCAAACAGATACCTGGACTCAAGTAGGAAATTTACGCGAGCCAAGGTCATCTAATGTGGTGGCAAAAGTAGGATCAAAGATCTACATCATCGGCGGTTGGGATAGTACGCCTAAATTTGAAAATGACTATGATGGTAAGTTCCATTCGACTATAGAGGTCTTTGATTGCAAAACAGAAAAAATGATAGACCAAATCATTCCTATGCCAACCCCTTACCGTCGTGCTTTTACTGGTATTGTGAGTGACGATAAGATTTTATTAATTGGCGGGATTGGTGTTGGAGCATCGCACTTTGATCTATTAAATAGTGTCACAGAGTTTGATCCGTCTACCTTAAGTTTTAAAGAATTAACCCCACTTCCATTTGCGACATTTGCTCCGGCTGCGGGTATTCTTAATGGTAAAATGCACGTGTTCGGCGGAATGTTTAAATTAGGTGAATATAATTACGAATATGTAAATCATATTTATGCTTTAGAGGGCGAGTCTTGGTTTCACTTAGGGCGATACATGAATGAAACAAAAGGTTTTTCAATGGTATTAGATATCAATGATAGGCTTTGGGTTTTAGGTGGTCACTCGTATGAGAACGAGGCAGACTCACCAGTGTCGACTATCGAAGTTTGGGAACAGTAGATTTAATCTTTTGTACGCTTTTCTAAAAACCTAGGGTCATATAGTTCCCTAGGCGCGCCCTTTAAAAAGATCGACGGGATAATACTTGCTACGATGGTATAAATAACTAATCCATTTATTATATCAATATTTACACTAAATTGATTTCTCAAGATAGCTGCGATAACCAATCCAAAAATCAGAGTGGGCATCAGTGATAATGATATTTTATATCGACTGTCCCAATAATCTTTTAAGAAAAATCGAACTGAAACAAATACATTCAGATAACGAATAGGAACAAATATTACTAAAAACCCAACACCGTACAACAGGCTGTTGATACTTACGGTAGATAAATCAATTTTAACGCCAGCCTTAAAGAAATAAAATGGAATCAATAGGCTTGCGAAGAAGCTGATCGAGTATAGCATTTTTTCAGAGTCATTTGTTTTAATAAAGTGCCTAAATTGAGCCGCAATAACGCCTGCAATAAATGCCCCAATAAGGTAGTAAGCGCCAAGCTTCATTGTTACGACTCCGCAAATAAAGGCCATTAGGATCATGAATGTGACCTCTGAATCAGGTGCATAAGGCGCAATTTTTTTAATAAAAAACTGAAAAGCTAAAGGCAAGACAAGAATCATTACAATGATTACACCTAACGAAATACTTAATTGTCCCATAGATTCTGATTGCAAGGCGAAGAATAAAATCATCAGAGCTAAAACCTCTTTAGCAATAGCTTTTGATCTAATCCAGTACTTTTGCTCTTGTGTTAAATCGAATCCACTGATTGAATTTAAAATAAAACCAGTTGAAGGGGTGTTTAGACCGAGCGATAGAATAGTTGCAATCCTGAAGTTTATATCTAGCGCCCAGTGAAGACAATAAGCGCTTATAAATATAATAATAAGAGATATGAGAATATGTTTTAGCAGTGTTGGCGCATCTTTTCTTAGTTCGTAAAGATCAATTTCAAGGCCAGCAAATAAAAACAAAGAAGTAACACCAAGAGTGGCAAGAACTTCTAGGGTCGGACTTGTGCCAAACCAACCCAAAAAATGAGCGGTCAAAACCCCTAGGGCCATCGCCGTAATGCCAGCCGGGATACGAAATCTAAGTAAAAACTTAGGAACTAATAATACGCAAATAATTAATATAAAATACTTAATCTCATCAGCCATGGACTATTGTGACATAATCATACTGCAATGGCGAGAAAATGAATGATTCTTGCTATTTTTTTTGGCGCTATGTATCTCTAAGATAAGGTTTTCCTAGTTTAATATCAAATTGCCTCCCTCAATGGATGATGCTACTTGTGCCTATCCGTACAATCACAATTATTATTACTAGGACAAAAACATGCCGATTTTTACCAAATACTTTGGAAAGTACAATTTAAAGCTTGAAGTGCTATCTGGCCTTACGGTTGCCATTGCATTGGTTCCTGAGGCTGTAGCTTTTGCATTTGTAGCAGGGGTCGGCCCACTTGTTGGGTTGTATGCAGCTTTTATGGTGTGTTTAATTACTTCCATTTTTGGTGGAAGACCTGGGATGATTTCTGGTGCGACCGGCGCTTTAGCTGTTGTGATGGTAAGTTTAGTAAAAGCCCACGGAGTAGAATATCTCTTCGCTGCTGTTGTGTTAATGGGTTTGATTCAAGTTGTTCTTGGATGGTTTAGATTGGGTAAATTTATTAGATTAGTGCCTGAGCCAGTGATTTTTGGCTTTGTGAACGGCCTTGCTATCGTTATCTTCTTGGCTCAGTTTGAGCAATTCAAGATCCCGGTTAGTGGCGGGGAGTCTGAATGGATCGCGGGCTCGGCTTTATTTTTGATGCTAGGCTTGGTGGCTGTAACCATGGCTATCATTTATTTGGTTCCTAAATTTACAAAGGCTATCCCATCCTCACTTTTGGCTATTGTGGTTATTTCTGCCATAGTAATATTCTTTGGTCTCCCGACAAAATCGGTGGGTGACCTTGCATCAATCAAGGGTGGCTTTCCATTATTTCATCTTCCTGATGTCCCATTTAGTTGGGAAACTTTTAAAATTATTTTTCCCTACTCATTGATACTTGCTGGAGTGGGTCTGATCGAATCTCTTCTTACTCTTACCATTATCGATGAGATGACAGAGACTAGAGGAAGAGGAAATAAAGAGTGCGTAGCACAAGGGGCCGCAAATATTGTGACTGGGTTTTTTGGTGGTATGGGTGGTTGTGCGATGATCGGGCAAAGCATTATCAATGTGACCTCGGGAGCAAGAACAAGAATATCGGGGTTCGTTGCAGCTATAGCATTAATATCATTTATTCTATTTGGCTCGGACTTGATTGAAAAAATTCCCTTAGCTGCCCTTGTGGGAGTAATGTTTATGGTTTGCGTAGGCACTTTTGAGTGGACAAGTTTTCGTATTCTACACAAAATCCCTAAATCTGACGCCATAGTTTTAATCTTAGTGACTGTCTTAACGGTGATCTTTGATCTAGCCTCAGCGGTTATCATTGGGGTGATTGCAAATTCATTGGTGTTTGCTTGGCAGAGTGCAGTTAGAATTCGTGCTCGTAAATACATAGATGATAACGGGGTTAAACACTACGAAATCTGGGGTCCTCTGTTTTTTGCTTCTACTGCCACTTTTCAAGAAAAATTTGATCCACAAAATGATAGTGACGAAGTTATCGTGGATTTTAAAGAATCTAGAATCGTAGATCATAGCGGTATTGAAGCTGTACAAAAGTTAACAGATCGTTATACCAGGTTAAATAAAAAGATACGATTGAAACACTTAAGCCCTGACTGTATTAGACTTTTAGATAATGCTGGATCAATGGTAGAAGTAAATATTTATGAAGATCCTCACTACGGTGTTGTGTCGGATGACTTGGCTTGATGTAATTAATGAGCGGTCAGACGGTGATATCTAGGAATTAATCATGAATCAGAAAATGAAAGATAAAATCATTGAAGTCTGCAACGAAAAGATCGCAAAAAAAGGATCTAGTGTAGGCCTTTCTTTTTATGCTTTTTTTGCTAATAAAAATGATGATCCCAAGTCTTTAATGGAAGTGGCTACGTGGTGGATAAAAACACATAAATTGGACCATTTTGAAAAAGCTCTTAAAATTAAACAGATGATTCAAAAATAAAAAAAAGCCACAAGATATGTGGCTTTTGTAGTTAAGAATGAGTGGATGGCTTACTCTCTCCAAGTGCTACATCTAAAAACCACATCTTCATATTGACAGCTATTGGAAGAGCAATAGATGGGCTTTTTAAGCGTAGCGGATCTATTTGCTCTATTAAACATAAGTACATGGTTTTGTGTCATTGGCAT
>JBBKWS010000078.1:0-6343 GCA_037969075.1 Bdellovibrionales bacterium | reverse complement strand
GGATTTGCTGTTTGGCTTGGTTGCTGACAAATTGGCTTACAACAAGGGCAGCGCCTGCAATAACAGCGATTGCAATCATAATCTCTATCAAACCAAAACCTTTAGATTTTTGCATCCTGCCCCTTAAGTCTATTATCGGTATCTCTTATGAGAATATTTAATCAATGTCTCATTATGGGACGATAGGAATATGAAAGATAACTGTTTTTTGTAGTATAGCCTTGTGTCATTAGTGGCTTTTATAAGTTTGACGTAATAATTGTCATACCTATGAAAGAGAAAATTACAGCTTACTTTAAGTCCTTACAAGATCAAATAACCTCTGAAGTGTCCTCTCTTGATGAAAATCAATGTAAAGAAGATACGTGGCAAAGAGAAGGCGGTGGCGGTGGGCGTAGCCGCGTGTTTATGAACGGAAAGGCGTTTGAAAAAGCGGGTGTGAACTTCTCTGAAGTCTATGGCTCCTTTTCGCCCGAGTTTGCAAAAACACTACCTATGGGTGATGGGCTAGAGTTCTATGCAACCGGAGTTTCTTTAGTGTTGCATCCAGAAAATCCATTTGCTCCAACAGTGCACGCTAACTTTAGATATTTACAAAGAGGTAGTGTGGGATGGTTTGGTGGTGGAGCAGACTTAACTCCTGTGTACCCGTTTTTAGAAGATGTGATCCATTTTCATAAAACATTTAAAGAGGCCCTAGATCCGTTTGGTAAAGATTTATATCCGATCTTTAAAAAAGAATGTGATTCTTACTTTTATCTTCCTCACCGTAAAGAAACAAGAGGGGTGGGAGGAATATTTTTTGACTACAAACCACGAGATGAACAGACCTTCGAGATGGTACAGGCATGCGGCAATCAATTTTTGCAAGCCTATCTGCCCATTATACGAAAAAGGCTAAATACTCCCTATGACAATAAGCAAAAAGAATTTCAAGAGTATCGAAGAGGTCGTTATGTTGAGTTTAATCTGTTGTACGACCGAGGTACTATATTTGGCCTAAAGACAAATGGGCGAGTAGAATCTATTTTAATGTCTCTGCCTAAAAAAGCGCAATGGTGGTATGATTACCAGGCTGAAGGGGATGTTGACGAGAAAAAACTCTTAGAGTTTTTACGTCCAAGAGATTGGTTGAATGAAAAATAGGCATCTTTAAACAAAAAACTAGTAAAGCCCAATTTTATTTTTTAGTGTTACGTACGCATTAAAAACAAGTGAGGACTTAATATGTCGTACAAAGAGTTTGACCTGTATAATCCGACAGAAGAACATAAAATGCTTAGAGATACTGTAGCTTCATTTTGCGCTACAGAAGTAGAGCCTCAAGCTCATGAATTTGATAAAAAAGAAGAATTCAATTTACCACTTTTTAAAAAACTGGGCGATTTAGGTCTTTTGGGTATAACTACAGATAGTAAATATGGTGGATCAGACATGGACGCGGTGGCAGCAGTGATTGCACATGAAGAGTTGTCCTACTCAGACCCTGGCTTTGGTTTGGCTTATTTGGCGCACTCCATGCTTTGTGTAAATAACATCAATGTAAATGCCAGTGATGAAATAAAAGCAAGAATACTTCCTAAACTATGCACAGGAGAGTGGGTAGGGGCTATGGCCATGTCAGAACCGCATATGGGAACAGACGTAATGGGAATGAAGACCACGGCGGTTAAAGACGGAGATCATTATATTTTAAATGGTCAAAAAATGTGGATTACCAATGGGTCAACGGACGAGAATAAAACGCCGGCTGATGTGGTGTTAGTATATGCAAAAACGGGCGAAAAAAATGGAAGAGCTTTAGTCTCTACATTCATTGTTGAAAAAGGTTTTAGTGGTTACTCAGTAGGGCAAAAGATACAAGATAAACTAGGTATGCGAGCCTCCAACACAGCAGAGCTTGTGTTTGATAACTGTAAAGTTCCTGCGGTTAACCTTGTGGGTAAAGAAGGGGACTCAATGCTGCATATGATGAAAAATCTTGAGATTGAGCGTTTAACACTAGCTGCACAAAGTATTGGAATCGCAAAGCGTTGTATTGAGATTATGAGTAAGTACTCAGAAGAAAGACAAGCGTTTGGTAAATCTCTTTCGTTTTTTGGACAAATACAGAATTACATCGGAACTAGTTATGCCGAATACAAGGCTGCAAAAGCTTATGTCTATGACACCGCCAGAAGAATGGATTTACACTCACATAGCGGAAGATTGGATTCTGACGGGGTGAAGCTGGTTGCATCTACCATGGCAAAAAATGTTGCAGACCGAGCAATACAAGTCTTAGGTGGCTATGGGTATGTCGGTGAGTATCACGTAGAAAGACTTTGGAGAGATGCAAAGCTTTTAGAGATTGGTGGCGGTACAATAGAGGCGCATCAAAAAAACATTACTAGAGATTTATCTAAGCAGTTAGTTTTGTAACTTGATCTTGATAGGAAAAGATTAAAACTCTTTTCCTATACCAAAAAGCATATTCATTTGCCCTGCCGTAGCTTCTCTTGGGCCTTGTAACATATCATATCTGAATTCGAAGTTTAAATACCATTCATGCTTCCATTGGTAGTCGATTCCACCAAAAAGGCCAGGGCCAACGTAACTAGTTGATAAGATCAAAACGAATTGACGTTGTCTAAAGGCGATCCCGTAATATGGCCTGTATAGATCGGCAACATTAATCTTTATTTTCTCGTCTTCTAATTTATTGTGACCAAAGCCACTAATAGGGTAGTGTTTAATGGCGATATCAAATCCATATCCCATGTCTCCAGAAATAACACTCTCAGATAATATGTTAAAAATTAAACTGGCCATTAGATTATTGCTAATAGGGTAAGATATATCGACAGCGTAGGCCCCAAGTCCTGAGATCGAAGAAGTCCCGTTGTTATCTACGGCAAAAGAGTATGTACCACCTTTACCGGTGATATATAGGTCTTTTGCCATTGAAAATGTAGGTATCGAAATAACCAAGAAAACGCTAAGCAGCGCTTTCTTGCTCAGTTTCTTCAGTTGCTGTTTCATTGCTGTCTTTCCATTCGGTGACTTCTCTAGCTCTTAAAAAAGCACTCATTGATTTCTTCTTAGTGTTTCTTAAAAATGTTATATCTAAATTAGTGCTGTCCATTCTCTTTTCTTCTTCTTTGATTAAATAACTAAGACGATTAGCAAATGAGTTTAAAAACTTATCTTTCTCATGTGGTTCGGCACTTGATAAGAAATAGGCCCATTCTTTTACGTTCATATCTGGTCCCATAACCTTAATAACATCTGCAGATGTTTCTAAGATTTTAAAATAAGGCTCTCTTTCTTTTTTGATTTTAGAATCCTCAGGTAAAACTAGGTAAAACTCTTTTTCGTCTCGAAAACTAGCTGTATCTAAGTATCTTACTAAATCTAAATCTCTAAAGAAAGTTTGAATCTCTTGTTCTTTTCTTAAAGGTTGAAGAGCTATTGCCTTATCTTTATAGTCCTGCATTTTTTTAGCATCATAAGCTATGGTCTTCTTTTTATTATCATCTAAAAAAATGGCCCATTGCCCTGGGTATAAGGATTTACCTAAAGCCAAAGCTAAAGCACGTGGAAGAATGCTAAAGTAAGTTTGTGCTTCTTCCAATTTTGTTGCAGAGAAAACCTGTTTTAGCTGATCTACATTCAACCTTCCAAAAACAAGACCAATTTCTCTGTAGGTATCATCTTTTGCTAATTCATTGTGTAAA
This sequence comes from Bdellovibrionales bacterium, assembly GCA_037969075.1. Taxonomy (GTDB): domain Bacteria; phylum Bdellovibrionota; class Bdellovibrionia; order Bdellovibrionales; family UBA840; genus JAGRAL01. The sequence continues at coordinate 2,627 of JBBKWS010000078.1, read as the reverse complement.
TCAAAGTTTCTACGTAATCGCAAGCGATCGAGTTCATTTAAAATTCTTAACGAGTGTTGATTAATAGGGGCGGGTTGAGACAATGCAACAAACCACCAAAGCCCTAATCCAAATTTAAATAAACTTCTAAGCGTTTCATTGTCTAACTCGGCAAGGATTGCCCCCATAGCTCTAGGGTTATCAGCTCCTTGTCTTTCAATGAACTCCATAGTCTCAGCATCAGGTTTTGATAATAAGTCCATATTTCTTTGTAGTAACTCTAAGCCGCTGTTACGAAGCTCTAATAAGTTAGCTCCAAGTGGTATGTCTTCTTGCTGCTCTTTATCGCCTTCTTTTTCACTCGATCCTTGATACTGAGCATCTGTAGCGGCATTTAATGCAGAATTGGCGAAGGCTTTTGAAGATTTACCAATTTCTGATAACGGTTGTTCAAGTCCCTTAATTAAGAATTTTACACTTAATTTTGAAAGTGCATACATCATGGCGAAAATTACAAGAAGTGCTGATAAAAATCCACCAGTCATCCACCATCTTTTTGTTGTTACCTCTTTTGATGTCCAATCCATTTTAACAAATTCTACTGAGTCGGTTTGCGGCACTAATTTTAATTGTTCAGATATGCTGGCTTTAAGCTCGGCAATTTCTTCGTCACTGATTGAAGAATCAATTCTAATTTTCAATTCAACTTTATCAACCTGGCTAATTAGTGTGGCAAGTGGAAGATCAACTCGGCTCCATAGATCTACTTCTTCAGAATAATCATCCACTCCTAAGTAGGGAAGTCGTGCTTCTGGCTCAGAGTTACGCTTACTTTTAAGTTCTTTTTTACGACTATCGTTGGTCTTATCAGCAACATACACTTTAGAGAAAACGGTAAAAGGTTTATCTGGAAATCTTGTTTTTAGATACTCAGAAGTTTGCCTAGAGTAATACTCTTCAATCTCAGGAATACGATTTGCATCCGCTGTGGTATGAATTCCGACTATTAATAATAGTAGTAATATTAGCTGTCTCATATATCCTTCTTTTTCCTATGCCCGCGCTCCGTTGAATCTAACGGCTCGACGACTAAAACTATTTTTCTGTCATATTTTAAAATATCGTTACCTGAAATTTTTGCACTCTTATCAGTTTCTCCGTAGCCACCAATGCGTAGTAATTCTAGCGGCACCTCTTCATTGCTCAAAGTGCGAATCGCGGCTATTGATCTAAGGCTTGAGAGTTCTAAGTTGTCCCTATACAATCTGTTCGACATAGATTTAACAGGTCTATTGTCTGTATAACCTCTAACAATCAATCGCATTTCTCCGGTATACTTTTTAAAAGTAAGTGCAAACCGTTTTAATACGCTTTCACCCTCACTAGTAAGTGCAAAGCCACCAGATGAGAAGAATGAAACTCCAGGAAATTCAACCAGTAGTTTATCGCCTTCAATTTTTGTATCAATAAACGGCAATTTCTCTAATCGTCTATCTACAATTTGCGGAAACTCATCCTGACCTAGTTCAGCAGACCCACTTGTATCGGTGCTGCTAGGTTTACGGGCCTTTTCATCTGTAGTTGTGAAGTCCTTCTTTAAATCCTCTTGTAGAAATTCTACCTTTGAAGCGCTCTGTACGTTAACATTAAAAAACAACACGAAAAACGTTAGTAGTAGGGTGATCATATCACCGTAACTAATCGCCCAGTTACCCGAATGGTCACCTTCGCCGCCGCGAATACGCTGGTTGTTTCTAAAATTATCGTAGCGAGAGCTATTCTTCATGCGGCCTGACCTCCGGAGTTTTTACCAATACCTAAATAATCTTTACGCTTAAGTGGAGGTAAGTAAGAATTAAGAAATTCTTGCACCATTAATGGTGATTTTTTATCGTAAATCATAAGAATACCGTCGATAATTAACTCGCGGTTCGATTTGTTTTGTTCTGATTTATTAAATAAGTTTTCACTCATTGGAACTAATAAGATGTTTGTGAAAAGTAGGCCATAAAGCGTTGCAACTAGTGCTAATGCCATTTTTAAACCAATTTCTTTAGCATCAGCTCCTTCAGATACCGATCTCATCAGTGCCACTAGTCCTAAAACGGTACCAACCAGACCAAATGCAGGAGGGTATTTTGAAATTGTTCTAAGTAAAGACCCGTAATGTTCTTCTCTTTCACGGTCGCGGTAAATGCGTTCCTTCATTACGCCCTCAACCTCATCGCGACTAAAGCCTGCTAAAATAAGATCGATACCATCTTTTAAAAATAAGTTAATCTTTGGCTGCTCAATTTCCTTTATTAATGCGGCTTTTGATACGTGTACAGCTTGAGCTAATAAAACCAAATCTTTTACTGTATCTTCTTTTTCATCAGGAGTTCTTTTTACAATTCTAAAAAAGGCTTTCGACATTTTAACTAAATCTGCAACTGGGAAGGTGATAATGGCCGCACAAAGAGTTCCGCCTAGAACTACGATTAATGCGATATCATCGTAATAATACATGGCGTCCATTCCGAGTAGTACGAAACAGACTTTGATCATTGATATTGCTAATATAAAACCTAATAAATGTACCATAATATCTCTTTTTTAAAAAGTTTGTCCTTTAAGTCTATCTAAAATATTCTTAGTTTCTTGATCAC
>JBBKWS010000077.1:0-30750 GCA_037969075.1 Bdellovibrionales bacterium | reverse complement strand
ATGGCATCACTTTCCTGGTCGATGAACTCAACAAAGTTTGTGATGATTTCTTTAGAATCATTTAGAGCTTTCTCGACATCCGGATGCTCGTACAATTCTTCAATCAAAGCATAGGATGATTCTTTTAAGATCACAGCCTTTTGAGATGATGAAAGTGAGCTATCAGTAACTCTGTCGTGAACATATTTTTTGAATTCTTGCTTATCAGCTTCTTTAATGTAAAAGACATCAGTTTTGGCTGTTGTTAGCTTATCGATTTTATCTTGCCCTAGGCTATCACCACTTTTTATATAACAAATGAATTTACCGTTAATTAATACATAAAGATCAAAAGTAGTGCTTTTGTTAGGCACCATTGCTGCCACTCTAATTTTGAGGTATTCACCCTGTGCTTGATCTAATGTTGCTGCCATGAAATTAGTTTGACATGATTTTTATTTAAGTCCAATAAAAGGTGGTGGGTGAAATTCAATATGACACAGATATTCAGTACTTAAAGGGAGTTGGGCCTAAACTCGCTAGTCTTTTGGCGGGTAGACATATCCACAAGGTTAGAGATTTGCTCGAATGGTATCCCAGGGCTTACGAAGATCGGCGTGAAGCTAGAAACATTAGATCCTTAAAAGCCGACGAATTAGTAAGTCTTGTTGCCACCGTCAGAAAAGTTTCTACACAACCGCTAGGGCGCGGACATCGAAAAATGTATATTGTTCTTTTAGGAGATGAGAGCGGATTTATTACCTGCAAATTTTTTAGAACTCCTTACAAAGGTTATTTTGAAAGGTTTCAAGCCGGAACCAAAGTACGCGTAATTGGTAAAACTACATTGTACCGTAACAATATCGAGTTTCATCACCCAGATCTAAGGGATTTTGAAGAAGCAGAAAACGACGACAGAGTCGTTGCAATTTACACCGAGACAGACGGTCTACCACCCAGAAAAGTTAGAAGCATTTTAACTACTGCGCTTGAAGGACTAAAGGGTAAACACATTGACCCGCTTCCAAGCTGGTTAAAACAAAAATACAATCTGATCGGACGAGAAGAGGCGATTACAAAAATACATTTACCACCACAACAGCCTGATCCTGATTTTTTACTGGGTAAATCGATCTACCACGAACGTTTAATTTTTGATGAATTTTTTTGGTTAGAACTCTACCTTGCCTCAAAAAAATCCGGAGTAGAAAGAGAGATAGGCCCAGTAGTTGAAAATAACTTAAATAAAGTTGAGCTTTTACAAAAATCCCTACCGTTTGAATTAACTAACGCACAAAAAAAATCTTTTGAAGAGATCAAGACCGATATGCTTAAACCGCATCCTATGCATAGACTAGTTCAGGGCGATGTGGGAAGTGGTAAGACAGTTGTAGCCATGATGGCAGCTGTCTTTGCGGCCGACAGTGGTTTACAGACAGCACTAATGGTGCCCACTGAAATTTTAGCGAATCAACACTTTAAGAGCGCTACAAAACTTTTAGAGCCACTGGGTATAAAGGTTGGCATGGTAACTGGCATGCAAAAAGCCAAAGAGAAAAGAGAAAATCTAGAAAAGATAGCTAGTGGGGAGTTTCAATTTGTGATCGGTACTCACGCCTTGATCCAAGATCAAATCGAATTTAATAACCTGGGACTAGTCATTATTGATGAACAACATCGGTTTGGCGTGGGCCAAAGGAATATCTTAAAACAAAAAGGCATCTCTCCACATTTCTTAATTATGACAGCAACTCCTATTCCTAGAACTCTATCAATGACTGTTTACGGAGATCTAGATGTCTCTATCATCAATGAAATGCCTAAAGGCAGAATACCTATAACCACCAAGGTTGTGTACGATTCAAAAAGAAATAAAGTTTTTGATTATATGGCGGAGCAAGTTGGTGAGGGACGTCAGGCCTACATCGTTTATCCTTTGGTAGAAGAATCAGAAAAAATAGATCTAAAGGATGCTGTCTCACAGTTTGAAGAGCTGGTAAGTAAAAACACAGCGGTAAAATTTGGATTACTACACGGCAAAATGAAAGAAGTTGAAAAAGATCAAACTATGGAACTCTTTCGAAAAAATGAAATTCACGTTTTAGTTTCAACCACTGTAATTGAGGTTGGGGTTGATGTACCAAACGCCAACATGATTATCATTGAACACACAGAAAGATTTGGTTTATCGCAACTTCATCAATTGCGTGGACGCGTAGGACGAGGGCAACACAAATCCTATTGTGTTTTACTTTTAGGTTACGCTGTGAGTGAAGAATCTAAACACAGAGCTGATGTGATGGCATCCACCAATGATGGGTTCGAAATTGCTAACGAAGATTTAAAACTTAGAGGAGCTGGCGAAATTTTAGGGACCCGTCAATCAGGACTTGCTGGATTTAAACTAGCGAACCTAATCACTGACACCGAAATTTTGATGAGAGCCAGAGAGGCTGCGTTTGAAATTTTTAAAAAAGATCCATTGTTAAAATCAGCAGAACATCAGGCCTTGCGTGCCGCTCTTGTTGAGGCCCACGGTCCAACGGCATTGGCTGGCGTGGGTTGATAGAATAATTAAATGATTGCCAGTTCATAAAAAATAGCATCATATATCTCTATGAATCCATTAATCACTTTAGCTCCAGCCATGTTAGGCGCACTAGTTGTTCTTCAGGCGGGCTTAAACCGCAAAATAGCTTCCCAGTGGGGGCTTAGCGCGGCTCTTCTTTTAAATGCTATTGTACTTTTGATCGTAGCAATTGCAATTTATGGGTTAATTTTTTTTAAAGCCGAATGGTTTTCAAATAGTGTCAGGCCTCAAGTCGATTTAAAAATATTTTCTCTTTGGTTTATCTTGCCAGGAATTATTGGCTGCATCTTAGTTTTTGGTGGACCTTGGGCTATAGCTAAGTGGGGAGCCGCCCAAACATTTATCTTATTGATGTCAGGACAACTTCTAGCAAGTTTAATTTGGGATTTAAAAGTTGAAGGAATTGCTGTTTCATCAGTACGCTTACTAGGAATAGGATTTACTTGGATAGGAGTAATTCTTGCTTGCAAATGGAAGTAAAAGAAACCGCACACATTGGCGATTATGCCGCTGTTCAATCAATTACAGAAATAGGTCTTGGTAGCTTACTACATGCCCTGCATATTCCGTTTGCTGGTCATTTCTTATCATTAAACCAAGCTGTCCTTCTAACTCTAGCGAGTAAAAAAGTTGATTCGATTAAAGCCGCTATGCAAACAAGCATTGCTATATCAGTCATTGCAGCAACTCTAAAATCTTTGTCTCCTATGGGAAAACGATTAACTCCAATGCTGGCAATTAGCGTACAAGGCCTACTCTTTTCTTTTGGCTTCGTTTTTGGAAGAAATATTGTAGGCGTATCGGTTGGGATGATTTTATTGTCCCTTTGGGGTTTTATTCAACCGCTTTTATTTGCCTACCTTGTGTTTGGCGAAAAGTTATTTTTTGCTTTACAAAAATTATGGATTGGATTTGCCGAAACATTCTCTATTGACTATAAATACGGGGCTTGGTTACTTGTCACCGTTGTAATCAGTAAACTATTGATCGCAGTCTTAGTTGGTATTTTTGTGTGGCGATCCAAGGCTGAGTTTGAAATAAAGTATCTTACAAAAATTCGAAATATTAAAATAGCCTCTGTTGGCAAAAAGAAATTACATCCAGTAATAGGTGCGATGAAGGACAGTTTAAGTCCATGGATTTTAATTTCTTTGATCTTAAGCGTAAGCTTTATGTGGCTCAATGAGCATTCTAGTTTTTTTGAAATATGGATTTACTCTTTAAGAGCGTTAGCACTAGCTTGGCTTTGTTTTTGGATTATTAGATCATTTCCTTTGGCGTGGGCAGATCGTCTTTTAAAGAAATATCCAGCAGCAAGACGAGCAGTGGATCAGGTCTTTAATTTTAAATCACGCAAGTGATCCCTTACTTGCAATAATTCTGCAAGAATACTTACGGCGATTTCATAGGGATGGTTTGTTCCGATAGGTAAACCAATAGGACAATGAAAGTTATTTTCTAAAGTCTCTTTGCTAACCCCAAATTCAATCAATTCTTTTGTAAGTTTTTTTGCTTTAATCACACTGCCTATGCCGCCAATATAAGGAGCTGTAGGATAATGTGTGTATAAATTTTGTAAGATAGGCAAATCCATGGCATGTCCTTGGGTCATGGATAAAAAGTAAGAATCAGAATATAGGTCAGGTACAAGTTTTTCGGGTGTAAGCTCATGAATGACTTTTAGTTTGGGCGATGTGGGTAGCTTATCACACCATTCTTTTCTGTGATCGATGCAAATGATTTGGCATTCAAGGTTTAAGAGCATTCTGACCACGGCTTGTCCCACATGACCAGCGCCAAAAATAACGATAGGCCAAGATTTAGGGGAAAAGGTTTCAAATAAATAGGTGACCTCTCCGCCGCAAGTCATGCCGATGTCACGCTGTAAATTCCAAGTAAAAATTTGTGGGGAGGTTGTTTGAGTTATATTTTTCAATGCTTCTTGGATACACCTAGCTTCAACTTTTCCGCCACCGACAGTTCCCCAATATAGGCCCTGGCTCGTGACAATCATTTTTGCTCCTGGGTCTTGTGGTGCGTGCCCCTTAGTATCAAGCATTGTAACAACGACAAATGCAGTCGCGGTATCTGTTAATTCTTGTGCCACTGTCCACAGAGTTTTCATGTTTTCCTCGTAAATCTGTTAGGATAAATAGCTCTGAGTACTTCTTCGTTGGTAGCGGGGAGTTCTATATTAGGATATGCGCATTTATAATCAGGTAAAACTTTGATGGCATTTTGAATGGCGGTCCACATACTGATGGCTAAAAGTAGAGGAGGTTCACCGGCAGCCTTGGTCGCCCTAACATTTACAAGATTATTAGGGTTATCAAATAGTTTTACATTAAACTCTCTTGGCGTATCTTGAATGTTTGGAATCTTATATGTACTTGGCGAGTGGGACACAAGGTAGCCCTTATTGTAAAATAACTTTTCTGTGGTTACCCAGCCCATCCCCTGGATAAATGCACCTGTAACTTGCCCTATATCAAGCCCTTCGTTGATAGATTTTCCTAGGTCCATTAAAATATCGACCCTTTGTGCTTTTACTTCACCGGTAATTGTATCTACACTTACTTCAGAGGCAGCTACACCTTGGGTGAAATATAAAAATGCATCGCCCCTCCCACTTAATTTATTAAATGAAAGATTAGGAAATTTATAATGCGCATATTCAGTAAGTGATAAACGGTTTAGGTAAGCCTCATTGACTACATCAGCGAATGCTATTTTATTGGTTGGTTGATCTTGATGAAATACAAAACCATTTTTAAATGCAATCCCGTGGTAATCGCTAGTTCCTAGGTTCCAATCTACATTTTCATTAGCATCATTTGTATCATCTATGTCTGCAACTTCCATTTCTTCTTCTGTGCCAAGCCCAGCAGTTAGGCTAGCCCACTTATCTTTATGAGTTTTTAAAAGTTGTACACATAGCCCGCTTAATTTTGCTTTTAATTTTCTAACAGCTAAAAGAGCGGCAGCGCCATTTAAATCAGTTCCACTAGATGCTGCAGTGGGTGAGGTGTTGGCATTTTTATCAGTACTAGTAGGCATCATGCGAACAAAAGATCTTTCGATTCCAAATTCTCTAGATATAAGCTCTGCAATTCTGGCGTTAACTCCTTGGCCCATCTCGGTAGCGCCAGTAGCCACTTGCAGAGTGCCATCACGGTGGATAATTACTAAGGCGTTAGCTTGATTTAAAAATCTGGTTGTAAAAGAGATTCCAAACTTCACAGGGGTTAGTGATAGGCCTTTTAAAATATGGGATTTACCGTCGAGCACTTGTTGGTTGTTAATAGCTATGTCTTTTTGGCGCTGATGATATTTTGATTCTACTTCTAGCTGAGAAAATAATTTAGGTAGGCAGTTGTTATTAACGACTTGTCCGTAATGCGTGATATTTCTTTGATCGTCGTCAGTGTAAACATTTAATTTTCTAATCTCTAAAGAATCTTTATTTAGATGGTGCGCGATTTGCTCGATGATCTTTTCTATAGTGGCAACTCCTTTAGGGCCACCAAATCCACGAAAGGCAGTGTGGGGGTGGATGTTTGTTTTACAAACCTGTCCTGTTACACGCAGGTGAGGAATAAAGTAGGCATTGTCGATATGAAGCATTGCCCTTTCCATGATGGAGGTAGAAAGATCGGCATAGGCACCTGAATCCGAATATAATTTTGCATCAAGTGCTAAAATCCTTCCGTCATTATCAAAACCAACTTTATATAAGTTTTCAAAGGGATTTCGTTTTCCCGTCATAATCATGTCATCATCTTTAGTTAAGGTGATTCTAGCCGGGCGTTTCAAGGTGTGCGCCACCAAGGCAGCGTATGCTGCGAATGGGGCAGCTTGGGATTCTTTTCCACCAAAACCTCCGCCCATCCGCTTTACGATGCAAGTTACATCACTAGCTTTTAAACCTAAGCTATGGGCAATCACATGTTGGGTTTCGGTTGGATGTTGTGATGATGTATGGACCTCTAATTGCCCATCTTCTTTTGGATAGACAATACTTACTTGGCTCTCTAAATAAAAATGATCAGCCCCGTGGATAATAATATTACCACTGATAGTGTGAGGAGCTTGTTTTAAGTTGGCGTCGACCTCGCCTCGTACAATTTTTCTTTCATCAGCAATCCATGCCTTCTTTATTTTGGCGTCATGAATGCTAAGAATAGCTGGCAAGACTTGATAATCTACTTCTACTAAGTTTCTGGCCTCAATGGCCGCTTGCCTTGAATCTGCTGCAACAATGGCAATAGCTTCTCCGGCAAAGTTAACTTTTTTATCTGCAAGCAAGGGTTGGTCTTTAAAAATAGTCCCCCATTTATTATGGGGAAAATCTTTAGATGTATAGATTGCTTGTACCCCAGATACGCCTAAGGCTTTTTTTGTATTTATTTTTTTTATAGTAGCATGAGCGTGTGGACTATAGACAACCTCAACAAATAACTCATTGGTCATCGCAGGCCTGTCGTCAACGTATTCACTTTGCCCACTTACATGGGTATGGGCATTGTCATGGGGTAGGTTGCTCATAGTTCTGCGCCCCACGATTTTTTCTCTAATAACCCTTTTTCTATAAAAAATTTATAGACAAGATTTTCAACTAAAAGGTGCCTGAAGTCGTCACTGGCGCGAAGGTCACTAAGTGGCGTGATTTCGGATCGCACGGTGGTTAAAAAAGTTTTTATAGTATCAGTAGTTATTTCTTTGTTAGTAAGGACCTTTTCGGATTTATACAACCTAAGAGGAGTCGCGGCAATACCTCCAGCGGCTATTTGTAGTAACTTAACTTTGCCCTTCTCTAGTTGTATTCGAATGGCAAGATTTACTGCGGATATATCTAAGTCTTTTCTTTGTGAAACTTTGTAAATGCCTAGTACATCTTTTTTAGTGGGGATTTCAAAATGCACGTGAGTGATAAGTTCATCTTTTGTTAATTTGGTTTTTTTGTAAGAGATATAAAAATCTTTTAAAGGAATTAAGCGCTTACCCTTCGTGCTATGTGCTTCAACCTTTGCATTCATTACTAATAAAAAAGGCGGTGTGTCTGCAATGGGCGAAGCGTTAGCGATATTTCCTATAAGGGTCGCCACGTTTTTAATTTGAGGGGATGCGAATATATCTAAGAATTTAGCGAACTCTGGAATGCTTGTAGCAATGTAATTTCTTAGAGCACTTAAGCTTATTTGAGCTCCTACAGTTACAGTGGATGTAGTTTTACTAATTGTATATAAATCAGCAATTAGATGTAAACTCATGGCATGTGTAATTCGTTGCTTTTGCTTATTATGAAGAACTCCTAAATCAGTGATGCCGGCAACAATTTTAATGTTCTTATGTTTTTTTAGGTATTTCTTAGCTTCATTTAAAGTTGTGGGAGCATAAAAACTAAATTCATCGGATTGTAATAAGAGTGAGGATTTACGCAGTTTTTTTAGGTTCGCATCGATAGCTTTCGAGTAATAGGCACTATCTAATGATTTTACTTTCTTTAAATCTATAGATAAAAAAGCATCAATGATGGGTTGATAGCCTGTGCATCTACACAAGTTGCCTGTTAATGCATTTTTAACTTGCTGTGTACTTACTGTTTTAGTGTTTTTAGTTTTAATTTTCGCTTCAATGTCTCCAACGATTGCCATTACAAAACCTGGGGTACAAAAGCCGCATTGGCTACCATGGCATTTGATCATGGCTTGTTGTGCAGGGTGAGGAGCTGAATCTTCTGCTATACCCTCAACTGTAATTAGGCTTGCCCCGTCCATTTGCGCTACATTGGCAATGCACGAGTTGATGGGGGTGTAGGCTTTATCAGAAACAGGAGATCTTTTTAAAACTGTACAAGCGCCACAATCACCTTCGGCACAAACGATTTTTGTTCCTGTCAGATTTTTTTTATAGCGCAAAAAATCAGCAAGCATCATTTGGCCCTCTTCAGGGCTAGCATGTATCATTTGGCCATTAATATAAAAACAAGCCTGGTTTCGCATGGGTGAAATCATCTAGATACTGGGTTAAAAAGTCAATGCTACTTCTTGTTATACTTTGACCTGGCAGATCTAGCTAACTAGTGTGTCGAAATGAAAATAAAACATCACTTCTTTGCCTATCTTTCTAGAATGAAATTAATTGAGCGTTGGAGCTTAATGCGCTCTACCCAAAAAGAAAATGTGCAAGAGCATTCTCTGCAAGTAGCTGTAGTTGCCCATGCCTTGGCGCTGACTAAAAATAAATATTATGGTGGAACTATAAATGTAGAACGAATTGCTCTTCTATCTTTATATCATGATGCTACTGAAGTGCTTACGGGGGATTTGCCAACGCCGGTAAAATACTTTAATCCCGAAATCCGTGATACCTATAAAACCATAGAAAAATATGCTGCTAACCAACTTTTAAGCTCACTTCCTGAAGATTTTAGAGCTGACTACTCTCCTCTACTTATTGCAGGGGATAAAGATAAGGATTTGTGGGATATGATAAAGGTTGCCGATAAAATTTGCGCATACATAAAATGCCTAGAAGAAAAAGCAGCGGGGAACCCTGAGTTTGCGGCTGCAGAAAAAACTCTTCTAAAGACTATTCAGTCCACTGAAACACCTGAGGTTAAATTTTTCTTAGAAACTTTTGTTCCAAGTTTTAGTAAAAACATTGATGAAATGAGCGGCGATATTAGCGTTTAAGGCCTCGGCCTCGCTATGAGTCATTGAGTTAGATCTAGGAACTTTTTTATCAGGTAAAGTAGCCTAAATACTGAATTGTTCAGGTTTTTTACTATCTCAGTAAACATTACAATGTGACACTAATTGTCACCTCTCCATTGAAATAACGCGTCATGAATGCTATACTGTTATTTCGCTGTTATAATTCAATTAGAACCTGGAGGTTACATGAGTTTTAAAGTAGGGGACTTAGCGGTTTATCCTGGCTACGGAGTCGGTCGCGTCGTTTCTATAGAAGCTCAAGATATCATGGGCACTAGTTGTGATGTTTATTCTATCGAGTTACTTGAGACAAAAAGCAAAGTAATGGTGCCAACTGTAAGTGCAGTAAAAAAAGGTCTTCGTCCTGTAATTTCCAGTGATCAAGCTAACGAGGTTATGGACATCTTAAAAGATGAAACCCCTATTCGTAGACTTGATAACCAGACATGGAATCGCCGTCAACGTGAGTATATGGACAAGATTAAGACTGGTTCAGTATTTGAAATTGCTCAAGTATTAAGAGAGCTGTTTTTATTAAAAGTTGGAAAAGAGTTAAGCTTTGGCGAGCGTAAAATGTTAGATACGGCACGTTGTCGTCTAATAAAAGAGCTGTCGTTAGCTACAAACTGTGACGAACCAAGCGTCGAATCAAAGGTTCAAGAAATTTTTAATTAAATAAAAGCCCCGATCTGGGGCTTTTTTTTTGCCTTAAAATCAGAGTCGATGATAGTATCCTTTTCATTCTGTTAAAGGAGAACTCATGTTTAACCGTGTTCGCACTAGATTTGCACCAAGTCCTACCGGAAACCTTCATGTGGGAGGAGCAAGGACTGCTTTATACTCTTGGCTATATGCTAAGAAGATGGGTGGTGATTTTGTACTTAGAATTGAGGATACAGATCAGGCCAGAAGTACAAAAGAGTCAGTAGACATAGTTTTAAATGATCTAAAGTGGCTAGGTTATGATTGGGACGAGGGGCCTAAAGTTGAAGGTCCTCTTGGTCCTTACTACCAATCAGAGCGCTTAAGTATTTATAAAGAACATGCAGAAAGACTCCTTAAATCAAAAAAAGCTTACTACTGTTTTTGTACAAATGAGCATTTAGAAAAAGCAAAAGAAGAAGCTGTTAAGGCCAACCGTCCTCCACACTATGACCGCACCTGTAGTCATATCTCTTATGAGGAAGCCAAAGCGAAAATAGAAAAGGGTGAAAAAGGTGCTGTGCGCTTTAAAATCCCTTCAGGCAAGGAATCCTATACTTTTAAAGATATTATTAGGGGTGACGTTACGTTTCCTAGCGATATGGTGGGGGACTTTGTAGTTCTTAGATCTGATGGAATGCCTGTTTATAACTTTTGTTGTGTAGTTGATGATGCCCTGATGGATATAAGTCACGTACTTAGAGCAGAGGAGCATTTAAGTAATACTCTTAGGCAAATGATGATCTATGAGGCGTTCGAGTATCCAATGCCAACCTTTGGTCATTTATCTATTATCTTGGGTGCTGATAAGCAAAAGCTAAGTAAGCGCCACGGAGCGACTTCTTGTAAACAGTACGAAGAAATGGGTTTTTTACCAGAAGCAATGACCAACTTTTTAGCTCTACTAGGCTGGTCTTCCCCTGACGGGAAAGAAATTTTAAGTAAAGATGATTTGATTAAAAATTTTGATCTAGATCGCTTGCACGGAGCTGCTGCGGTATTTGATGAAGTAAAATTCAAGTGGATGAACGCAACTTATTTAAGAGAGCTTCCGCATGATGAGCTTTGGAAGCGCGTAGAGCCATTTTTAGCTACAGCCGGTCTTCCAGTGTCATCGACATTATGGAAAGATAAGGACTGGCAAGATAAGACCTTGGCGGTATTTAAAACTTCTATGGAAACTTTGTTAGATGCGGTGGCGCTATATCAGATGTTAGATGATGAGGGGTTTAAAATTCAAGAAGAAGCCAAAGAGGTTTTTACTTGGGAATCAACGCCAGCAGTATTAGCGGAGTGGACAAAGCAAGTTATGGCTCATGCTGGAGATGATTTTACGGAAGCAGACTTTAATAAAATACAGGATGCGGTAAAAACAAACTGTAATGTTAAAGGAAAGTTTTTATTTATGCCGCTACGTGTAGCAGTGATAGGTAAGGCGCATGGAGCAGAACTGAAGCAGTTGGTTCCTTGCATGAAAAAAGGATCGTTACTATTTAGAGCTGAGAAAGTAAGTAAGGTAAACTAGGTTGGTTGCTGATAACTTCTTTTTAATGAGGGGGCCTTCCTTGGCCCAAAGAGTAGCGCATCCGTGCTTGGCTTGTATACATAAAGCATCGTACGATTCGAATTTGTTTGTCAACACTCAATGTAAGATTATTTAAGAAAGGGCTAGTTATGGCACTTCAGATATATAATACCATGACACAGAAAAAAGAGAGCTTTGAACCTTTAGAGAAAGGCAAAGTAAAACTCTACGTATGCGGTCCCACAGTTTATCAGTTACTACATGTAGGGAATTTTAGGGGCCCTGTGGTGTATAACATGCTACGCAATTGGCTAGAGCACTTGGGCTTCGAGGTTACCTATGTTTATAATTTTACTGACGTGGATGACAAAATAATCAACGCTGCCATCGAACAGAATGTTACTTCAAGCATAATTAGTGAGCGTTTTATTCAAGAATTTAAGAAAGATTACGAAGCCTTAGGCCTCTCTCCTCATTCTGCCAATCCAAAAGTGACAGAACACATGGATGATATCGTTAAAATGATCGAAGAAATTATAAAAAAAGGTAACGCGTACGCAAAAGACGGGGAAGTTTTCTTCTCTATCGACTCTTTTGATGGTTATGGAAAACTAAGTCACAAAAATATTGATGAATTGATTGCGGGTTCTAGAGTTGAGATAGATCCAAGAAAGAAAAACCCAATGGATTTCTCTTTGTGGAAACCAGCAAAGCCGGGAGAGCCAAAGTGGCCGTCTCCTTGGGGCGAAGGACGCCCTGGTTGGCACATTGAGTGCTCGGCAATGAACTGCGCAATTCACGGAGAACAAATTGATATTCATGGTGGTGGAATAGATTTAATTTTTCCTCATCACGAAAATGAAATTGCACAAAGTGAGGCGGCAACGGGTAAACATTTTTCAAAATATTGGATGCATAATAATTTTATAAACTTCTCAGGTGAGAAGATGTCTAAATCTGTAGGTAATGTTGTTAGCTTAAGAGATTTTTTAGAAAAATATGATGCTGAGATTTTTAAATATATGATCTTATCGTCTCACTACCGCTCACAATTAGATTTTTCTGTGGCAGCAGCAACGAACGCCATAGCAGCTCTTGGTAGAATTTATTCTACTCTAAACCTTGCACAAGAAATTATGGCTAAGGGCGCTAGCCTTAGTGCCGAGGTAGATGTTGATTATGAAGCATTGATTAAAGCCGCCAGTCAAAAAGTAGAAGAAGCATTTAATGATGATATTAACACACCTGTTGTATTGGCTCAGATCTTTGAAATGATCCGCAGCTTCAATGCTAGTTACAAACCTGGACAAAAAATTACGTCTAAAATATTTTACCGAGCCAAGGCATTTACCATGTGGGTCCATCACATTGGTAAAATCATGGCCCTTTTTGTTAGGGAGCCCAAGGAGTATCTTTTGTCTTTAGACAATCATCTTTTGGCAGAAAGAAATATCCTTCGATGTGACGTTGATGCATTGATCGCAGCAAGAATAGAAGCCAGAAGTAAAAAAGATTTTAAAAAAGCTGATGAGTTGAGATTAAAACTAGATGAGCTGAAAATATCTGTGCAAGACACCCCTGAGGGAACTATATGGGAAGTTCAGAAATAAGAAAGCGAGTAAGAGAACTCCCTTTTCAATTGAAAGGGGACTTTTTACCGTCAGGCGACCAGCCCAGAGCGATCGAACAACTTGTTGAAAATTTAAAAGCAGAAGTAAAAGAGCAAGTCTTACTAGGTGTTACTGGCTCGGGTAAAACCTTTACCATGGCTAATACCATTCAAGCTTTAAATCGCCCCACATTAATCATGGCTCCTAATAAAACATTGGCTGCCCAAATGTATGCTGAATTTAAAGATTTATTTCCTCTAAACGCGGTAGAATATTTTGTGTCATATTACGATTACTACCAACCTGAGGCTTACGTACCGTCAAAAGATTTATACATCGAAAAAGATTCTGCCATTAACGAACAAATAGATCGTATGCGCCATTCTGCTACAAGGTCACTGTTAGAGCGAAGTGACGTAATCATCATTAGTTCTGTTTCTTGCATTTACGGTTTAGGATCACCTGATTCTTACGGGGATCTTACCTTACATATAAAAGTGAATGATAATATTAAACGGGATCAGTTTTTAAGAGACTTAGTGTTTCTGCAATATTCACGAAGTGACATTGATTTTTATCGTACAAACTTTAGGGTTCGAGGTGATGTGGTTGAAATATTTCCTCCGTTTGAAGATACAAAAATCATCAGAGTAGAATTTTTTGGTGACTATATAGATAAGATTACTTGGGTAGATCCTATTAGACGCGAAACCCTATCTAAAATGGATGAAATTACTATTTATCCAGCCAGCCATTATGTCTCAACCATCGAGAGAACTAAACAAGCCATCCATTCGATTCAAGAAGAACTTTTGTGGCGCCTGCAAGATTTAAATCAACAAGGAAAAATAGCTGAAGCCAAACGTTTAGAGCAAAGAACCTATTTAGATATAGAGATGATTGAACAGCTTGGGTTTTGCAACGGGATCGAAAATTACTCTAGACATTTTACGGGGAGGCTAACGGGTGAAGCGCCGCCGACATTGATAGAATATTTCCCCCCTAATTTTTTATGTTTTTTAGATGAGAGTCACATTACTGTCCCACAAATCGGCGGGATGTACCGGGGCGATAGAGCTAGAAAAACTAATTTAGTAGAGCATGGCTTTAGACTTCCGTCGGCCTTAGATAATAGGCCGCTTAATTTTCAAGAATTTGAAGCAAGTGTTGATAAAACCATTTATGTGTCAGCTACCCCTGGAGAGTATGAATTTAAAAAATCTGGCGGTTTGGTGGTTGAGCAAATCATTCGTCCTACAGGCCTTTTAGATCCGATTGTAGAAATCAGACCAGCCGAACATCAAGTGGATGATTTATTAAAAGAGATCCGTATTCGAATAGCTAAAAATGAAAGAGTTTTAGTTACAACTCTTACAAAAAAAATGTCTGAAGATTTAACTGAGTATTTTGTAAGCCTTGGTTTAAAAGTTAAATATCTTCACAGTGATATTTTGACCTTTGAAAGAACACAAATCATCAGAGATCTTCGTTTAGGACTTTTTGATGTGTTGATTGGTATTAACCTTCTTAGGGAAGGCTTAGATATTCCAGAGGTCTCGCTGGTTGCCATAACTGACGCTGATAAAGAAGGTTTTTTGCGATCTGCAAGGTCTTTGATTCAAACCATAGGCAGGGCCGCCAGAAATGCCGAAGGACGTGTGATCTTGTACGCATCCCGAGAAACGGACTCTATTAAAACCGCCATGGGTGAAACCAGCAGAAGAAGGACCAAGCAAGAAGAATACAACAAGGTACATGGGATTACTCCTAAAACTATCAAAAAGCGAATTCACGACAATATTGATAAGATTTTCTCAAGTGGTGATTATGTTGAAATTCCTGTTGATGAGTCCCCGGCATTTTTATTAACTAAAGTAAAAGCAGGGGATTTAACCAACTCAAAAGATATTTTAAAGAAAATTAAGACGCTTCGAAATAGAATGAAAAAGGCATCGGATTCTTTGGAATTTGAAGAGGCAGCAAAACTAAGGGATGAAGTTAAAAGGTTAGAAATGTTAGAGTTGAGCGTAAGAGGCAATGAGTAAAACGGACCAGATAAAAGAAATTATTAGTGAAGCCCCAGAGTCACCGGGCGTTTACCTTATGAAAAATCGTATGGGTAAGATTCTGTATGTAGGTAAAGCTAAAAATATAAAAAATCGAGTTAGGTCATATTTTACCGGTAGCAAAGACTTAAGTTCAAAAACTAGAATGCTTGTGGCCTACATTGAAGATATAGAATTTTTAACTACAAAGACTGAGCTAGAAGCACTTTTATTAGAAGCTTCATTGATTAAAAAACATAAACCAAAATTTAATATTCGTCTAAAAGACGATAGATCTTATCCGTATTTGAAATTAAGTTTAGCTCATCCGTTTCCAAGGTTGTATTTAAGTCGTACGGTCAAACAAGATGGCTCAGAATATTTTGGTCCATTTATTTCAGCTTTTGCTATTCGTGAAACTATTAAATTTTTAAATCAAACTTTTATGATTAGAGACTGCTCGGATTCTATAATGAAAAATCGTAAACGACCGTGTATGACTCATCAAATTGGGCGCTGTAAAGCTCCATGCGTGGGGTACGTGGATGAAAAAGAATACGGCGAAGATGTAAAATTAGCCCTGCAATTTTTAAGAGGGAGAAACAAGAAGCTTCTCTCAGATCTAGAGAAGCAAATGAAAGAATCAGCAAAGGTTGAGCAGTTTGAGCAGGCGGGGAGACTTAGAGATTCTGTCAAAGCCTTAAAGCACATTTTAGAAAAGCAAAGTGTTGTGGCAACGGATGAGGATATTGACCAAGATGTTCTGGGATTCTATGGAACAGACAAAGGCCTTACTATTGAATGCTTACATTTAAGGAAAGGCATTTTATTAGGACACCAGCACCATCATTTTCCGTTAGTGAATATTATGGATTCAGAAGAAGATATTCGTGAAGCCTTATCTTCTTTTATTATTCAGTACTATGAAAATAATTTGATTCCGGATTGTTTGCTGTTGCCCATTGATATGGGAAAAGATCTAACCTTATTGATTGAAAAACTATTGACCGAAAGAAAAAAGAAAAAAGTAATTGCCAAGCATCCAGTGGATTTAAAATCTAAAGAGCTACTGAAATTAGCATTTCAAAATGCAGAAGAGAGTTTTAAGGCGCAAATGCGAAAACGGGATGAGCGCTATAAAGGATTGGATGAAATTCAAAAAAAATTACAGCTTAAAAAAACTCCGTTTAGAATAGAATGTTACGACATCTCTCATTTTCAGGGCGAGGCAACAGTGGCATCGCAAGTAGTTTTTGAAAACGGACTGCCGGCAAAAGAGCACTATCGCCGCTATAAAATTAAAACAGTAATTGGGGTGGATGACTTTAAATCCATGAAAGAAGTGCTCGAGAGAAGATTGGCTCATACTGAATTTGACGATCCAGATTTAATTGTAATCGACGGCGGCAAAGGACAGTTAAAGATGGCCATGGAGGCACTGAAAGAATGCGGCCGCGATGACATCCCTGTCTGCGGGCTTGCAAAAGCTAGGACCATGGCAAACTTTGCCGCGCAAGAGGTTGAATCAACAGAAGAGAGAGTTTTTTTACCAGGACGTGAAAACCCAGTTACATTTTACTCTAATTCGGTAGGACTTCATATTTTAACCGGCATCAGAGATGAAGCTCACAGGTTTGCTATTACATTTCATAGAAAGCTTAGAGACAAAAATTCTCTAACAAGTGTGCTTGATGATATTATCGGACTTGGAGAAAAGCGAAAGAAGCTACTGCTAGGAAAGTTCGGGGATATCGCAGCTATTCAGAGGGCTACAAGTGAAGAGATTGCAGCTCTGCCAGGTTTCAATATGGTGCTTGCTAAGCGCATCCTATTGCACTTAAGTTAGGCAAGAATTACAAAGACCACGGAGCTGGTTGCCCGAATCCTATAAAACAGCTAGTTCCTTATCTATGAAAGTCTTATTGGTAATCCCTCCGATGACCCAGCTAAATACACCGTATCCATCTACGGCATATTTAAAGGCCTATTTAGACTCAAAAAATATCGAGTGTGATCAAAAAGACTTTGGGATTGATTTAATTGACCAACTTTTTTCTAAAGAAGGTCTTACAAAAATCCATAATGCAATTTTAAATAATAAAAAAATAGATGTAGATGACAGTATTCCATTTTTTATGGATGCCTTCACAGATTATCAAGCTACCGTTGATCCTGTAAAAACATTTTTGCGTGGCGGCGACTCTTCTCTTGCATTACGACTTGCCAGTCGTACACTTGTTCCTGAAGGCCCAAGATTTTTACCACTAAATGAGCATAAGCAACTCTTAGAAATTTTTGGAGAGATGGCTACTCATGATAGAGCTAAGTATATTGGAAGCTTATATTTTGATGATATCGCTGACATTATAAGAAAAGCTGTGGATGAAAAGTTTGAATTTTCTAGATACGGAGAAAAATTAGCATCATCTTCAACTTCGTTTTCGGATTTAGATGAGCAAATAGAAACATCAAACACCATCATTGATCAAATGCTAAAAGATATCACGGCGGCGTATATGAAGTCCTATGACCCAGATGTGATTGCGCTTACTGCACCTTTTCCGGGAAATGTGTACGGAGCTTTTAAAATTGCAAAGTTTGCTAAGGCTATCAAACCTAACGTAAAAATTGTTATGGGTGGCGGTTACGTAAATACTGAATTAAGAACCTTAAATGACAAACGCTTTTTTAAATATATTGATTACCTTGTGTTTGATGATGGAGAAAGAGCGTTAGAATGCATCGTTGAACACTTATCTGGAAAACGAGATAAAAATCAACTTTTAAGAACTTGGTTTCTAGAAAATAATCAAATTCAGAAAATTTCTAGTTTAGGTGAAAAAGATGTACCTTTTAAATCTTTATCGGCTCCAACTTATAAAGGCTTACAACTAGATAAATATATATCTATGATCGAGATGCCAAACCCTGTTCACAGATTATGGTCAGATTACAGATGGAATAAATTAATTTTAGCTCATGGCTGCTATTGGAAACAATGCACATTTTGCGATGTAACCCTAGATTATATTGAAAGGTTTGAGCCGCAAAAAGCGACGCAAATTGTAGACAATATGGAGAAGATGATAAGTGAAACTGGTCAAACAGGATTTCATTTTGTGGATGAGGCATCACCTCCAGCTATATTAAAAAAAATGTCTGAAGAAATTATTCAAAGAAAATTACAGTTATCTTATTGGGGTAACATAAGATTTGATACCATGTTTACTAAGGATGTATGTACACTACTAGCGGATGCTGGTTGCATCGCCGTAACTGGGGGACTTGAAATAGCCTCTCCTAGACTTTTAGAACTAACTAAAAAGGGCGTGACTATAGAGCAGGTAGCGCATGTTGCAAAAGCATTTAAAGATGCTGGTATCTATGTTCATGCGTACTTGATGTACGGCTTTCCGACGCAGACGGTACAAGAAACTGTGGATGCTCTTGAAGTAGTAAGACAACTTTTTGTAAATGGCTGCATCGATTCAGCTTTTTGGCACAGGTTCGTGGCTACTGTTCATTCGCCTGTGGGTAAGATGCCAGAAAATTTTAAAATTAAAACTCATTACCCCAAAATTCCAAAAGAGGGCTTATTTGCCATCAACGAAATTCCATTTACCGACCCAACACCATGTGACCATGAAGAGATGGGCAAGGCTTTACGCTTTGCGCTTTATAATTATATGCATGGATCATGTTTGGATATAGCTGTTGATGAGTGGTTTGAAATTGAAGTGCCTAAAACTACATTGGCGACAGATTATATAAAAAACATTTTACTGCAGCCTGCCCCAACTATTCCTGCGGGACAGGTTCGTAAGAATCTAAGAGCCTGATACCCCTATTAAGATTTATTCTAAAATACTAACGTTAGAGTTAGGTAAATCTAATTTTAAAATTAATTGATCGTCTACAGATGTCCCATCACCTTCAGGACTATACCTGCTTGCTGGGATAATCAATAGTGTGCCTTGAGATCGACTAAACACTAAATCAGTCTTTAGAATATTTACGTCAGTGTAACCTAAGACAGCGAAACATTTAGAATCGCCAGGAACTTCAGATTGTACGTCATTGATTACAACAGCTACGCCAACAGAGCAGCATGCAGGCTCGATTTGATCAATTTTATAAAGTTGAACTGAGTCATCTAAAAATGACCTAGAGTTTTCCACTAGCGGAACAGTAAGTGATCTTAAGTCCACATTTAAATCTTTACAGTCAGAAATCTCGTTTGCGTAGCTTAATGAGCCTAGTAAAAGAAACGGTAGAATTAGTAATTTCATATATATCTCCTATTGAAGTTAACTGGACTCTTACTTATGTGGTATTATTTAGAGGAAAAGATCTAGTCTGGCTAGGTTTTTATACATTTTTAATTCAAGTCGCTTTATTCTTATATTATGTACTTACTTTTACTTTTTTTCGCATTTTCACAAACGGTAACGACGTCTCCTCTGATCACTAACTTTGAGGAGTTATGGCGCCAAAACATATCTAGTGATGTTGTTAGTAAGACAGAAATAAGTTCATGGGTAAATCAAATGTGGGAACGCGCTAACTTTAAAACTCCTGCAGACAAGCTGAAAGAAAAAGAAAGTCAGAAGTATCAATTAGATGAGCTACATAGAAAGATTGTGGCTTTACAATCTAAGGGAGTTGATAACTCAGAGGCTATTAAAGAGTTGGTTCGCACTTATATAATGCTACAGGAAGCAAGGATTCGTTATAATTTAGATCCAACATCATCAGATTTATATTTAGCAATTGATAGATATAATAAAATGTATACAAGTTTTGATACAGCAATCTTTTCTTATGATAGAGAAGGGAAATACAAAAAAGGCTGGTTTGATGGTGCGTTTGATATAGCAAAGCTAAAAAGTGAATTTGCTGGTGGATGGACTTACGATGTAAGGCATCGTAGCTATGTTACACCAGATGTTCCATCAGATTTTGATATGCCTTCAGACGGTGATTTGATGGCGTATAATAAGGCTTATTGCCAATGCGTTTTCGTACAAAAAAAGATAGCCATTAAAGCTCGTAGAGATTGCGCAGCTGAAACAGTTGATACAAGTCGGTCTTGCGATTTGTTTGCTGACCCTGGGGAACAACCCAAAGCCAGTAGAATCAAAGACTGTGGAAGTGGGAAGGTTTTTATTTTCCCTTACGCCACTTCGTATTTTATCAATACGAGTTGTACTTTAGACTTAGCTAGAGCCAAAGCATTTTTGTTGCAAAATAGCCCTAGATCTAAATCGGGTAGTGGGGCCAGGTAAGTTTCGTTTTAGTTTTTTCTAACTAGTTTCTAATTGAAGCTCTTAGACCTTAGTCAAAATTTGTGTGAGTTTTTTGTTATCTCATCAAGACGTAACATAAGATCCCGATCATTAAGGCATGACAACACTACTACTTGCCTTACTACAATTTAGCTTTGCAAATTATGGTCACCGTGGATGCCAGGATTCCACTTCTTATTTTAAGAAGCTTCCTGAGAACTCCATGTTAGCATTACAAGAGTGCTTACAGGGGCCAAATGCTTTGCAATTGGACCCTAAATTTACATACCTTGAATTTGATGTACAAGAAACATTTGATGGAAAGCTTGTGCTATTTCATGACAATGGTTTAACTAGGCTTTTTGATAAAAAAGAAAATGCTGAGGCCATTAAAATTTTAGAAGCTAATGTGGATATAAAAAATCGTATTGGCAAAAAGGTAAAATTCAGTTCTATTAAGGTGAAAGACTTAACTCTAGATGAACTTAGACTTTTTAAATTAAAAGGTTTAGGAAATGAAAAAATAGTAGAGTTAAAAGACTATATGAATGCAGCCAGAGAATTGGGTTTAGTGAAGCCATTAATACTAGAGATTAAATATGTTAGGTCTGATGCGGCGTTAGCTGAGATGTTGGACTTGATGCAGTCTTATTATCATGAGTATGCAATGGATGCAGGAGTGATCGTTGAAGATGACTTTGACTTTCCGGGAATGGTTACATTTTTGAGCTTTAAAGGTAATGTAGAAAAATCCATAGGCAAAATTGGATCTGAGAAGCATAAATTTTGGTGTGATCAGATTCGAGATTTAGGTCTACAGGGAATCTATAGACCTATCATCCACAGTAAAGACTACTGTAAAGCGAAGTAACGTTTTTTATTTCTTATCCCGCACATAGTGCATTTTGCTTCTTCGGTAACTTCTTGTTTGATGTGATCTATGTTGTGATCAAACTTAAGGTCGCTACCGCAAAGGGAGCAACATTTTTCAGTTTCCATAAACATATCTTTGATTTGTTCTTTATCTAGTGTGAATGCTTGCATGTCTTCCTCCATGATGACCCTAAACTTATCGGTGTCTCATTTTGAAACTTTACAAGTGGATGCATAAATTCGGGTTTTCGGACTTGGGTCTTGGCTAGCCTTAGGCAGGTGCTTAGTTAGTGATCATACGGGGTGCGTAAAACCTGTTTTCAGTGACCGGTGCCATGTTTTTTTCTACATTGCGACCATGCAAATGCGTGAATTAAATAAACAGCAGTATACATATCTTAAAGACGTTTTAGGCGTTGAAACTGTGGTGTCTGCGGCAGTATCTAAGCCTCTTAACTATGAGCGACTAACGCTTTTATCGGCCCCTCTATCAAGTGAAGAAAAAGACCTGCTGTCTAAAATCACCCAGGCCTTTGGTTGGACTAGTTTTGAAATAGCTGTCGCAGGTGATTTAAATGAAAATATACAAGTTAAACAAATCTTTATCTTCGGAGATGAAGCTAAGAAATATTTTGATGCAAATATAAAAAGTGATGAGGCCATATTAGCTCCTTCTCTTGGGATTTTATTAAGAGATACTGAAGCCAAAAAAATACTTTGGCAGCAGATGAAACAACTTATGGAGGCGTAATTGAGTTTCTTATTGCTCCTAGCGCTAAAACTTTCGTTTGCATGCACGCTTGATGTCACTATCGATGATTACATTGGGGTCGGGACTTCAGACTATCTTAATAGAGCTGTTACTAAAGCTAATGAAGCTTCGTGTACCAGTATTCTTTTAAAGATTAATACGCCAGGCGGTGACCTTAACTCGACTAGAAAAATAGTTACGACGATTTTAAATTCTCCGCAGCCATTTTTATGTATTGTGTATCCATCCGGTGGGCATGCAGGAAGCGCGGGTGCAATTATTTTACAAGCTTGCCACGTGAGCGGAGCCATTCAAGCTACCAATTTGGGTGCCGCCACCCCAATTTCGGCGGCAGGTAATGAAATCCCTGAAGATTTAAAGAAAAAAATATTTAATGACACTATTAGTTGGCTTGAGGGTGTGACAAAAACAAGAGGTAGAAACTTAGATTTTAGCAAAAAAATTGTAACCGAAGCGAAGGCTGTAACAGCAGAAGAAGCGGAGAGAATCAAAGCTATTGATGTTGCTACTAAAACCTTAGATGGCTTTTTAGAGTTTAGTGAGGCTAAAAATGTAAAAGGGCCAGGCGATGAAGAGCTAGTAGTTAAGGTTGGGCCTTTGGTATCTTTTGATCCTGATATTAGATATAAGATATTACAAACCATAGCTGATCCGCAGATATCATATATGATTTTTTTAGGAAGCCTTGGGTTACTGTATTTTGAATTCACTCACCCAGGAGCAATTATACCGGGGGTTGTGGGCGGCTTAGGTTTAATCATTTCTTATATTGCTTTTGATAAACTAGATGTAGAGTGGGGCGGCTTGGCCCTATTAGCTTTAGGTTTAGTGTTTTTTATTCTTGAAGCTTTTGTTCCAAGCTTTGGCGCATTAGGCATAGGTGGTATTGTGGCATTTACGGTTGGTGGATTATTACTTTATGACGAGGCTAGCGGTTATGCTCTACCTCTTGAAGTGGTATTGCCCTCCTCAATAATATTGGGATTGATTTTGTTTGGAATCGCGACCCTTGCCTACAGAACTCAGAAACTAAAGCGACACGCTGGTACCGAAGACGTTGTAGGTACTGTTTTAGAGATCGTATTTGTTAAAGTAGAAGATCCTAGTAGAGGAGAAGTTTTTTGGAAAGGTGAGAGATGGGCAGTGCATGCAGACACCAATCTTTCTCTAAAGCAAAATATAAAAGTTATTGATAAAAAAGGTTTAACATTAATTGTAACCACAACAACATAGGAGAAGAAAATGTATTTTTCTTTTGGATTAATAGTATTAGCAGGATTTGTACTTATGTCATCCATTCGGATTTTGGCCGAATATGAAAGAGGTATTGTTTTTAGATTAGGTCGCTGTATCGGTGCAAAGGGACCGGGACTTGTGATCTTGATTCCATTTGTAGACCAGATGGTAAAAGTGGGTATGCGTACCATTACTATGGATATACCTCCGCAAGATGTAATCACAAAAGATAACGTGACTATCAAAGTAAACGCAGTTGTTTATTTTAGAGCTGTCGATCCAGAAAAAGCAGTAATTGAAATCGAAGACTACTACTTTGCTACAAGTCAATTGGCGCAAACTACACTTAGAGCAGTATTAGGACAAGTGTCTTTGGATGTGTTGTTATCTGATAGAGAGTCTATAAATCAAAAACTACAGGAAATTTTAGATCGTCAAACAGAACCTTGGGGAATTAAGGTTGGGATCGTTGAAGTTAAAAACATCGATTTGCCACCAGAGATGCAACGTGCGATGGCGCGTGAGGCCGAAGCTGAGCGTGAGCGCCGCGCTAAAGTAATTAGTGCCGAAGGTGAATTACAACGTTCTGAAAAACTAGCGCAAGCATCTAATATTCTTGCAAGTTCTCCGTCAGCACTACAGCTAGCATACCTTCAGACTCTACAAGAAATCTCTGGAAAACCAGCGACTACAATTGTTTTTCCAATGCCTATTGATTTATTGCATGCGTTTGTAGACAATAAGAAGGCATGAGCCTAATTTTAAGTTTATTAGTATCCATATCGATGGCGCAAGAGATTCGCTTG
Organism: Bdellovibrionales bacterium; assembly: GCA_037969075.1. Taxonomy (GTDB): domain Bacteria; phylum Bdellovibrionota; class Bdellovibrionia; order Bdellovibrionales; family UBA840; genus JAGRAL01. The sequence continues at coordinate 6,611 of JBBKWS010000077.1, read as the reverse complement.
CGCCTTTTACATCATCAAAAATCAATTCCTGTTCTTGCTGAAAAAATTAATTGGGCTGATAGCAGCGCACAGGCAATCACCGTTACTTATTCTAAAGCACAAAAAAAATGGCTTATTTTAAATCAAAAAGATAAGACTGTATCCACAGTGGATAGCGCGACTTTTGAAGTTAATGCTGAAAATGCTATTATTCACGGCCGTAAAGTTTCGGGTAAGTTTAAATTAGTATGGAACGATAGAAATAATGCCATAGACCTAATCTATCCTATGGATATAGATAAGTATTTATTGGGTGTACTACCGGCAGAGATGCCAGCCTCATGGCCGACGGAAGCTTTAAAAGCACAGGTGGTCGCCTCAAGATCCTATGTACTTGCTCAAATACAAAGTCAGAGTAAGAGACATTTTGATGTGGACTCTTCTGTGATGGACCAAGTCTTTAATAAGAAAAAATTTGAAATGCTTCCAAGTGGCTTAAAAGAGAAAGTGCGTGAAGCCATTTCTCAAACAAAAAAAGAAGTTTTGTTTAAAGGCAATCGTATTTATAAAACCTACTTTCATGCAAGATGTGGGGGGCATACAGAAAACCCTAATACCGTTTGGAATGATTCGTGGTCATGGAAAGGTAAAAAAGATCCTTATTGTAATCTAACCAGCTCACAAAATTGGACATACTCATTGGGTCTAAAAGAACTTGCCAACTTTTATGCTGATGAAATGTCAGAACCTGCAAGTGAAATAATAAAAATTATAACAGGTGAGAAAACCAATTCAGGGCGAGCAGATCATATTTTTCTGTTTTTTAAAGATGGCAGGATTCGCAGGTGGTCGTCACAAGACTTGCGAAAAACAGTTGGTTTTTCTAATATCAAGTCCACATTATTCAATATTGTTTTCAATAAAGAAACAGTTTCATTTCAAGGTAAGGGCTTCGGTCATGGTGTAGGGATGTGCCAGTTTGGCTCTAGGCAAATGGCGAGTATTGGCAAAAAACATAGTGAAATCCTAGAGTTTTACTATCCTGGTGCTCAACTTCGAAGCGTATTTCATTGGCCAGAATTTATGGCAAAATTACAAGGGAACAAATTGTAGTTAAAATAGCAAAAATTTCCCTTGAGTCTTTATAACTACTAACTAAAATGAATAAAGCCTTAAGGGAGGTCATTATTATGAAGTTAATTATAACTCTATTAGCTGCAAGTATATTAGTTTCTTGCACATCATCGTTAGAAAAAAGAAATGAGTTAAGTGACAGAGATACTCGCATGGAAAAACAACAAGAGATCAGCGGTGGCGATGTACTTGGAGTTAGAGATAATAAAGTTAGAGTACAACGAAAAGTACTTTTGGCTGAAGAATTGCGAATTTTAGAAAATGAAGTTTATGGTATGGAAAATGAAGTCTATGGCAACAGACAATACGGAACTAAAGGTCTTTATGGCGTCTATACTGATTGTCTAGCAGACGTTGATTCAGTTGAATTGGGTGGATCAGGAAAGCTTAAACCAATTGAGCCGCCTGCATCTGTAATTAAAGAGGACCGTGATCTTGAGTTCGTAAAAGACGAAAAAGGTGATTTAGTAGGGATTAGCGAAGAATTTTTATCTGAAAGAATTGATAGATTTAAAAAATATCGTGAGCTTTTAAGTAAACGTCGCATGGAGTATGAAACTAAAACAAAAATATGCCAAAATGACGTAAAGAATGCAAAAGCCAGAATGAAAAAAGCAGCGGAAGCTAGCTCAAACTAATATTTATTTGGGGATTTAACACTTCTTATGTTAGATCCCTTTTATGTTTACATCACTATTAGACTATTCATACCCAGAATCACTGGTAGCAACAAAACCTCAAAGTCCAAGTAGAATAATGCTTTCTGGCGCCACGCCAACTGAAATCACTAAAATTGAACTATTTAACCTGTTTAAACCAAGAGATGTTTTAGTTATCAATGAGACTAAAGTGATCCCCAAAAAAGTCACTGCACTTACTACAAAAAATAAACCAATTGAGGTATTATTTTTAAATGAGGTAGAGGAAGGGATTTGGACAGTTCTATTGCCATTGAGTCGTCTGCAAAAAGATGAAGTGCTTGCACTACCTAGTGAAGTTGAATTGGTAGTCATTGAGGGAGGAATCCCGCAAAAAGCTAAATTAAATAAAAAAATTGATCTTAGTTATTTTTTAAATCACGGTCGTATGCCTCTTCCTCCTTATATCGAAAAAGCTAGAAAGTTAGAGCCAATAGAAACCCATGACATGACTTGGTACCAGACGGATTGGGCTAAAACCGCAGGAAGTGCTGCCGCTCCAACAGCGAGCTTTCATTTTAGTAATGATGATTTAGAAACGCTTAAAAATAAAGGTGTGCTAGTAGAAAAGGTTTGTCTACATGTTGGTTTGGGCACATTTTTACCTGTGCAATCAGATGATTTAACAAAGCATAAGATGCACTCTGAATACGCCGAGGTATCTAAAGAGTCTTGGAATAATATAACGAACTGTAAAGGTAGGGTGTGGGCCTTAGGAACAACTGTGTGCCGCACATTAGAAAGTATTCCAGCTAATAAATTACAATTGCAGGGCGGATCTTATAGGGGAGAGACTGATATTTTTATCTATCCAGGATTTTCTTATAAAGTGGTGACAGGATTACTTACAAACTTTCACCAGCCTAAGTCTACTCTCTTGGCCCTTGTGGCGGCCTTCAGTGATCTAGATACAGTTAAAAGTAACTATGCGTGGGCCATTGAGAATAGATTTAGATTATTTAGCTACGGAGATCTAAGTGTTTGGCTTAAGTAATGTTTCATATTATATTTATTCAAACTATTCTTAAGGGGTTATATTGAAATCATTGTTGTTTTTTAGTTTGTGTTTTTTAGCAGCGGCTTGTGACTCGAGCAGTGACCCTACAGAGACACAGTTTAGAGCTACGTATGAGATAAATGCTGGCTGCACAACAGGATTGCATGAGTTAGTCGAAGCCAGTGAGTCGGCGATTGCTCAGGCCTTCTGTGATGAGTTAGTCGATCAGGTGGCAAATCGCAATTGTGGTCTCTATCAGCGCGAGCAAATCTTTAAAGCGGTAGAGTGCAGTGGTACTTGGCCACACAATACACCAACTGGTGGAGGATTAAGACACCACTCGTACAGTTATGCTTATGAACAAGATGGCTGTAGTACAGGTACTCACTTTTTTGCATCAACTACGGATATAGGTTTATCGCGATTAGTTTGCAAAGCTTTAAAAGATGAAGTGTTCAATAAGTATTGTGCAAAGGCATCCAGAGACCGTGCGTACTTCGAAAAAGATTGCGATGCCGTTTTATAACTTAATTAAAAGAGAATATAAGTAATGGGATTTGGTAAATATACACTAGAGGCCACCGATGGCACTGCAAGGGCTGGTACATTAAGTACTGCTCACGGTGATATTCAAACCCCTATATTTATGCCGGTTGGAACAAAAGCCACAGTTAAAGCGATGTCCTCACACGAGTTAGAAGATATTGGATCACAAGTAATTTTAGGAAACACCTATCACTTGCATTTACGTCCTGGAGAACAATTAATTAAAGAGATGGGTGGGTTGCATAAATTTATGAGTTGGAATAAGCCAATATTAACTGATAGTGGTGGATTTCAAGTTTTCTCATTATCTTCTCTTAATAAATTAACCGAAGAAGGGGTTACGTTTAGCTCTCATTTAGATGGTTCAAAGTTATTTATCTCTCCCGAAAAAAGCATGGAGATTCAAATGGACTTGGGATCTGATATTATTATGGCCTTTGATGAATGTTTAAAATATCCAGCAACAGATAAACAAATTGAAGATTCTATCGCTCTCACACACCGCTGGTTGAAGCGCTGTAAAGAAAGAATGAATAGACCTGAGAGTTTATTATTTGGAATTGTGCAAGGTGGTCTTTCGCTTAAGTATCGTTTGCAAAGTTTAGAGCAAATTTGCTCAGTGGATCTACCAGGCTATGCACTTGGCGGCTTTAGTATTGGTGAGCCACCTGAAATGATGCATGAACTTCTTCCAGAAGTAGCTCCAAAAATGCCAAAGGACAAACCAAGGTATTTAATGGGGGTTGGAACTCCAAAAGATATTATAATTGCCATAGATGCAGGCATAGATATGTTCGACTGTGTTATGCCTACAAGGAATGCAAGAAACGGAACCATCTTTACCTCGGCCGGAAAGGTATCTATCAAGAGGCTTCAATATGCAAAAGACCCAAGACCACTGGATGAAAACTGTGCTTGTTATACTTGCAAAAATTACTCTAGATCTTACTTACGTCATCTGTTTATGAGTGATGAAATTTTAGGTGCTAGATTAAACACATATCATAATTTATTTTTCTATTTAGAAATCACCAGACAAGCCAGGGAAGCCATAAAAAGCGGCACTTGGTCAGCGTTTAGAGATCGCTGCTTAACGCAATTTTCTAAAAAAGATTCAGATAGTTGATTCTTTTAAGGAAAAATGATTTTCTCACATCCTCTAAATACCTTTGGGAGGCCCATGTTATCGTTATTATTAAGTTTAGCTCATGCACAAGAGGCAACTAAGCAAACTGCACCGTTGATACAAACATTATTACCAATGATTTTAATGTTTGCTGTGTTTTATTTTTTACTATTAAGACCACAAGCAAAACGTGCAAAAGCACATGCTAATACTTTGGCTATGCTTAAGCGTGGTGACGAAGTGATTACTGCTGGCGGTATTTATGGTCGCGTAGAGGGACTTACTGATGATTTTATAACTTTAGAAGTTGCTGACGGAGTAAAAATAAAAGTTGTTCGCAAACATATTGCTAGCAAGCTTAAGGAGAACGCAAAATGATCGAAAGTATTAAATCAAGATTTGTGTTAATTATTATATTAACACTATCGGCGATATATGCGTTTTTGCCAAATCTAATAGACACTTCTAAACATAGTTATTTACCACAAAAAAAGATTAATTACGGCCTTGATATTCAAGGTGGTTTACATCTTGTGATGGGTGTAGATATTGATGGTGTTTTACGTGAATCTACAGGAAGACTTGCAACGACTCTTAGCGATTTTTTGCAAAAAGAAGGAAAGCCTGCAGCTTCTGTCGATTCAAAATATGACAGCAGTAAAGATAAAGGGGCTAAATACAGTTTAGATGTAACTTTAAAGCAAGCGGCTGATAAAGAGGCTGTAATTAAATTATTACAAACATCTTATCCTAACCTGCAGATCCTTGATCAAACAGATTCTGTGCTAACTTATATTTACACAACAATTTATTTGTCTGATTTAAGTACAAGAACCTTAGATCAAGCTATAGAAACCATTCGTAATCGTATTGATGAATTCGGTGTGGCGGAACCTAGTATCACAGCGCAAGGGTCAGATAGAATCCTGGTGCAACTTCCTGGTATTGAAGATGCCTCAAAAGCTAAAGATCTAATTAATAGAACGGCTAAGCTTGAGTTTATGATGGTTGAGAATCCGCAAATAGACTTAAATGCGATTGTTGAAGATGCCGAAAAAGCGGGTAATTTTAGCTTAAAGACGTTGTCTTATTCTAATTACGTCCGTCAGTTGAATGAAAGTATCCAGTCAAAAATTCCAAAAGGAACTATGATACTGTTTGCTAAATCACAAAATGCAGAAAATTTAGAGACGGCTAAGACGCCATATCTTTTAAAGACTGACACTGACTTAGGTGGGGACAGCTTAAAAGATGCTTTTGTATCTTATGATGAATACAACACGCCAATTGTAAGCCTAAGCTTTAACCCTGTAGGTGCAGCAAGATTTGGTGACCTAACGGGCGACAATATCGGTAAACAAATGGCTATCGTTTTAGACCAAACTGTTTACTCTGCACCTGTCATTCAAAGTCGTATTGCTGGTGGAAGTGCTCAGATTACTATGGGCGGTACACGTGATGCGCAAAATAATATTGATGAAGCAAAAAGTATTGCGGTTGCATTACGCGCAGGTGCATTGCCGGCAAGATTAGAGCAGTTAGAAGAAAGAACTATTGGGCCCAGCTTAGGTGCTGATTCGATTGCTGCTGGTAAAAAAGCATGTCTAATCGCTGCACTGTTAATCGTTGCTTTTATGATAGTTTATTACAAAGGCTGTGGAGTAATTGCTGTAATGGCTTTGGCATTGAACATGTTTTTTACCCTCTGTTTACTTTCAATGTTGGGCGCTACATTAACACTCCCAGGTATTGCGGGTATGGCGCTTACTTTGGGGACTGCAATTGATGCCAATGTAATTATTTTTGAAAGAATTAAAGAGGAGCTGGCCAAGGGTGCTTCTTTTAGAAAAGCCATTGCTGATGGTTTTCAGCATGCCTTTAGCTCTATTTTTGACTCTAATATTACAACTGCGATTACTTGTTTTGTGTTGATTTATTACGGTTCAGGCCCAGTAAGAGGATTTGCTGTAACTTTATTGATTGGATTAACAACTTCTATGTTTACAGCGATTTTTGTTTCTCGTGCTGTAATGGATTTGCTAACAGTTAAATTTGGATTTAAAAAACTATCTATTTAAAGGTGAAAAAGTGAAAAATAAAGAATTTGGAAAAATAGACTTTGTTAGTAAAA
>JBBKWS010000076.1:0-3188 GCA_037969075.1 Bdellovibrionales bacterium | reverse complement strand
TGTCCTGGCTCTCAGGACATTTTTTTATAGAATTCTCATTTAATTTTTAATAAGCTACATACATTCGGAGGAACTATGGATCAAATCCAAAGAGAGACTATGGAAGTAGATGTGCTTATAGTTGGTGCAGGTAGTGCGGGGCTTGCAGCAGCCATTCAATTGAAGAAAAATATTGATAGTCATAATGAGCAGGTCAGCCAAGGTAAACTTCAGGCTGAGATGATTCCTGAGCAAATGATAGTAGTCATCGAAAAGGCAGCAGAAGTGGGGGCTCATAGTTTTTCGGGTGCAGTAATGGACCCGGTAGCGTTAAAAGAGCTATTTCCAAACTATAAAGATTTGGGTTGTCCGATCGACGCTGACGTTACTCAAGATGCAGTTTATTACCTTTCAAAATCAGGAGCATTTAAATCTCCAATTACGCCTCCACCATTTCATAATAAGGGTAAGCATATTGTATCGATCTCTAAGATCAATCGTTGGCTGGGTGAACAAGCTGAAGCAATGGGAATAAATATATTTCCAGGGTTCCCAGCGGTTGAAGCATTATACGATGATGCCAATAATGTAATTGGGGTAAGAACGGGTGACAAAGGCCTGGATAAAAACGGTCAGCCTAAAGCGAATTTTGAACCAGGCATGCTGTTAAAATCAAAGTTAACCATTTTTGCTGAAGGCCCAAGAGGATCTTTGTTTAAACAGGTTTGTAAAAAATTAGATTTACGTAAAGGCAAAAACGAAGAAGTTTTTGAAGAAGGGGTAAAAGAAATTATCCAAATGCCAGCGGGGAGTGTTAAACCTGGCGTAGTGATTCATACTTTAGGGTTTCCTTTGTATAAAAGTATTGGAGGGACATTTATTTACTCTATTCCTGGAGATAAAATTATTTTAGGACTGGTAGGGTATTTAGATACAAATGATCCATTATTTGACCCACATAAAGAGTTGCAAAAATTAAAAACTCATCCGTTCTTACAAAAAATGCTAAAGGGCGGTAAGGTCATTGCTTACGGTGGCAAGGTTTTGCCAGCTGGCGGCTGGTACTCTGTACCTAAATTATACCACGGTGGAATGTTAGTGGTGGGTGATTCAGCTTCAATGGTTGATGTACAAAAATTAAAGGGTATTCATTTAGCAATGAAATCAGGAATGCTTGCGGCCGACACGGCATTTGAAGCGATTTTAAAACAAGATTTTTCTGAAACGCATTTGGCAGTCTATGAGCAAAAAATTAAAGATTCATTTGTTAAAAAGCAATTGTACCGCGTAAGAAATTTTCACCAAACTTTAAGTAAAGGTGTTTTTGCTTCAATGCCACTAATCGCCCTGCAAGAAATCACAGGCGGAAGAGGTCTATTTGACAACCTAAAAGTGCATAAAGATCGTGAGTATACAAAGTCAGTGAAAGAGGTTTGGGGAGAAGACGGGGTTAGCGCAAAAGAAAATCAATTGCCTAAGCCTGACAACATACTATTTTTTGATAAACTTTCTAGTGTGTATATGGCGGGGTCAATTCACGACGAAGATTCTCCGAATCATCTGCTAGTGCCCGATCGAAATCTTTGTGCAGATACGTGCCATCCAAAGTTTAATTCACCCTGCAATCATTTTTGCCCGGCAAATGTCTATGAGATGGTGCCTGATGATACAGGAAAAAAGAACTTAGTGGTTAACTACACAAACTGCATTCACTGTAAAACCTGTGATATCAAATGCCCATTTGACAATATTACATGGACAACACCTGAAGGTGGCGGTGGACCGGCGTACACTGAAACATAAAATGAAGTTTGTAGTTTACCCTTTATTTGTAATCATATTCTCTCTGGTCGCGCAAACTAGAGAGAGTCAATCAACTGTACTGTTAATCCCGCAGTGGCACTTGTCACCTGGGGTGAATACAAAAACAAATCAGCAGGTTCTTCCTCAGCAAAAAAATCAAATGGCTATATATAATAAACTAGTCTCATTGATCAATGCAGGAAATATTAAGACTATCATTGTTGAGGGCTGCGAGGGCGAAATTACTCATGGATATAAAGAAACGTTTAATGGATGGAACCTGTCAGATCTAGAAGTAATGAAATCAAAGGATATTCAGCCTATTGTGACTCATGTGGGGTTAAAGATTGAGGCCCAGTATAAAGATAAGGTCAGAGTGATCTGCGGTGACAACTTAGATCTAATCAAAAAGAATCAATTGGCTTATTCTGATATCAGAGGTCTTTTTGGGTTTAAGACAAGGCTTGAAGACTATAAAAATCAGCCCCCCAAAAAAGCGGATTACATAAAAACCATTAAAGAAGTTTTACATTTACCAAACGATGCTACAGAAAAAGATGCAATCTCGGCTTTAAATAGAGCGTTAAAAGAAAGTCTAAATGCATTTAAAGAAATGATTCAAAAAAGAAACGATGTATTTTTAGAGACTGCTAAAAATTCAAAAGAACCAAGCGCTATCATTATTGGAGCCCTTCATATTAAAGATTTAGAAATGAAACTAAAATCTAATCATATCTCCGTTGAACGATTAAATCTAGATGGCTTAGTGGGAGATGAAGAAAAATTGATTGAGACGCTCGAGGCTATGTTATCTCGCTAGTACGAATTCCGGACAAGATAGTGCCACAAAGAAAAAGCCTCAACCTAATGTTAAAGAGCATGGCAGCGAATATCTTAATAGCCCAAAAGTTTATAAATCAAAATAAGTCTAAGAAGTATTTCAATAATTAACTTAAGTAATATTAATAAAATCCGAAATGTTCTATACGTTATATAGAGCATTTTGCCCCTCCTTTCAGGCGGGGCTTTTTCTTGTGACGAGTACTTCTATTGCAAGGCTGTGCCAAAAATAAGTAAGAGTGTAAGTTGGTCTGGCGAATCTTTAGTCCGATTATATTTTGATTTTCGGATATGCCGGATAATATATTTCGTGTTAATAATTAAGATTAACGCAGAGCTTCGCTGACACTGAGTCGATGATATTATACTTGTCGTAATACTTTAAATATTTGACGAATGACCATCGTTAACAGAGAAGATAATGTAACTACATGTTTGATTTTATTCCTTTCGCAGAACCTCATTTAAATATTTTCCGAAGTTGGTTGCAAAAAAATCATATTAAGCCTGTATGGCAAGAGTCTGAAGATGTTGATGAGTTAAAAGAAAAGTTTTTGCAAAAGCTT
>JBBKWS010000075.1:0-7148 GCA_037969075.1 Bdellovibrionales bacterium | reverse complement strand
TGGTTATCAAAAAGATGATTGAATTCGTAAAAGAATATTTGTAACTTTGTAGTACTGATTACTTTTTTAAAAAGAAGGGCAAAAATGCAGAATCGTTCACTGATTTGGGTGGCGTCATTACTGGTGGCTATGTTAGTAGCTGCCTGTGAGAAACCATCACCAGGATACAACAAAGGTTACATGCCAGAACAACCCATAGCCTATGACCATAGTTTACATGCTGGAGTTTATAAAATTCCGTGTTTGTACTGTCATACGCAAGCCGACAAAAGCAGGCACGCAACAGTTCCATCACTTAATATTTGTATGAACTGTCATAAATCAGTAGCGGTAAATAAACCTGCAATCAAAAAGCTTACCGAAGCCTACAACAATAATGAATCTATTCCTTGGGTAAAAGTGCACATGTTACCTGACTTTGTGCATTTCCCACATGATGCTCACATTAAAAACTTAGCTAAAGGCAGCAAGGGCACTGAACAAGTGAAACAAGCTTGCTTTCAATGTCATGGAAAAATTGACCAGATGGTAGAAGTCTTTCAAGCGACGGACTTATCAATGGGTTGGTGTTTAGAGTGTCACAGAAAACCTGAATCGAACGGTCCGCAAAACTGTTCAGCATGTCACTATTAAGGATTTAAGCTGATGGAAAATAATAACGATACAAATAAACGTTACTGGAAAAGTGTAGAAGAGTTTTCTGACCAAGAAGTATTTAATGCTGAGGCAGAGAAAGAATTTTTAAGTTCCCCACTATCTGAAACAGATACCGGCGACGGAGTGGCAAGACGTGACTTTTTAAAATTAATGGGTGCAAGCCTTGCGCTAGCATCCACTGCTTGTGTTAGAAGACCGGTACAAAATATAGTTCCTTATGCAAACAGACCAGAAGGAATGATTTTAGGCAAACCTGAGTTTTACGCATCGTCGTTGTTTGATAACGGACATGCCTATGCAACACTTGTAAAGACAAGAGAAGGGCGTCCCATTAAATTAGAGGGCAATCCATCCTTTCCTATCAACCAGGGTGGTTTGTCTGCAAGAGCGCAAGCTCATGTATTAAGTCTATATGATCCTGATCGTCTGCAAGAGCCTCATACAAGATTAGCTGCTGATAAAGATTTTCACAAACGAGTTTGGGATATTGGCAACTGGGAAAAGGTCGACGCAGAAATCGCAAAATTAGTTGGTGAAGGTAAGGTTGCGCTTTTAACTGCAAGTCAGCCATCTCCATCGACAAAAGCTGTGATGGATGATTTCACATCCACCTTTAAAGCTAAACATTATATATATGACTCTATAAATCACGATGATGTTTTGATGGGTCAAAAAGCTTCTTATGGACAAAGTATTTTTCCTAGATATCGTTTTGAAAATGCAAAATATGTAGTAAGTGTTGGCGCAGACTTTCTAGGTACCTACGGAAACCCTGTGGAGTACGCAAAAGGCTTTAGCCAAAACCGCAAGCCTGATGCTGAGATGTCCAAGCTGATCGTATTTGAATCTCTAATGAGTTTAACAGGGGCTAACTCGGATTATAGAATTCCAGTGAAGTCTTCGGATTATATAAAAATCTTATTAGGTTTAGCGAACGAAATTGTGGTCAAACAAGGTAAGTCAAAGTACGCAGGGGATGGGGCAGTACGAGACACTCTTAAGAAGTATTCTAATGCAGCAGCAGAAGCAGGTTTAGATACAGCTCTATTTTCAAAAATCGCAGAAGAAATGTGGGCCAACCGTGGCCAGTCATTGGTTATCACCGGCGGCTTAAATGCAAAAACCGAAAACGCAACTGACTTACAAATTGCAGCTAACTTTTTAAATTCATTATTAGAAAATGATGGCAAGACAGTTGATGGTAAATTTCACAACATGTCTTATGCGGGATATGATTCAAGTCTTACGGATTTAGTCGCTGACATTAATAGTGGCAAGATAGATGTGGTGGTGATTTCTGGGGTAAATCCAGTTTACGCAGCTCCTACTTCTTTAAAATTAGTTGAGGCCTTTAAAAAGGTAAAAGTTGTTTACTCTACGCAATATATGGATGAAACAGCAAAAATTGCTGATTACGTTCTTGCAGAAAGTCATGCGCTTGAAGCTTGGGGTGATTTTGAGTTTCAAGATGGACTATTTGCTATACAGCAACCAACCATTCGTCCATTGCATGCAACTCGTCCATTCCAGTTTAATCTAATGACGTGGGCTTACACCTTAGAAAAAGGTCCAAGTCGTCTGAAAGACACTGAAACTTGGTATGATTTTGTAAAAAACTATTGGAAAGACAAAATCGTAAAAGGTTCTACTGGTGGAAAATCATTTGATGACTATTGGACAGAACTTTTAAAACAAGGTTTTATTGATCAAAGTGCAAGTGCACGCAAGCAAACTTCTAGCGGGAGATCATTTCAAATCTCTGCTCTTAAATCAATAGCTGCGCCAACTGCGAGCACAGGTTTTGAGTTAAACTTATACCCAAAGATTGCTATTGGGGATGGTACTTACAACAATATTTCTTTCTTACAAGAGCTTCCAGATCCAATCACAAAAGTAACTTGGGACAATTATTTAACGATTTCTTATAAGACAGCAAAGTCAGAAGGCCTAAAAGACGGCGACGTAGTTAGTCTTAAAGTTGGCGACGAAGAAATCCAAATCCCTGTTTTTGTTCAAGTGGGCCAAGAGGTAAATACTCTTGGTTTAGCAGTAGGCTACGGTAAGTCTTTTGGAAGAGTTGGAAACGGCATTGGAAAAAATGCTTTTAGTTTACAAAAGATGGGAACCCAAAATTATGTTACAGCAGGCCTTAGTGCCAGCTTTAAAAAATTGGGTAAAAAGTATCCTCTAGCCAATGCGCAGGGGCATCATCATATGGAAAGTCGTATGATTGTTGCAGAGGCTACTCTACATGATTACATGAAAAATAAATCCTCAGGCATTCATCGTCATAAGGTGTTCTCTATTTGGCCAAAGCACGAATATAAGGGGCACAAGTGGGGGATGGCTATTGATCAAAACTCATGTACAGGATGTTCTGCTTGTGTGGTTGCCTGTCAATCCGAAAACAATATCCCTGTCGTTGGTAAGCAATACGTGATTGAAGGAAGAGAGATGCAGTGGATACGTATCGATAGATACTATTCGGGATCATCTTTACATAACGATATTCCTGATAGCCCAGATGTTTATTTTCAACCTCAGCTTTGTCAGCATTGTGACAATGCACCTTGCGAAACAGTTTGTCCTGTTTTAGCGACTACACACAGTCCTGAAGGGTTGAATGAAATGACTTATAATAGATGTGTTGGAACAAGATATTGCTCTAACAACTGTCCATATAAAGCCAGAAGATTTAATTGGTTTGCGTTTACGAAGGGTGACAGAGATTTGGATACTCCAAAAGAAGCGTATAACCCAGGGGTAACCGTAAGATCTCGTGGTGTGATGGAAAAATGTACGTTCTGCGTTCATAGAATTACAGAAGTTAAAAAAGAAGCTAAGCTTGCAGGAGCTGAGTTGAAAGATGGAGATATTCAAACCGCTTGTGAAGAATCTTGTCCATCTAACGCCATTGTATTTGGTGATATGAACGATCCAAATAGCCGTGTAAGTAAAATGCAAAAACAAGAACGAGCTTATAAAGTATTAGAAGAAGTTCATGCCGAACCTTCAGTGCGTTATTTAACCAAAATCCGAAATAAAGACTCTGTCTCTACGGGTGGGCATGGAGGTAATCACTAATGCTTGAACGTAAAATTTTAATTGAAGGTAATAAAACATATAAACAAATCTCTGATGATATTGCGGGGCCTGTAGAAGAAAATCCACGCAAAGGTTGGTTGGTACTTTTTACTCTTGCAGGATTGTGGTTCTCATTTTTTCTTAGTGTAATAGGTTATATGGCCTACACAGGTATGGGGACATGGGGATTAAACAACACCATTGCATGGGGTACAGAGATTACTACTTTCGTGTTTTGGATTGGTATTGGTCATGCGGGGACTTTGATTTCTGCTATCTTGTTTTTATTTAGACAAAAATGGAGAACAGGGATTGCAAGAGCAGCCGAAGCGATGACAGTTTTCGCGGTAATGACTGCGGGCTTATTTCCGATCTTTCATACGGGTCGTCCATGGCTTGCGTTTTGGCTTTTACCTTATCCTAACCAAAGAGGGCCTCTTTGGGTAAACTTTAGATCCCCTCTTTTATGGGATGTATTTGCTGTATCTACGTACGCAACGGTATCGGCCGTATTTTGGTATATAGGAATGATTCCGGATCTTGCAACAATTAGAGATCGTGCAAAATCTACAGTTCGCAGAACGATCTATGGTATCTTTTCTATGGGTTGGCGCGGGACAAACAGAAACTGGTCACACTATGAAATGCTATATTTGATATTAGCAGGCCTTTCTACTCCTCTGGTTTTGTCAGTGCATACAATCGTATCTTTTGACTTTGCGGTAGCAAACTTACCTGGTTGGCATACAACAATCTTTCCTCCGTATTTTGTGGCGGGAGCGATTTTCTCTGGTTTCGCCATGGTTGTAACTTTGATGGTCTTGATCAGAAAAGGCTACCCTCAAATGAAAGATTACGTAACCATCGATCACTTAGAGGTAATGAATAAAATCATTTTAACTACGGGTATGATGGTTGGATATGCCTACGCAACTGAATTTTTTATTGCGTGGTATTCTGGAGCTCCTTATGAAAGATTTGCTTTCGTTAACCGAGCAACAGGCCCGATGGCCTGGTCTTATTGGATCATGGTTTCATGTAACGTAATATCTCCACAAATTTTTTGGGTTAAGAAATTTCGTAGATCCATTCCAATAATGTTCGGGATTTCGATTTTCGTAAACATTGGTATGTGGTTCGAACGCTTTGTGATCATCACAACCTCTCTTCATAGAGATTTTTTACCAGCTAGTTGGTCAAATTACGGCTTTAAGTTCGTCGATTACGGAATGATCTTTGGAAGTTTCGGAATGTTCTTCACCTTATTCTTATTGTTTTTAAAGTTTATACCAATGGTCTCCATGTCCGAGGTTAAGCCTTGCTACGAAGTAGGAAGAAAGGGAGGTCATCATGGCTAAGAAAACAACAGGTGTAGTAGGTTTTTGGTCAGATGAACACAAACTGCTAGATGCAGCGAAGAAAACTCATGCCGCGGGATACCGCCATTTTGATGCGATCACTCCTTTTCCTATACACGGAATGGATCAAGCAACTGGCATCAGCGCTTCAAAACTTCCATGGGTTACTTTTTTTGGTGGCCTTACGGGCGCATTAGCAGGAACTGTACTAACTTATTGGACCTCTGCAGTAGATTACAAAGTTCTAGTCGGTGGTAAGCCTTTGGATTTCTTTAACGCCTTGCCTGGATATATTCCCATAATATTTGAATGTACAATTTTATTTGCGGCCTTATCTTCGGTGGCAGCTATGTTTATTTTTAATAAACTGCCAAAGATAGATCCGCCAATCATTGACCCAGATCTTACTTGCTCTAAATTTGCTTTGTTTATTCCTGATACAGAATCAAGTTACTCTGTAGATAAAGCGGAAGAGCATTTTCGTAGCATTGGAGCTAGTGATGTTCGTAAAGTGTCGGAGTTTTAGATGAAAAAAATTATTTTAACTACAATAGTATTAAGTTTAGCAGGTTGTGGAGGTTCTAGAGAACCTAATATTGAGCCTGTACAAAACATGATGGTTCAGCCCTCAATTAAGGCGCAAGACTACAATGCAGATGCTCCAAATAATACAGCGAATAAAATGCCGCCAGATCATGTAGTTGCTATTGGATCGAATCCTTATAAATTTAAAGGTAAACCACAAGAAGCAGGAGTGCAGTTAAAAAACCCCACAACAGTAGGGGATGATACGCTTACTTTAGGGCGCGAGAGATATGAAACATATTGCATGGTATGTCACGGACCAAAAGGTAAGGGGGATGGAACAGTTGCTCCTAAAATGTTAGTAGCTCCTCCTTCTATACTAACGGCAAAGATTCGCGCTTGGTCTGATGGAAGCCTTTTTCATGTAATCACAGACGGGCAAGGTATGATGGGATCGTACTCTGGACAAATTATCGAAAAAGATCGTTGGTTAATTGTTAACTATATTCGCCAACTACAAAAAGAAAATAAAGAGTAGGTATTTATGGAAACCGTACAACTACAAAAGTATACAATCTCTTCTAGAACTAAAATTTTATGCTGGGTTGCGATTGCTGTGGGCATTCTAACTTTCTTAGCGGGGCTTAAGTTTCACGCTGACAGAATTTGGTTTTCTTATTTAATAGGCTACTTTTTTACAGTAAGCCTTGCTTTAGGGGGATTATTTTTCGTATCGTTTAACCATGTTACTAAGGCTGGCTGGTCAGTGCCGGTTCGTAGGATTGCTGAAGCTTTTTCGGGATTCTTGCCAATAGCGGTGTTTTTAACAATACCATTGTTGTTTGGGGCTAAGAAACTGTATTTGTGGTTAGATCTACAAGCGGTTGCTAGTGATCCACTACTTGAGATGAAGGCCTCTTATTTAAACCAAGGGTTTTTTCATATCAGATTACTTTTATTCTTTGCCTTGTGGTTATTTTTTGCTTGGAAGTTAGTCTCTAACTCTTTAAAACAAGATGAAACAGGAGACAAAAATTTAACCGTACAAAACGTTAAGTACTCAATCGCATTTTTAATTGTGTTTGCATTATCGTACTCACTATTTAGTATTGATGTTCTTATGAGTCTTGAACCTCATTGGTTTTCGACAATGTTTGGTGTCTATACTTTTGCAGGTTTATTTCAGTCTTTCTTAGCGCTTCTTGCTATTTTTGTAATCGGAATGATTAAAAAGGGTTACTACAAAGATATTGTTAATGAAAACCACGTGCATGATATAGCAAAATTTATGTGGGCCTTTACTATATTTTTCGCCTACATTGGTTTTTCACAGTATATGTTAATCTGGTATGCAAACTTACCAGAAGAAACTATTTTCTTTTTACACCGTACACATGGTGGCTGGTTTGAAGTTTCCGTTGCCTTGTTATTTGTTAAATTCATCATTCCATTCTTGGCTTTAGCCCCGCGTGCAGCGAAGAGAAACCTTTGTCATGTTAGAAATGTGGCGATCTTTTTACTAGG
>JBBKWS010000074.1:0-5907 GCA_037969075.1 Bdellovibrionales bacterium | reverse complement strand
ACTTTTATTTTGTCTCCTTCTTTTAAATAAATTTCTTTTACTCGGCAGTTATTTACAAAAGTACCATTTGCGCTATCTAAATCTTTTAATAAAAATCCTTTGGTGGATCCTTCAATTTTGACATGTTTTCTGGATACAATAGGGTCGGCTACTACCACCTGATTTTCAGGGTCACGGCCAATAAAGCATTTATCCTTAATTTCAAAAATGCTGGTCCCCGAGTTTTCTATGGGAATTAAATAAGAGATATGAGATAGTGTGACTGGTTCGTTAATACGTTGTGTTTGCATGTAAGCTCCTTTTATATAGAGTCTCTATAACAAAAGTCATGCCGGTTTTTGGGACGCTTTAAGCAGAAAAGAGCTATTTTCCGGACCATTTTCTGGATTTTATGTCCGATATACGATATTTAAGTCTTAATCTTAAAAAAGAGGAAATTTTGGCTAAAAACCCTGATGTCCATAGTGCTGTAAAACCAGATGATTATCCACAGGACGACTTTCCTGAAGTTGCTATTGTTGGTAGATCCAATGCGGGCAAATCGTCGATGATAAATTCTATTATGGGTAAAAAAATAGCATATGTAAGCCAAAAGCCAGGGAAGACAATAACGCTTAATTTTTTTATGGGTAAATCCTACCGCCTCGTAGATATGCCAGGTTATGGCTATGCCAAACGATCCAACTCAGAAACAGAGGGTTGGGGAGAAATGATTGAAACTTACGTTTCCACCAGAGAAAATGTAGCGGGCCTGATTTTGGTGATCGACTATAAGCGTGAATGGACCGTAGAAGAAGAGCGTTTGAAGTTGTGGTGTGAGCACTATGAGATTCCCATGCTTGTTGCCGCTAACAAAGTAGACCAATTGAATCGTAATGATAAAATGAAGGTACAAGATTATTTTTTAAAGACTTCTTGTGTGCCGGTGTTTTTAACGTCAGCCACTAAAAATCAGGGTGTAAAAGAATTAGAGGATTTTATTTTTAAAGAATGGGTAAAGGGATGACCTACTACGTATTATTTATTGTATGGTTTATTGCTATCAGTTTTTTCACTTTAGTGTTTTGGCTCAAGCCTAAGTCATTGTCATCATTTTGGGAGAACTCAGTGGTAGCTCCTATTCAAGACATTGTCGTAAGTCTTTTTGCTGTTATCTTTTTTATTACATGTTTTATGCTTGGTGTATTAATTAGCGTGATCCGTTTAAAGGGGATTGTATGAATGTGATTGGTGTTATTCCTGCCAGGTACGACTCCACTCGGTTTCCAGGTAAACCCTTTGCTAAGATTATGGGTAAGCCGATGTTGCAATGGGTGTATGAGGCAGCGGCCAAAACACCATCATTTTCTAAGGTGTTCATTGCTACCGACGACAACAGAGTAAAAGATTTAGCGGAAAGTTTTAAAGCAAGTGTTATCATGACGCCAGCAGAAGCTCCAAGCGGTAGTGACAGAGTTTGGGCTGCGGTAAAAGATTTAAATGCCGACATTGTTATTAATGTACAAGGTGATGAGCCTTTAATTAGACCTGAAGTTTTGGAGGATCTTGTACAGGCCATGAAAAAAAATCCTGAATGGAAGATGGCAACTCTTGGTAAAAAACTACAGCCACAAGATTTAGAAAATTTTAATACAGCAAAAGTTGTGGTTAATAAAAATAGCGAGGCAATGTACTTCAGCCGTCTTCCAATTCCTTTTGGTAGAGTAAAAGATTTTTCGACCACAGCTTGTTTTAAGCATATTGGCATTTATGGATTTCAAAAATCATTCTTACAAGAGTTCTGTGAGACTCCGCCCATTGAAATAGAGTTGCTAGAGGCTTTAGAGCAGCTAAGAGCTCTATATTTGGGGGCTAAAATTGGAGTCGTTGAAACTCAGTTTGAGTGTTTAGGAGTAGATATTCCTAGTGATGTAGAGAAAATAGAAAATGTAATGAGGAAAAATGAGTAAAACCAAATTTATATTTGTAACAGGTGGAGTTGTTTCTTCTATTGGTAAAGGCTTAGCAGCAGCCAGTCTTGGCACTTTATTAGAAGCCAGAGGCCTTAAAGTTTGCATGATGAAGTTTGATCCTTATATAAACGTAGATCCAGGTACTATGTCGCCATTTCAGCACGGTGAAGTATTTGTTACTGCAGATGGAGCTGAGACAGATTTAGATTTAGGCCACTATGAGAGGTTCACAAATTCTAAAAGTACGCGCAATAATTCGGTTTCTACAGGACAAATTTATGAAGCGGTAATTGCAAGAGAGCGTCGGGGTGATTATTTAGGCGCAACGGTTCAGGTGATTCCTCACATCACTGATGAAATCAAAAAAAGAATGATCGATGGGTCTAAGGGATCTGATATAGCGATTATTGAAATAGGTGGGACAGTAGGGGATATCGAAAGTTTACCTTTTCTTGAGGCAATTAGGCAGCTTAGGCTTGATGTGGGACATGATAAATCGATTTTTATTCATGTGACACTAATACCATATATCGCCGCAGCGGGAGAGTTAAAGTCAAAGCCCACGCAGCATTCTGTTAAAGAATTACGACAAATAGGTATTCAACCTGATTTTTTAATTTGTCGGACTGAAGAAGAAATTGATGAAAGCATTAGAACTAAAATTGGTTTATTTTGTGATGTTAGACCCGAAAATGTAATTGCCGCAAAAGATGCGAATACAATTTATGAAGTCCCATTATTATTTGCGGACCAAAAATTTGATAAAAAAGTTTGTGAGCGCTTATCTATTAAAAATACCAAAGCTAATCTTACGGCATGGAAGAGGATGGTAAATCTTCTAAAAAATCCAAAGCATGAAGTAAAAATTGGTATTGTCGGGAAATATGTAAACTTAAAAGAGTCCTATAAATCTTTAAATGAAGCCCTCATTCACGCAGGGATTGCAAATGCATCTAAGATTGAGTTTCAATATATTGATTCAGAAAAAATCAATAAAAAAAATTATTTAGATAAACTTAAATCTTTAGATGGGGTGTTGGTTCCTGGTGGCTTTGGCTCTAGAGGCATTGAAGGGAAAGTTTTAGCGATCCAGTACGCTAGAGAAAACAATGTGCCATTTTATGGGATATGTTTAGGGATGCAAGTGGCGGCTATCGAATTTGCAAGAAATGTTTGCGGTATTAAGGCTGCAACCAGCAGAGAATTTGATGCTAAAACTAAACAGCCAGTTATTGATTTTATGGAAGATCAAAAAAATAAAACTGAGAAAGGCGGCACTATGAGATTAGGTGCTTACCGCTGTAGTTTAAAAGATAAAACGCTAGCTAAAAAGTTATATAAAGAAACATCCATTTTAGAGAGGCATAGGCATCGTTACGAATTTAATAACAAGTACCGCGAACAATTCGAAAAAAATGGTATTGTTTTTTCTGGTCTATTTAAAGAACAAAATTTGGTAGAGATTATGGAGCTACCTAGCCATCCGTGGTTTTTAAGTGTTCAATTTCACCCAGAGTTTCAATCAAAACCAACGGCACCTCATCCCTTGTTTATGGGATTTGTTAAGGCGGCCCTTGCGCACAATATCGGTAATAGGAAGTAAGTTATGTCTAGTTTAGAAGTTGTAAAAGAAGTTTTAACTAAAGAAGCAGATGAAATTTTAAAATTATCAAAAAGTTTAGGCAGCGAAATCGATGCTGCCATTGATTTGATGTTATCCTGCCAAGGACGAGTAATTTTATCAGGATTAGGTAAATCAGGACATGTGGCACTTAAGATATCTTCAACCTTAAGTTCTCTGGGTACGCCTTCATTCTTTGTTCACCCAACAGAGTGCTCACATGGTGATTTAGGCATGATTTCTACTAAAGATGTGCTTTTGATCTTAAGTAACAGTGGAAATTCGTATGAATTAAAAGATGTATTGAACTACGCAAGTCGTAATAATATTCCAGTGATTGCTATGACTGGAAATCTTGATAGTGATTTGGCAAAATCAGCTAGAGTCGTATTTAATACAAAGGTAAGTGCAGAAGCATGCCCATTTGGATTGGCGCCAACTACAAGTACTACTGTTTGTTTAGCGCTAGGGGATGCGCTTGCGGTAGCTCTATTAAAAAAACGTTCGTTTAGTAAAGAGCAGTATGCCGAGTTTCATCCTGGTGGATCATTGGGTAGAAGACTTCTAACACGAGTTAAAGATGTTATGCATACGGGTGATACATTTCCATTAGTAAAATCTAATACCTCAATGCGGGAAGTAATCACTAAGATGACAGCTAAAGAAGTACGTGGGGTGGCTGGGATTATTGATGATGCCGGAGATTTAGTAGGTGTTATCACGGATGGTGATTTAAGACGAAGACTTGAGAAATCAAAAGACCCACTAAACGATGCGGCGAAAGATGTAATGAGTTTAAAGCCAAAAACAATTTATGCAGATGAGTTAGCTGAAAAAGCATTGTTTGTAATGGAAGAGTTTATGATTCAAACTCTGTTTGTGTTGCAAGAAAATACTAATAAGCCAGTAGGCCTTTTGCATTTACAGGATTTGCTAAAAGCAAAGCTTCGCTAGAATACCTGTAACATAATTTTTATTTTGATAGCCCGATGAAAGTCTAGATAAGCGGGGCTAGCATACCTTGTTCTAAATATTCTCCCTATGATGTATAAATGGATATTGCTCAGAGGCTAAAGCCTGTGAAAATGCTTATTTGCGACGTTGATGGTGTAATGACAGATGGTTGTATTTGGCTCAATGACAAAGAAGAGTGGGTTCGAAAGTTTAATGTTCGCGACGGCGTTGGCTTAAAACTCTTACTGAAGAATGACATACATGTGGCAATTATCAGTGGCGGTGATTCAAAAGATGTTCGCATACGTATGAAATTTTTAGGAATTCCTTTTGTGTATTTTGGCATTGAGGATAAGAATGCAATCTTTGAAGATTTGTTGAAAAAAACAAATTTAAAACCTGAGAACTGCGCCTTTATTGGTGATGATATTTATGACCTACCGCTTTTAGAAAAGGTAGGGGCTGCATTTACTGTAGCTGACGCAGTGGAAGAGTTGCATGAAAAAGGCATTTTTATTACAAAACGCGGTGGTGGGTCTGGCGCGATTCGTGAAGTTGTAGATTTAATTTTAAAGTATTCTGCATTTGTAAAGAGGTAGATGTATATGAAAGTAATAACCATTCTATGTTTCCTGGTGCTAGTTTTCAATTCATATGCGATTGCTGACTCGCAAGTTATACGCTTCCCTGAAAAAGATTTGGCAAGAGAGTCTGTATTGCCGGTCTTTAAGAATACAATGGCAGTTAAAAAAAGAAATGTTCCTAAAGAAGGGCGTTTTGAAATAGGTCTTCTGGGTGGGCAACAGCTGAATGAAGCTTTTTACGAGCCATATTCATTTGGAGCTTCTCTTCACTATCATATCAACGAGCAGCACGGTATCGAGTTAATGGCCCTGTTTTTTACTACAAGTGAGTCACAGTATGTGCAAACCCTAAATCAGGATACAAACGCGACTTATGATTTCGAAAAAGTTCCTAATTTAGAAAACATGCTTTTGGCTAGTTGGGAATACACTCCATTTTATGGAAAGATTAGTTTAACAAAACAAACGGTGTATAATACGGCAGTTCACTTTAACTTGATTGCGGGTTTTGTAAACAACGGCGAAAGCAGCAACCTCGCGTTTGGTGCAGGTCTAGGACAAAAGATATTTTTTAGTCCTAATTGGGGTGTACGTGCAGACCTAAGAACTCTTTTTTATAAAGCAGTCGACCCGTTTTCAAACACAACGGTCTTAACCACAGCAGGGTCTACCGGGCAATTTGAAGAAGAGAATAAGTTTAATATTCTACTTAATCTGGGCATTTTTGCATATCTTCCCACTCTGTAACACTTAGTCCTTAAGTCTAGTTTGCTTTCATAATCCTTCAGTGTAGAGC
>JBBKWS010000073.1:0-8392 GCA_037969075.1 Bdellovibrionales bacterium | reverse complement strand
GCATCAAACACACGGTTTTGACCCGCAATCACTTCGGCCGCAATCACACCTTCGTGCGAAGCTTTGTGTGCAAGCATTGGCTGGCCAATGATATCACCAATAGCATAAATATTTTTAACATTGGTTCGCATTTGAGCGTCAGCCTTGATAAAGCCTTTGGCATCTATCTCTACACCAGCAGCTTTTAAATTTGTCTGATCAGAATTTGGTTTACGGCCAACAGTGACTAATATTTTTTCTCCAACAACTCTTTCTTCTTTACCGTTAACATCAATCATTAAATCCACACCATCGCCGTGTTTTTTATATGATTTTGCTTTTGCATTTAAAATCACTTCAACGCCAAGTTTTTTAAGTTTTCTAGTTAATACATTTACGATTTCTTTATCAATGACTCCGCTTAATAGCGAGCTACCCGCTTCTACCACTGTAACTTTAGTGCCAAGCTTTGAGATCATCATCCCAATCTCTAAACCAATATAGCCGCCACCAATTACCAATAAACTTTTCAAAGCCTTATCTTGCGCTAATCCTCCGGTCGATGATAAGACTGTCTCTTCATCGTATTTGAATCCTGGAATTTCTATCGGACGAGAGCCTGTTGCAATAATAAAGTTTTTGGCTTTAACATTACCACTATTTTCACCAGTAATTTTGATTTCAGTGGAACTAACAAAACTCGCTTCACCTTTTAAAATCTCGACTTTATTACCTGTCAGTAGCTGCTTCACTCCACCAGACATTTTGTTACATACAGATTCTTTCCATGATTGTAACTTTTTGTAATCAACATCGATATTTCCTGGAAGTGTGAAGCCCATTTCAGAAAATTGATTTTGTGATTTATATAAATACGTCGCAGCAGATATTAGGGCTTTCGATGGGATACAACCAACGTTTAAACAAACTCCCCCTAAATATTCTCTCTCTACGATCGCTACTTTTTTCCCTAATTGGGCGGCACGAATTGCTGCCACATAGCCACCAGGACCAGCACCAATTACTACTACATCAAATTCTTTACTCATAAAAACCTCAATTCAAAAATTAACGAAGATCCAACATCAAGCGGGCAGGATTTTGCAGCCTTGCAATCACATCATTCATATATCTCGCTGCTACAGCTCCGTCGATTAAACGGTGATCTGCTGTTACGCTCACATTCATTACTTTTCTAGCTTTCCACTTACCATTCATCAACACTGGCTTATCGTAAATTTTATACATTCCAAAAATCGCAACTTCTGGATGATTAATAATTGGCGTTGCATAGTTGCCGCCAATAGAACCGATATTAGTGACTGTAACAGAAGCCCCTCTCATTTCATCCAGGCTTAGTTTTCCGTCACGAGCTTTTTTAGCAAGTTCCACTATTTCTTGGCTAATTTCTAGAATCGATTTTTGGTCCGCATCTTTAATGACTGGAACCACTAAACCATTCGGAGTATCTGCTGCAAATCCAATATTAAAATAATTTTTATAAACGATTTCTTGATTAGCATCATCAATACTAGCATTTACCATCGGAAAATTACGAGAAGCTGCAATGATCGCCTTCATTACAAATGGAAGGTAAGTTACTTTTACTCCCATCTTTTCGGCGTCAGCTTTTAAACCTTCACGCATTCTAACCAAAGACGTTACATCTACTTCGTCCATCAATGAGAAATGCGGAATGATTTGTTTGTATAACTGCATATTTTCTGCAATCTTTTTTCTGATCCCTCGCATAGGAACTCTTTCTTCAAGAGCACCTTGATTTGACTTAAATGCTGGACGAGCCACTTGTGCTGCAGGCCTTACAACTTCCATACCACCACTGGCAGCATTCCCACCCTTAGAGCCCAACACATCATCACGAGTTACACGACCCGCAAGGCCAGAGCCGGATAATGCATTTATATCTACACTTGTTTCACGAGCAAGTCTTCTAGTTGAAGGAGTTGCAAGTACGTGGCTTGAGGCTACCGGAGGTTGGATCGCTCCACCACTTGTCGCTCCAACATGTCCATTGCTGGCTGGCGCTTTTTGCGTTGCTGCCTTTGGTGCTTCTTTTGTTTCTGCCTTTGCAGGAGCTGCTTTTGCGGCACCTGAGGTTTCTAAAACCATGATCACTGAATCTACAGCCATCATGTCGCCGGGATTAAATTTTAAGTCTTTTACCGTTCCAGCGGTATGACTTGGAATTTCAACAGTAGCTTTATCAGTCATAATTTCAACAATTGGTTGATCTACTTTTACAGTGTCTCCGACTTTTACAAGCCAATTTACTAATTCGCCCTCTGTAACACCCTCGCCGATTTCTGGAAGTTTTATATCTAAAGTTGCCATAATAATTCTCCTGATTTTTTAAAATTCATTTTTAATTAAATATTTTGTGTAATTTGTGTTGGCCCCGTACTTAAACCTTCGCGGCCCCTTTTAATCATGCCCGTCATAAAAAATTCACCGGCGCGGTATGAGCTACGAACTAACGGCCCACTGGCTACATATAAAAACCCCATGTCTTCGGCTACCGTCTGCCAATGTTGAAACTTTTCTGGAGTGATGTACTCGACCACTTTTAAAAGTTTTGTGTTGGGTTGTAAGTACTGACCAAAAGTAACTACATCACACCCTACACTTCTAAGATCAACAAGAGTTTGTAGAACTTCTTCATCTGTTTCACCAAGCCCAAGCATGATAGATGTTTTAGTGTATCTTGTGGGATCGATCTCTTTTACTTTTTTTAATACGTTCAATGTTTGCCAATAACCTGCCCGCGGATCTCTGACTTTTTTTGTAAGACGCTCTACTGTTTCTACGTTTTGCGCAAACACATCAGGCTTCGCTTCAACTAGAGTTTTAATGTGATCCACATTTCCTTGAAAATCAGGAGTTAAAACTTCAATCAAAATTTTAGAATTGTTTTCTTTAATTACCTGTACGGTCTTAGCAAAATGTGAGGCTCCCCCATCAGCTAGATCATCTCTGTCTACCGAAGTTAGAACAATATACTCTAAATCCATTTGTGCCACAGCGAAGCCCACTTTATAAGGCTCATCCTTATCTAGAGGTAATTGAAATTTAGGATTGGCAGTTTTAATATTACAAAAACGGCAGCCACGAGTACAAGTATCACCCATGATCATAATTGTGGCAGTCCCTCCGGACCAACATTCACCAATATTAGGACATTTTGCTTCTTGGCAAACAGTAGCTAAATTTAGCTCCTTCATCATATCTTTTAAATGTAGATACTTTTCACCATTCGGAAGCGCCACTTTTAACCACTTTGGCTTAGTAGCTAACTCCACACCCTCCACCATAGGAAGATGAGGATAATCACGACTTGGCGTAATCGGTTTGTCTGCCATTCATTCACCTCTATAGAACAGTTTTAGCCCCAGCCAGTAACAAAGGCAAAAGCTTTATACCCCAAGTATTTTAAAAAAATTTCAACAAACATAATTTCTAAGGAGATTTACCCAATTATTTTGCTATATATTTAATATGTCAGAGAATCTCCCCTTAATTCGAGTTGATGTAGCCTATGATGGTAGCCCTTTTTGTGGTTGGCAAAAGCAAAAGCATAAGACAAATAGCATCCAACAAATTATGGAAGAAGCCATTCAAAAGCTTTTCTTATTACCCGCAGTTGTTCATGCCTCCGGTAGAACCGATGCTGGGGTTCATGCGAACAGACAGGTTTTTCATTTTAGAGCCCCAAAACCCATCGCAAACTATCAAATTAGACGCGGCTTGGGTCGTTATTTACCGCCAGAAATTCAAATTTTAGATACCTATATTGCTCCTGAGGACTTTCACTCGAGATTTAAGGCAGTTGCTAAAGAATACCGCTATTATATCTACACATCAGATCGAATCGATCCATTTAAAGATCGTTTTATGACCCGCTACTCTAAGCCGCTTAATTTAGATCTATTAAATGCTTATTCAGCCACTTTATTGGGCGGCATAAAAGATTTTCAATACTTTGCTAATAAAGGTACCATTACTACCACCACTACGCGCCAGATGTACCGTGCAAGTTGGCGAAAACAGGGCGATATTGTAATATTTAGGGTCATTGGCAACGGTTTTTTAAAGCAGATGGTTCGAAATTTTGTAGGAAATATGCTCTATGCTATGGAATCCAATTGGACGACAGAGCGATTTGCCGAGCTAATAGGCAAATCTAGAACCGGAGAATATCGCTCCTCGGCTCCGGCGCACGGTCTCTTTTTATATCGTGTTTATTATCCCTCTCAACTTGACAATAAGTGCCTAAAACTCTATGAATAGCCCTTCGTAGATTTGATAAAGGATAAATTTTATGCAAACAAAAAGTTTTGCTCGTGAAGAAGTGATAAGAACATGGTGGATCGTTGATGCCGCTGGCAAAAACCTTGGCCGTTTAGCTTCTGAAATTGCGAGTGTAATTCGCGGAAAAAGAAAACCCACTTATACACCCAATGCTGATACTGGTGATTTCGTGATCGTAGTAAATGCTGAAAAAGTTGAAATGACTGGTAATAAATGGAAAGACAAAGAATACATTCATCACTCTCGCCATTTCGGTGGAATGAGAATCGCTAACGCCGAAGAAATCAGAGCTAAAAAACCAGAAGAGTTAATTCAAGCTGCGGTTCAAGGTATGTTGCCAAAAAGAAAATTAGGTCGCGTTCAATTAGGTCACCTTAATGTTTACGCAGGCCCTGATCACCCACATAAATCACAAAATCCTCAAGCGCTTGAGATTAAAGCTTAATTAGGAGATAGAATACAATGGCTCAACAACAAGTATATTATGCTACAGGAAGAAGAAAAACGAGCGCAGCTCGCGTATTCTTAACAACTGGTACTGGTAAAGTAACCATCAATGGTAGATCTATTGATACTTACTTTGGATTAGCCTCTACTAGAAAAGTGGCTCTTCAAGGTTTAGAAATTTTAGAACAATTAGAAAAAATAGATTTAAGCATCACAGTTGAGGGTGGCGGAACTTCTGGTCAAGCAGGAGCTATCAGACACGGAATCTCTCGTGCGCTATGTCTATTTAATGATGAAAACCGTCCAGAACTTAAAAAAGCTGGTTTCTTAACTCGTGATGCCCGTGCGGTTGAACGTAAGAAATACGGTAGATCAGGTGCTCGTAAGCGTTATCAATTCTCGAAGAGATAATATTTACTACACATTTGAAATACAAAAAAGGAGCTGCAAAGCTCCTTTTTTTATTTATCAAAATTTGGGCATAAAAAAAGGAGCCACTAGGACTCCTTTTTTGCAGTGAAATAGTATGTACTATTCAGCCGCTGGCTCTTCTGCAGGAACTTCATCAGCAGGCATTTCAGAACCCATGTCTGAACCCTCTTCCATTGCTGGAGTTTCTTCAACCGGAGCCGCTTCTTCTTTCTTACAAGCAGCGAATGCAGCTGTAAGAGCTAATAATACTAATAGTTTTTTCATTATTTATCCTTTGTTATGTTGTTATAACGAGACGATTATGTTCCCAGCTAGATAAATTGTAAAGTGTTTTGTATAGATTTGATACCGAAGGTAATGGTTCAAAATTATTCGTGCAAAATGTAATTTGCAGGATCAACAGGCAATCCATTTACACGAACTTCATAATGCACATGTGGACCAGTTGCACGACCAGTATCTCCCACTCGAGCTATCACGTCCCCGCGTTTAACTTTTTGTCCAACCTTAGCCGTGATTACTGATATATGACCATAACGAGTTAATAAGCCATAGCCATGATCTATGGATATTAACTTTCCATAACCTGATTCAAAAGCTGCATAGGTTACAACACCATCAGCCGAGGCATAAATAGGAGTACCGTGAGGAGCTGCTATATCCATACCTTTATGCATTACTAACTTTCCGGTAAATGGCGATTTACGATAGCCAAAACGAGAGGTAAACCAACCATTTGTTGGCCGAATGGCAGGCGTTGCTCTAAGAAGACTTTGCCTGTTACCTAAATTTTCCCAAAGTTGAAGCATATTTTGTTCGCGAAGAGACGCCTCTTTAGAAAGCTTATCAATACGCACAGACACATTTGCATATGAATTAGATTCTTGGCGGTATACTTCGCCTGCTTTTCCGTCTAGCGGAGCTTGCATAAAAAATGCAGAATCCTGTACACCTAAATGACTAGCAGGCATTCTTTCTTCCATATCTTCATTTAAATCATTGATTGCTTGCCCTGCATTAGGGATAGGTCCCATAGCTAGACGAAGTAAATTTTCTTCATCAGATGGGCCCGTGATTAAACGAAGCTTTGTTGCATACACATTGATACGCTCTAAGCCTTTTTCAAGCTCACTTAGCTTACTTTCAACGATTGAGAATTGATTTTTTAAATGTAAATTTTCAGTTTTTAAACGCTTATTTTCAATAGATTGTAAAAGTAGTCCTACATAGTCAACAAAAGCAGCAGAACCAATAACCGTACACACCATGCCAATGGCTACAACTGTCTTTAGCCACGCACCAGAAATCACCATTTTTTTGGCTTGTCTGCGAGAGTCACTTGCTATGATAAATGTGTAAGTTTTCTTCATTTTATAATATTCAACATACCCAGGTTAATACTTCAATTCTTTATACTACCAGATTAAGAAATCTATCGGAATGCGTCAATGGCTTTTTTGGTCTTTATTACAGGGTGGATAGATAAAAACTAGTCCAAGAAAACTGAGATAGAAATCACCGAAATATTGTCGTCTCCGCCTGCCTTTTTGGCAGCTTCGATCATGACCTCAGGCCAGTCTTTTACTGGGTATTTATTGCAGAGTTCAGTCATCGCATCATGCGTAACTAGACCATGCAGACCATCCGAACAGATCAGAAAAGATTCAGAAGATTCTAGCTCCCTGGCGACTACATCACACTTCACTTGTCTCTCATAACCGACACTTCGTGTGATAATATTTTTACCATCGTAAGTTTCAATATCTTCATCTTTAATGATTCCACTCTTGAGCTGCTCATTCATCAGTGAATGATCTTCTGTTAATAACCAAAGTTGTTCATCACGAAACATATAAAGCCGTGAGTCTCCAACATTACCCACAAAAATTTGTGGACCCTTAAACAGAGCCAGGACCAAGGTCGTGCCCATTCCACGCAATTTTTGGTTTTCTTGGCTCTCATCAAAAACTTTAGAGCTAGCAGTCACATACATGTGCTGTATAATTTCTTTAGGATCAGTCACAGTTCCTGTAAGTAAAACCTTTTTAATCTCTTCAAGCGCTAGCCTTGATGCTACCTCGCCGCCCTTGTGCCCTCCCATACCATCTGCAACAGCAAATAAACCTAGAGCTGGGTCCACAAGGATCGCATCTTGGTTATTCTTTCGCTTACAACCGATATCAGTGTTTCCAAAAGCTTCTATACGCATATAATTATACTAGTGAATTTGGCACGACTTAGCACCAAGTTTTTATTCTCTTCTTTAGAGAATTCACTGTCCTCCCGATAGTTAAGTTAGCTATGAAAAAATCGTACCAACAAAAGTCCTGGTTTATTGTAAGCTCACTGCTTCTGCACACGGTTTTATTTAGCATTTCTTGGACAAGCACCTTCTTAACGCAAAATCCGGTTGCTCCGGATGAGCAATATATCGAAGTTACATATACGGATTCCAAACAACCCTTACAGCAAATAGTGCAACAAGATGAGAAGTCTGTGAATGAGGTTGCTCCCGAGAATTCAAAATTTTTAAGTGCAAAGAATCAAAAAATCAATAGAGAGACACAAGCCAAAAAATCTGGAGAATTTAATAACCAAGTTGGACAAAAAACAAAACCTATTGCTGAAACACAAAACACAAAAATAAAAAAACTACCGTCAATGCAAGATCTTTCACCTGACTCAGATTGGTTTGTTGAAAAAGATGTGGAGAGGCAAGAGCAACCTAAAGTG
Source organism: Bdellovibrionales bacterium (assembly GCA_037969075.1). GTDB lineage: Bacteria > Bdellovibrionota > Bdellovibrionia > Bdellovibrionales > UBA840 > JAGRAL01. The sequence continues at coordinate 475 of JBBKWS010000073.1, read as the reverse complement.
CAAGCTGGAAATGGTCCCGCACAAAGCAATGACTATCTGAAAGAAGTTAAAAGTGGAGCTCAAACTTTACTGAACGCAAGAGAGTTTGTGTACTACTCTTACTACAATCGAATACGTAATCAGTTGCAGCAATATTGGGAACCATCAATTAAGGTAAAATTTTTAAAACTAATGAAGAGCGGGAGAAATATTGCCTCAAGTGGCGATAAGTTAACAAAAGTCCTAATCACTCTTAATACTGCAGGCACCTTAGTAAAAGTTCAAGTGCTAGAAGAAAGTGGCGTCAGGGATCTTGATGATGCCGCCGTAGAGGCATTTCAACAAGCCGCTCCCTTTCCTAATCCACCAAAAGGGATTGTAGAACAAGATGGTACCATTAAAATCCGTTGGGATTTTGTAGTCGAAGCCTAATGTCAAAAATCAAAAAAGTACCTAAAAAGTATCAGCCCAGAGGTTTTGAAATTCTTCACGACGA
>JBBKWS010000072.1:0-5718 GCA_037969075.1 Bdellovibrionales bacterium | reverse complement strand
TGCATTCCGAGTATACGAAATTTAAAATTCATTTTACCTCTGGTGAACGCAATGTAATGCAAGAATCTGCCAAGAGTAAATGCGCCCGCCAATATGTGTATGGCAATAGCTGGCACCACTTGTGATTGCTCCGCAAGAAACACCAAAAAAAGCAGCAAAACAGTATAGGCCGAAAAGTTTGCATGAGCACTGACCACTTCTAAAATTTCGTTATTAGGTCCATGGCCTACAGAGATTTGATGTCTTCTTCTAGCGTTAATTGTATCAAAGCTTAATTTAAAAAATAAGATTGCTAAAATACCTGCGTATAGAGATGTGATCATTTTCTTTCCTTTTTATAGCTTTAGACAACTAGACTAGGTTTAATATTGATCATTTACAAACATAGAAATGCATTATTTTAATGAACTATCGATTTTTTACTCATATAATTGCTAATGCGTTTTGACAAACCGGCCTTAGTGGCAGAAATTTTAAAAACTTTAAACATCAACCTTGTAGCATTGGTTGAAACCTCTAACATTGCTAAAGAAGCTGCCACTGCAGAGGAATCAAAGGCCGAAAACAAATACGATACCCGAGGACTAGAGGCCTCTTACCTTGCAGGCGCCCAATCAAAGCGAGCAATCCAGTTACAAGAGCAAATTTATCGGATCACTAATTTAAAACTAAAATCTTACACTAATGATAATCCCATCGGGTCCACCGCCATTGTTGAGCTTGGCACAAATGGCGAAAATAAATTTTTCTTTTTACTCCCCGTCGCTGGTGGGCTGCACCTAAAGATAGATAATAAAGACATTCAGACCCTCACGGTAGAAGCACCTTTAGGAAAAGAACTTCTAGAGAAGTTTGTCGGAGACGAAGTCAGCTTACAGACAGGTGATAAAACCATCTGTTATGAGATTATAGGCGCGCAATAGTTACTGATCTGTAAACTTGTGAATAAAAACGATCTCTGTGACATCATCGTCATCCACTGTGTCGATTTCATTAAAGCCCATCTTTCGAATCATCGTAAGGGACGCAAGATTATCTACCTCTGCTGCCAAGATGATAGCGTTTGCTAAATGATTGGTTCGTAAGTAATCCATCATTGTCGCTACTGCCTCCATGGCGTAGCCCTGACGACGGTAGGGCTCATAGATGGTGTAACCAAACTCAACCGCCCCTTCCCAATATTTTTGTAAAAAATCAGAGCCAGCTTTGTCGTGACAGTTAAAATGCCCAATCATTTGGTTAGTTTTTGTATCAACTATAGCCCTTAAAAGCCATGAGGCCGAAAGCGGATCTCTTTGAATCTGTTTATATCTTAAGTCCGCTAGTTCAAATTCTTGGTACCAATCAGGATGAACCGTAAATAGCTCGCAGGTAGGATTATTTTTATTAACAGTCGCACGAATAAATTCTTCTGGCATTTGCACTAAAGAGATTCGCTTACCTGGTATGCTTTGCGGTAGTTGCATGCTTTATTGTTTCAGCTCTTGAGACTTTTATCAAACTCTATGGCTTGTTATTTAGCCAATCTTCTAAAATTTGCCTCGCTTCATGTAACACAGGGTCTTCTACATCTTCTCTAGACTTCTCTTGCCTAGCCAATGACTTTTGCCTAAGCACTTCTATCTCTGTAATTATCGGCGTAGGCTCTGTTGTCATTTTGGATATGTCCTTAGGGATAATAACATTCTTATAATCTCTTTCTAATTTACTTATAGTAGGGACTTCAGCTCTTGCAATTACAATGTCTGACTCAACTCCGTGATATTGCGGCGACTCACCCAAGCGATTGTAAAATAAGCCCGAGGTAATTTTTAGACCACCAGTTTGTATCCTCATTCGATCTTGCGAACTACCCTTGCCATAGGTAGCTCTTGACCCAACAATAATGGCTCTGCCAAAAGACTTAAGTACGCTAGCACTTAATTCAGAGGCACTCGCCGAAAAGTTATCAACTAAAACTATAATGGGCCCATTAAAAATTTGCGTGTAAGCAGCTTGTCCCCTTGGCCCACCTAATTGTGCTTGTTCACTAGCCTCGATTCCCATATTTGTTTTGCTGTACCACAAAGATTCTTTTGTATTGATAAGTAGTTTTAAAATCTGACCCGCATCATACATAGTCCCGCCGCCATTGTGCCTAAGGTCTAAAACTAATCCGCTTACATTTTGTTGTACAGCACGCTCTAGTACGGATTTTATATCCTTAGAAACACCATAATAAAATGAATTAAAGCCGATAGTCGCTATGGTTTTTCCGTCAGAGGTTTTCTCAATACTAAATCTTACGGGCACTTGCTCTTTAAATACATTTAAGTTGCGGTCTAATAAAATTTTCTGGCGCTCGCCATCCCTTTCAATCTCTAACTTTAATATTGGGTTCTCTTGGGCTCGCAAAAATTTTGTCAGCCCTTTATGCATAAACCTTGTAGTTTCCGCTGAATTGATCGAAATAATTGTATCACCAGCCCTCAAGCCTGACTGCTCAGCCAATGATCCTTCTAGAACTTTAATTAATAACAGACCCCCTGCAGAATCCACTGGATGTATTCCCAAAGGAGTTCTTCTTGCGGTCGCTAAGTTATACTCACTTAACTCTTTAGGACTTACAAACTCAGAGTGAGGATCTAGGGTTTGAAATGCAGCCTTAGCAAAATAAACAAAAATCCTTGGATCTCCTCTAACTGAAGTATCTTCTTGTAAATCTTTTTTAATTTTTCTGACAGCCACAGTAAGTGCATCTGCTTGATTAAGGCCTGCGCGAAGCGATGAAACCATATAGTTAGCCAAAACTATTCTTACCTGCTCAATATCTTGCTCTTTAGTCTTTGGCCAATTTTTATAAACATATTTACTAGCTGTTTCAAAAGATACCTTTTTACCATTTAACATTATTGTTTTATCCGTTGACGAATATTTACCCGCAATCAAATACACTTGGTGGCGCTGTGACCTTGACCCCTCAATAAACGTTAGGTTCTCAAAGAATTCTTGCCTTCTTTGCTCTAATTTTTTTACAAGAGTGATCAGCTTCGAATAATCTTTTTTTTCTACAATCTCTAGCAATAAGGTCGAAGCCTTCTCTGCGCTAATTCTTCTTAAAAATGCGATATCACTTTCTAAAAATAAAATTTTAATGGGGTCCATCACTTCAGGTAAATCCTGAAAAGTCTTTTGAATTAACTTAGCGTCGATAGAATGAACTGCCACATGAGTGTTAACAATACCTTGAAGTAAATCACTGATCTCTGCGCCCAGATCATACTTATCACTGATTTTTATCTCAGCTTCTTTTTGAGTTTCTTGTTTTTTTACTTCATCAAATAAAGGCCCACACTCGGGCGCAGCCGCCAAAGCAAAGGATGTAAATAGTGATAAAATTAAAATAAGAAAGGGCATCGTATTTATATATGCAGAGATGGTGCCTAGGGAGAACTAATATATTGATTTCAGTAGTATTTATATGTTTTTAGAGGACATTTTAGGGCAAAAAAAAGGGCTGTAAGTGATTACAGCCCGATTCATTTTATAGATTTTGGTAATTATCTACGACCGAAACCGCGATTACCGCCGTCTCTGCTACCGCCACCAGAACGACCACCGCCGCCACCACCTGGTCGACCACCGAATCCACCGCGATTTTCGCGTGGCTCTTGCGGACGAGCTTCAGAAACGTTTAAATTACGTCCACCGAAGTCAGTACCGTTTAACTTTTCGATAGCTGTGTCAGCTTCTGAATCTGTAGTCATTTCAACAAATCCGAAACCTTTGCTACGACCTGAATCACGGTCTGTAATGATTTTAGCTGTTTCAACTGCACCGAATTGTGCGAATACATCACCTAGTGCTTGATCGTCTACTGAGTACGATAAATTACCTACGTAAATCTTTTTCATTCTGGAACCTCTTCCTTACTATATACTGGCCAAAGTCAGAGGACCTTTCTACTAACGGAACGGAGCACTCTCAAGGCACAAATCTTAGTGTACACGGAATTAGCACGTTTTACCAGCAAATCCAACTAATTCTTTACTAGTTAGAATCATTTTCATAGGTTAAATGCGTTTATTCTCTTTTAGAAACGGACAGTAGAGCGTATAGCCCGTAAAATACTCAGGAGCATACCTAAGAGAGCCTAAGACTGTCCCTACTGGCCAGTGAGACAATGAGTTTTCTTGAAGATGAAATGATGTTAGCTTCAGCAACATGAAATTTAATGGCTATTCAAAGTCAGCGCTGACATTTCTTAAGCGCTTAGAGAAAAACAATACCCGCGAGTGGTTTCATGCCCATAAGGATGAATACAAAGAGGTTCTGCGTGACCCGACAGAAGCTTTTGTTTTGGCTCTTAAAACAAAGCTTGGTAAAAAAATGCCTGAATTTATGTTTGAGCCTAAAAAATCCATTTTTAGAATTCATCGTGATACCCGCTTTAGTGATAACAAAAAACCCTATAAAAATAATATCGCATTTTTTATTAGGCCCAAGCTATTTCAAAAAGGTGTGGATTCTCCTGGTTTTTACTTTCACCTAGAGCCCAAGGATATTTTTATCGGCGGTGGGCAATACATTCCGAGTTCACAGGATCTTTTGCGAATTCGAGAGAGAATAGACAAAGACCCTAAGTCTTTAAAAAAGATTCTATCTTCAAAATCCTTTAAAACCATGTACGGTGATATGCCCGGAGAAACTCTAAAACGTGCTCCGAAGGGATTCTCTCCAGATCACCCTGATATAGAGCTCTTACGGTTAAAGCAGTGGCATAACTCGAAGCGCTTAGATAAAGAAATAATTTTTACAGAAGATTTAGTAGATGTTACGGCCGAGGCTTATTTAAAAATAAGTCCATTGGTATATTGGATTATGGATACCGTAAGATATAAGGCATTTTTATTGGCTTAAATTTATTCGTTGGTTAGTAGATATTTTTGCAGCACCTGCAAGGAATCTTTTTTACACATAGATACTATACGATCTTTTTCGTCTTCCACTTTCTTAGCTGTAAGATCGCCCGCGACTAGTATTCTACCAACTCTTTGTCCCATTAGCATTGCCATTCCACCAGCAAAAGCAACACCAGTACTAGAATCCACACTATCCACTTTTGGATTATCTTTTTGCACAAAATAATCCATTTCTTTTAAAGATTTATAAGTAAGTTTTGCTGTTTTGAAGAAGTTTTGTTTTTGCGAATCAATAGCATCTGCAGTTTCACAAACGCCATTCATTACTGAGGATATACCAAAGTTAGAACATAGGTTTTCTTTATCTTTTTTTGAAGGCGAGTATTTATCAGATTTCATTATACAAATGCTCTGTTGCTTTTTCATGAAATCAACACATAAATCCAAAGTAAAAGCTAGGGTACCATCAAAGGCCGTGGCATTGGATTGAAGGGCTGCATGCGTAATCATATTTAGTAATGCATAAGGAGTGTAATTACTTAAATATGGCTGCCTTTTAGATCTATAGGCGTTTTTAGCTTTCTCAGCAATGTCTATTAGGTTTATTGATTCTACATCTTCAGATCCGGCTACACTTACCAATATATCATTTCTATAGTCGGTAGTATGCATAGACGACATGTCTTTTGCTGTATAGCTTGATATTTCACATAGTACATCAGTTACTGCACTTTCTGCATTAGCTACATTTGACAAGAATAAGAGTAAAATAGACCACTTCAACATACTGGATCCTACTAATGCAATCTAAGTGCCG
>JBBKWS010000071.1:0-5141 GCA_037969075.1 Bdellovibrionales bacterium | reverse complement strand
AAAGCAAGTTTGCATTAGCTACATTTTTTTGAATCGTACTAACTTTAGAACACAGCTTAAAATTAATTTTATAGATCTTCTGATGTAGAGCTACATTCACACTTAAAAATGCGTCTGATGGCGCTTTTCTTAAAATGTTATCCACATTCGAATAAAGTAATTTTTTGATATCTTCTGAAGGCTGAAAATTACTATAGTTAATTTCGTATACAGCGTCCATTTTGTTCCCCTTGTTCACTAACAATGATATGCTAGATGGCAAATCTACTACTCTATTAATTATTATTACCTATTTTATCAATTTTGGCTGTATTTTTTTAAACTATGAAGATAACTTAACATATGACCACTATACAGATTACAGCAGTAGACGGTAACGCTCAAAAGCTAGATGGCGGCTCTATGTACGGAAATGCTCCACGTGCCGTTTGGGAAAAATGGAGTCCCACTGATGAACTAGGAAGAATTGACTTAGCCTGCCGAGCAATGCTTGTCGAAATCGGCTCTACAAAGGTCTTATGTGAAACGGGAATCGGAGCTTTTTTTGAACCAAAGCTAGCTGAGCGCTACGGCGTACAATCTCCTGACACACATATTTTAAAAGATAATTTAAAAGCTCTTGGCTCGCCACACGATCAAATAGACTATGTTATCTTGTCACACTTACACTTTGATCATGCCGGAGGTTTGCTGCCCGCATACACTGAGCACATCGAAGACAAATCAAGACTACTCTTTCCGAATGCCACCTACATTGTTGGTAAATCCGCATGGGATAGAGCTGTAAAACCACATGCCAGAGATCAAGCTAGTTTTATTCCAGAATTGAATGAAGCACTTTTAAAAAGCGGCAGGCTGTTACTAATTTCTAACAAGATTGATTTACCTATAAACATCAGACCCTATTTTGATTTTTTTGAATCCAGCGGCCACACGCCAGGACAGCTACTATCTATTATTACAGGCAATCACCGAAAAGTAGTCTTTACCGGCGATTTGATACCGGGAACTCCTTGGCTTCATATTCCTATTACTATGGGCTACGACCGCTTTCCTGAAATGCTAATCGATGAAAAAAAAGCTTTATACGAGTCTCTAGAAACAGACAAAGATATTCTATTCTTTACCCATGACACAAAAATCAAAGCTGCCTGCTTTACAAAAAATGAAAAAGGAAAGATTGTTTCTACAAAGACTTGGGATCAAATTGTAAAACTTGAAATTTAAATTTTCTTTTTTAAATTTAGAATCTTATAAAAATTTCTAATGCGCGATACGTAAATCAGGGGCTCATTGCCATTGGCATAACCATACTTTAGAGTTGCATACACATCAGGTCTACTTAAAAGAGGCAAAAGGTTTTTAATATGAGCCCATTTATTATAGGGCAAATTTTTAGTCGTAGCTAAACTCATAATATCATCCATGTGCCCATGCCCCACATTATATGCGGCTAGTGATACCCATGCTAAATCTGGCTCACTTACCTCTTTTTTAAATCTATTTTTTAGCCACAAATAATACTTAGCCCCCGCCATAATACTTTCATACGGATCTGTACGATCCACTACTCCCATACGCTCAGCCGTTGCCTTTGTTAACATCATCGGTCCTTTTACACCAGTAGGGCTAACTGCATCTTTATCCCAATGTGACTCTTGGTATGAGATTGCTGCTAATAACTTCCAGTCTAATCCCGTTGTCTTAGATGCTTTTATAAAATACGGCTTCCAAGCCGCTAGTCTTTGTTTTATTCTTTTATCAAAAATCTTTGTATCATAGTAATCAAACTGCTGTGCAATAAATCCAAAATACTTATCTATTACTTCTTGTATCTCGCCACTAGTGTTTTTACTTTCTAACCATTTGTTAATAATGCGCTCTAATTGATGGTTATCTTTTTTAATAAACCAATGCACCCCTTCTTCAGGGCTCAATGAAAATGCTATTTTTAAATTTGGCATAATTCTTTGCTGCAAAGACAAGATATGCGAATCCGCAACTGTGCAATCAATCTTTTTATCGTTCACCCTTGCTAAGAGCTCTTCTGTAGACGCATTGTCTTCTTTCCAATTTAATCCCTTAAATACCTGGGATAGATCTTTTAAATAAGAGGCATAACTAGTGCTCACGCCCACGATGAATTTTAGCTTTGCCAAAGAGTTTCGATCTTTGGCTTGTTTACCAAACCGGTTACACACAACCTTTTGTTGAGTTTTAAAAAATGCTTCGCTGTAACGATAGCCTGCTTTTCTTTCTGTCGTTAAGACAGCACTAGCACCAATAAAATCCCCTATGCCTTGATCTAAAAAATCAAAGGCTTGCTTGGCATTTTTAGCTGTCATCACTCGAATTTGCAATCCGTGATCTTTAGCAAAAGCTTGTGCTAGCTCATACTCAAAGCCCACCCACTGATTGTCTTTATCAGAATAATATGTTGAAAGTGAGTTTCTGGTGATAAAAATGATAAATCCCCGTTCTTTTAATTTACCAAGATACGAGGATTCACTTTGAAAACGATCACACTGAATGCATGCCACCAAAAGTAGTAGCAAAAGGATTTTAGAGCACATTACATAATGATAGAAAACTTTTGTCTAATCTGCAATGGCTTCCTAACTTCTACCCCATCTCTTCTAACGGATATACCTTCACTGTCTGAACCTGGTGTACCACCTACAGATGGACAAAACTGGCCTGGTCTACAATAACTACAGTACGCATTACCTGCTGGCATCTCTTGACAAGTTACTACTGCATATCCACCTGAGTTAGTAGTACTTCCGCTCCCACCGGCAGCAATTGAATCAGGAGTAATACCATCTCCGACCGCATTCGAACTAGCTCCTGATTTATCACTACCAGTAGCGTCTGCACCTTTTTGCTCTCCGCCTGAGCTTGCGTTAGTACCCGTGCCGCCACCAGTTGTTGAGGTACACATAGAACCATTCTCGCTCAATCCGCAATTTACATAAGACACGGACGTTACTGCGCCTCCGCCAACACCTGGATGAGTTTGTCCTGGAGGAACTATCATTGGTTGAGTAACTCCCGTTTCACCTGGAGTAGTAGTTGGTACTGGTCTAACTTCACCCTGCCTATCATACCCACTTCCCTCGTTATTTAATTGCGCGTAAGCTTTTGGCGCTAACCAATCCAAGAGTCTTGGCTTTTGAATCACATTAGATAATATCGTATCCGAATCAATAGTACGCTGTTTTAAGCCTGGGCTTAAATAAAATTCATTAAGACCCTTGCGCCATGATTTTAAAAATGATTTTGCTTTAGTCTCTGCGTAACTTGTTTTTTTATGAATAGTTACATTGCTCGCAAAAGATACTGTCGAGCAATATTCTTCATTGGTATCTTCTCTTTTAAAGCAAGTCGCTGTGCTACTTGGACAATAAACCTTACCTGCGGCTCCAGGTATTGCTGTAGGAGCCACGCCAGGAGTGCCCGGTGCGCTAGGGCAATTCCCACCCTGTGCATTTGCAGACATACCCATATCGTAGGCTTTTCTAGTAGCCGTAGCGAAAGATTCCATAATATTGATTAACTGATACGCTTCTTTAATACGAGCGTGATATTTAGCTTGATTTAAGGTATAGACGTAAAATGTTGATAAGGTAGTGGTAATAGCAATAGTGAACATCATGGCGCCCATCATGGCCATCATACCGCTTTGATTGTTTAAAACTTTAAAAGCTTTCATTTAGCACCTCTTACGTACAACAATTATTACTAACCCCATTTTATCATAAGAAAAGATAATTTTATAGTTTTCACTAATACACGTATCAAACTGAGACAAAATTCGTTCTACTGCACGTCAGTGAATAAGGGAGGAATAAAACGATAATAATATATACCCCCATGAATACTCCTGGATTGCCCATTTACCCCTGGCGTTTTTTCTAATGCGCGGTTATTTCGTAAGCCAACACTAAAGCGCATGGATACATCAGACGCAGCTACCCCACTAGTACACGCCGCTGCGACATCACCTGGTACACACCATTTTTTATTTTCAGAAGACGATCTATGATATCTAGTAGCTATATTTACGTCCACTCCGGTAACTTGTAAAAAGCCATAAATAGACTCTACGTTTGGCACCATGTCGTATCTTACAACTTGCCCGTAGACGATATCATCCTCACCTGCGCTCATTGCCGAACCAGGTGTTGTGTATAAATCAAAATAAATCCTACCGTCTATATCTGCTGTGGGTCTTCGAAAAAATATTGCCGTAGGAAGTAACTCTGACTGCGCTCCACCTGCATCAAACCCCACACTCCACTCTCGTTGAAAAGCAGCGATTGCAGTTGTATTATTGGCAGTAGCACTTGTTGCTGTGGTAAACGTTGGTATGCAACCAGTAACTGAACCTAAGCTAGCAGGCACTGAACAACCCGTTAACAAACCTGGGTTTGCTGGCGCTGGATCACCTATATTTACAGCCTGCCCCATCATATTTTTTGTATGGTAGGCCATCCATAAGACATTTTCTTGTGCTGTGTTCATGTTAACGAGAATAGTAAACTGCTGAATGGCAAAAATATAAATGCCCGCTATACCCATACTAACGACAACGCTTAGACCGGACGCAATCATGATCTCAATAAGAGTCATACCTTTATTGTTAGATAAAAGTTTCTTATTTTTTAGAAGCTTCGATGGCTTTCTTTTTTTGTAGACGATTCTGTCTTCTGATCTCAGCGTGCTCATAGCGGCGTTTTTCCTCTTCAGTCTCTGGTAGTATTTTCGGAATTTCAACAGGCTGACTTGAGCTATTTAACGCGACAAACGTTAAGTACGCTGTGGCCGTATGAAAATACTCTCCCGTAATTGGATTCTCGGCATCAACCCTAACGCCTACTTCCATAGAGGTTTTAAATACACGATTAACAGATGCTTTAAGGTTAACAACCCATCCTTTTTTAACTGGAGCCACAAAATGTAGGGCATCAATGGAGGCTGTTACAACTTGAGACATGGAATGTCTTTGAGAAGCGATGGCACCAGCGATATCAATCCAAGACATGATAACGCCACCAAAAGCAGTGCCGAGGGCGTTGGTGTGAGTAGGTAAGACCATTTCCGTCATATAGACTTGTGAATGACGTACTGTTCTTAACCCC
>JBBKWS010000070.1:0-6841 GCA_037969075.1 Bdellovibrionales bacterium | reverse complement strand
AATATAAGCATAGTGGATATAAAAGCTTTAAATATAGTCTACTTTTCTGTTACCGCACTAGTTATAGTGTGGATTTTGTATAACCGCAAGACTTCTAAGCCAGCAAGGCTAAACTTGCGTGCGGGTAAAAAAACACTGCCTGATTTAGTTAGAAAGACGAAGCTCTCTGGAAAAGAAAAGAGTTTAGACTGCTTATTTATGTATAATGGGCATGAGTTTAATGCGTATGAGGTTTTAGGTGTTCCAGCGGGTGCCCCTGTTGGTTTAGCTGAAGAAGCGTTTAACACCTTAAAAGTAGTTAAGGGCCAAGAGCATGACTTTTATTTGGCCGCCCTAAATGCTATTAAACAGTCGTAAATTCAAATTGAATGATACAAATACTAGGTTGCTCAGACGCGCTTGACGAGGAGTCCCATTCCCTCTTTTAATTTTCTAACAGTATTCAAACCTGATTTTTTTTGAGATGAGTATAGACTTCAATTATCAAGTGGGGATTACATGTTTCAAAGCCAAAAAATAAGAAATTTTTTAACTCACACAAATCCTGCGTTATTTAATGCCTACTGTATAGCGGCAGCGTTTATGACTTACTTTTGTATGTATGCCTTTAGGAAACCTTTCTCTGTGGGAGTGTTTTCGGGGCAAGAAGATGTTTTTAACATTGATTACAAAATCGTTATTATTATTTCTCAAGTTATTGGTTACACTATTTCAAAATTTCTAGGAATTAAATTTGTATCAGAAGCATCGGGTAAAAGCCGTGCTAAAATGCTCATCTTATTGATTGTAATCGCTGAGATATCACTTTTGCTATTTGCTATAACACCTGCTCCTTACAATATTTTCTTTATGTTTATCAATGGATTGCCTCTTGGGATGGTGTGGGGACTTGTTTTTGGCTTCTTAGAGGGACGTAAAACAACAGAACTTTTAGGTGCTGGTTTATCTGCAAGTTATATCGTTGCAAGTGGAGCGGTTAAAACTGTGGGTAAACTTACTTTACAAAGTGGGGTTTCTGAATTTTGGATGCCTGTTGCGGTTGGCCTATTGTTTTTTCCAGCTTTTTTGTTGGCGGTTTTTTTACTAAATAATATTCCTAAGCCAACGGCAGAAGATATTGCCTTAAGAGTTGAGAGAAAACCCATGTATAATCAAGATCGCTGGGCTTTCTTTAAAACCTTTGCGCCGGGGCTAATCCCGCTCACTCTTTTGTATATGGTTTTGACAGCATATCGTGATTTTCGAGATAATTTTACGCAAGAAATTTGGAATGCGGTGGGCATGGGAGCTCGAGCTGAGCTTTTTACAGCGACAGAAATTCCCATTTCTATTTTAGTGCTACTAGCTTTAGCGCTTCTAGTATTAATTAAAAACAATCGGGTTGGATTGCTGGTTATTCACTTTTTAATGCTCGGCGGGAGTTTATTGATTGGGTTAAGTACATGGGCTTACCAGCTACAATTGATTTCACCGATTACATGGATGGTTTCGATCGGTCTTGGTCTTTACTTGGCATATGTCCCTTATGGGTGTGTACTTTTTGATCGCTTAATTGCAGCCACGGGTTTTATTGGAACAGCTGGCTTTATGATTTATCTAACTGATGCCTTTGGCTATCTAGGCTCTGTGATGTTGATGTTCTATAAAAATTTTGGAAAACCCAACTTAAGTTGGCTAGAATTTTTTATAGGTTATAGTTATCTTACTTCTATTTTATGTTCGGTTTGTTTTTTGATTTCGCTTATATATTTTTACAACACTAGAAGCGCTAAGGTGTATTCAACAAAGAAACTAGCTTAGACCAATTAGTAATGAAGATATAAAGACTACTTAGTAACACAGTTAAATACGCTGCCGTCCTAAACGGTAGCGCATCGATTCTTCCATCTTGGGCATCTAGTCTGATGTTGATGGCGTCAAACCGAATTTCAAGAGCTTCAAATTTTGTATCTATGGCCTCAAATTTACCAATGAACTTCGTATCTATAGCCTCTAACTTACCAATGAACTTCGTATCTATAGCGTCGAATTTAGTAACCATGATCTGCAGCATCCGATTAAAGTCGTCTTTTGTGGCTAGGTTAGAGCTTAGACTATCCATTATTTGTACCTGTTCCTCGGCTTGTCTGCGGTTGAAGCCTGCAGCTTCTAGTTTTTTAATGTTAGTTATTATGTCCATCGAGAAAACTCCTTATTAACTTGAGTTAAATAAAAAGTTTTATAAAAGCAAAACGAGTGCCATTGTAATTAGTTGTTTATGTATACTTGAATGAAAGTTTGAACGGCTTTCGGATTATTTTCGGTGTAAGCGGACAAATTTATAAAGGCTTAGGCTCAGTGTATTGGTACTTAGCTTTACCTTGGTGACACATGTAGCAATCAGCTTTTGGGGCTTTGCTGCTAGTAAAACCTTCGGTGTTTAAGAGGTGAACAACCTTCATGTGTTCTTTTGAAATTTTCCATGCGGGAAGATTTGTGTCCTTAAAATTTTTGACATTATGGCAGTAGTTGCAGGTAACACCAAGTTGTCTAGAGATTTTAAGCATGTATTCCCTGGTGGCTAAATCAGGGTCTTCTTTTTTAGGAGCTGAAAAGGAAGGAGTATAAGCAAGGCTAACCAAAATAATGGTTAAAAAACTTAAAAAACCAAACCAAGGAGATGATAAAATACGCTTTGTCATGGTGTACCATTTTCCTTTGCCATAAAACCAATTCTTACTTTAGTTTCACTTACTTAAGTCATTTAAAGCAAGGCGTAATTGTTGACTCCTAGACCCCTCTCCACTAGATCTATACTGAGTATACATACAATAAGGAATTCCATGAAAATTAAACGTTTAGAGGATTTTGCTACCCTGGTTTCATTGTCAAAACGACGTGGATTTGTGTTTCAGTCTAGCGAGGTTTACGGCGGTATTAATGCTTGCTGGGATTATGGCCCTTTAGGAGTAGAATTAAAATTAAACATAAAAAAATTATGGTGGAAGTCGATGACGAATCGGCGAGATATTGTTGGGATTGATGCTGCTATTTTGATGCACCCAATGGTATGGAAAGCTTCTGGCCATATTGATGGGTTTACCGATCCATTGATTGATTGTAAGGACTGTAAATACCGCTTTCGCCCCGATAAAGTCGAAGACCCAACAACATGTCCAAGTTGTAAAAAGAAAAATCTATCAGAACCTAGAAATTTTAACTTAATGTTTAAAACATTTATGGGACCAACCGAAGAAACTGCTTCGCAAATTTATCTTAGACCAGAGACTGCGCAAGGGATATTTGTTAACTTTGAAAATGTAGCTACATCTATGCGTAAAAAAATTCCGTTTGGAATTGCGCAAATCGGGAAGTCATTTCGTAACGAGATCACGCCAGGTAATTTTATCTTTAGAACTCGTGAGTTCGAACAAATGGAAATGCAGTATTTTGTAAAACCTGGAACCGATGATAAGCATATGGATGACTGGATGGAAATCCGTAAAAACTTTTATCTTAATTTAGGGTTTAATAAAGATAACATCAGATTTCATGCCCATGGCGAGGGCGAACTGGCCCACTATGCAAAGGCAGCTTTTGATGTAGAGTATAAATTTCCGATTGGTTGGGAAGAGCTAGAGGGAATCCATAACCGAACTAATTTCGATTTAACTCAGCATCAAAAATTTTCTGGCAAATCATTAGAATATTTCGAGGAATCGACTAAAGAAAAATTCATACCTTATGTGATCGAGACTGCTGCTGGCTGCGATAGACTGGTGCTAGCATCGCTTTCGGATGCGTACCGCGAAGAAATCACGACTGATGATAAAGGTAAAGAAGACGTAAGAGTAGTTTTAGGTTTTCATCCAAAACTCGCCCCAGTAAAGATGGCCTTTTTGCCACTATCTAAAAAGGAACCTTTGATCGAGACGGCACTAAAGTTAAGGGATGAATTTGCTGAAAGAGATATGGTTGTACAATACGATGAATCGGGCAGTATCGGTAAGCGCTACCGCAGACAAGATGAAATCGGAACACCTCTTTGTGTAACCATCGATTTTGAAACAGCAACTGATGGAAAAGTGACGGTTCGTCATAGAGATAAGATGACTCAAGACCGGGTGCCTATGGATCAACTATTTAGTTATGTGGATGAAAAATTTAAAAACTTTTAGGAGTTAAATTCTATGCAAGAAGCTTCAAAGTTCGATAAGCAGTTTATTTATTTTTTTTCAAAAGAATCCACTGACGGGGATGCATCTCTTAAAAATCTCTTGGGAGGAAAGGGTGCAAACCTCGCCGAGATGACAAAGCTTGGAATTCCTGTCCCTCCGGGTTTTACAATTTCTACTGATATTTGTGCTGTTTACAATCAGGAGAAGTCTTTGCCTGAGTTTGTAAAAAGCGAAGTTAAGAAATCAGTAACAAGAGTTGAAAAACTCTTGGGTAAAAATTTTGGTGGGGCCAAAGACCCTTTACTTTTTTCTGTTAGATCTGGTGCCAGAGCTTCAATGCCTGGGATGATGGACACTATTCTTAATCTAGGCTTAAATGATAAGACAGTAGAAGCGCTAGCGGCCGCATCTGGAAACCCTAGGTTTGCTTGGGATTCTTACCGTAGATTTTTACAAATGTATTCTAATGTGGTGATGGGGATGAATCATTCCCTTCTTGAGGTAGCGTTAGAGGACTTAAAGGCAGACAAGAATTACAAAGAAGACTCTGAATTAAAAGTCGACGACTTAAAGCTTCTAGTGAAAAATTTTAAAATCGCCATTACGGATGGCACAGGGCTCTCTTTCCCTGAAGATCCTTATGAGCAACTTTGGGGAGCGATCTCGGCAGTGTTTAGGTCATGGGATTCTGACCGTGCTAACACTTACAGAAAATTACATGATATCCCACAAACATGGGGGACTGCTGTAAATGTACAGTCTATGGTGTTTGGTAATATGGGTGATGATTCAGCTACCGGAGTTGCGTTTACTAGAAATCCATCTACGGGTGAAAAATTATTTTACGGCGAATATTTAATCAATGCACAAGGTGAGGATGTTGTGGCTGGCCTTAGAACGCCGCAGCCTATTTCTGACCTTGAAGCAAAAGGCACAGATAAAAAATCCTTACAGACTATGATGCCTAAGTCATACAATGAGCTTTGTGATATTTATCAAAAATTAGAATCCCATTACAAGGACATGCAAGATATTGAGTTCACTATTGAGCGTGAAAAATTATGGATGCTGCAAACTCGAAATGGTAAACGAACAGCAAAAGCTTCGATTCGTATTGCTTTGGACATGCTAGATGAAAAATTGATTTCTGAAACTGAAGCAATCCTTAGAGTGCAGCCAGAATATTTAGACCAACTGCTTCACCCAACGCTTGATCCAAATAGTGAGAGAACAAAAATGACTAAGGGTTTGCCAGCCAGCCCAGGGGCAAGTAGTGGTAAAATCGTATTTACTTCTAATGATGCTGAAGAGGCTAAGAAGAAAGGCGAAAAAGTAATTTTAGTTCGTATAGAAACTTCTCCTGAGGATATCGCTGGAATGATTGCGGCAGAAGGTATCTTGACTACTCGTGGCGGGATGACGTCCCACGCGGCAGTAGTTGCTAGAGGTATGGGAAAATCCTGTGTAGCCGGGTGCGGAGAGGCAGAAGTAGATTATCAAAAAGAAGAACTTCGTATTAGATCTTATGTGATTAAAAAGGGTGAGGAGATTACTCTTGATGGCACAACGGGTGAAGTATTTTTGGGAATTGTTAAAACTACAGCTCCGCAACTAGATGATCGATTTCACAGTTTTATGAAACTTGCTGATAAATACCGTAAGATGCAAGTTAGAGCTAACGCTGACAATCCAAAGGATGCAAAATCTGCTTTTGATTTTGGGGCTGAAGGTATAGGACTTTGTAGAACAGAGCATATGTTTTTTGGACCAGAAAGAATTGATGTAGTAAGGCAGATGATTCTTGCGGATTCACTTGAGGATAGGCAAGTTGCTCTTAAAAAACTTTTACCAATGCAAAGAGAAGATTTTTACGGTTTGTTTAAAGCCATGCCGGGTTTACCTGTTACGATTCGTCTTTTAGATCCTCCTCTCCATGAGTTTTTACCTCACGGAGAAGAAGAGATAAAAGAAATTGCTCCTCGTCTTGGAATTAAAGTGGACCGACTAAAATCTAAAGTAAAAAGTCTTTTTGAGTTTAATCCAATGCTTGGGCATAGAGGTTGCCGTTTAGCCATCACATATCCCGAGATTTATATTATGCAAGCCCGTGCAATTGCTGAAGCTGTGGCAAGGCTTGTAAAAGAGGGCGTTAGTCTAATTCCAGAAATTATGATTCCGCTTGTTGCGACTCATAAAGAATTATCACTTCTTAGAAATGACGTAGAAGCTGAAGTAAATAATGTACAAAAAGAGACAAATACAAAGTTTGAATACTTAATCGGTACGATGATTGAATTACCAAGAGCCTGTTTAACCGCGGATGAGGTTGCAAAACATGCTGATTTCTTTAGCTTTGGTACAAATGATCTTACTCAGACAGCGATTGGACTATCTCGAGATGACGCCGGAAAATTTTTAGGATCTTATATCAATGCCGGGATTTTTGAAAAAGATCCGTTTGTGAGTATAGATCAGGCAGGTGTGGGGAAACTAGTGGAGCTAGGTGTTCAATTAGGTCGCAAAACTAAGCCAAAACTTAAGATTGGTGTATGCGGAGAGCATGGTGGGGATCCTTCTAGTATTGATTTCTTCCAAAAAGTTGGTCTAGACTATGTAAGTTGTTCGCCGTTTCGTGTTCCTATTGCAAGGTTAGCGGTAGCGCAGGCAGCGATTCGTAATAAAGG
>JBBKWS010000069.1:0-41304 GCA_037969075.1 Bdellovibrionales bacterium | reverse complement strand
AAAATTTATTGAGACGTACTTCCATGAAATTGTGACCCTTCTAGTGCTTTCTGCAGGTTGGCTGCCACTTCTTTTAGTAGGAGTTGTAGTAGTTTGTCATTAGGAAAAATATTTTCAACTGCATTTTTTCCTCTCTCAAGCGCTGTGTAGGCTAGGCGCTGAGCTCCGGGGTCATTAGAGTGTAGTAATTTTAGTGCATCCTCTAGCAGTTGGGTTAATTCTTCATACAGCGGATGGTTGTCTTTGCCCACGAGAAGGCTCTCTAGACGCTTTAATGAGTAAAACAACTTAGAGTGTTCTTGTAGGTTGGTAATGGTTTTCTCTTCCACACACTGTAAGGTATAGCCTCTTAGGTTCTTAAGCTTTGTACAGGTGTAGTTTTTCTCAAATACAATATTTTGAAATGAGCCAATATTCACTTGGTTGAGCGTAAAGGGGAGCACATCCATACTAGCATCATAGTATATGATTTCATCGGTAGTAAGTGGACTAACGCTAGCTTCGGTGATAAAGCAGGTGGGATTAATAATTTGTATGGCCTTATTGCCATTTTTCCAGGTGTAGACAACCATGATGTCGCTCGCTCCGACATTAAAATAGCGGTAAGAAACATTTTTAGTTTCAGCATATTTCTCAATAACGGGCATCATATCGTGTTTATTTTTTAAGGTGATAATCTGCATATTTTGGAGAAAAAAACTTTTTGAAAGCTCGCGACATTCACTCTCGGTAAATACATAGCCTAAAACTCGTTTTAGATGGCTTTGGAAGTTCGACATTTCTTTTTGCCAGTATTCAAAGCTGTAAGCTCTTCTACAGAATCCCTCTAGGGTGTGTAAATCAAACTTGTCAGCTGGACCTTTGTAGTGCTTTAAATAGTTTGAAAATGCTAAGACTACAGGATTCTTAGTGTTTTCTAGTTTTTGTAATTTCTCAGTGATTTGTAAAATCGTTTCCATCTATTTTACGATAGATATCTTTCGAGCTTTAGTCTAGAATTTTTAATGGGGGAGCTCAGATGGAAAATACAATTTCAATTCAGAGTGTAGAGACTCAAGTCGATGAAATGATTAGAGGGCAACAATCCTTAATACGCAATATGGAAGCTCGTATGCAGGATTTGATAGAAGTTATTGAGCAAAAAGAGCTAATCATTGCAAACCAAATGTCATTAATTAGAGAGCTTCGCCAAGAGCTCATGCGATTTAAAAAGTTGTAATACCTAGACTAGACTTCAGATTTACTTATCGTATATAGGTCTAGAAGTTTACGTATTGTATCAAATTTTTCCATAATGATTCCGAGAAGATAATCAAGAACTCAACTGGGAATGCAATATGGGATTTTTTGGTATCATCTTTGGAATCGTAACGGTTATGGCAGGTTATCTACTGCATCATGGTAACATTGCAATACTAATTCAACCTACTGAAGTGCTTATTATTTTTGGTGCGGCTATTGGTGCGGCTTTTATCATGGCACCACTTCCAAAGGTCTTGGCGTTAGTAAAAATGTCAATAAAGTGTTTAACCTTTTCAGGTGTTAAAAAAGCGCAATACAATGAGCTGCTTACGGTTATGTTTCAATTGTTTCAAACGTTTAGAAAAGATGGTCCACAGTCTATCGAAGCACACATTGAAAAACCTGAGAGTTCAGAGATTTTTAAGAAATCACCTTATCTATTGCACCACCATCATGCTTTAGCGTTTTTATGTGACACGATGAAAATCACTCTTTCTGCAGATATTTCACCTTTTGATGTAGATGATTTGTTGGATCAAGATATAAAATCTATGCACGAAGAAGAACACGAATCGCAGCATGTGATGCAGGCGACCTCAGAAGCCTTGCCAGGGTTAGGGATTGTGGCAGCGGTTTTAGGTATCATTATCACCATGGGTAAACTAGATCAGGGTACAGAGACGATCGGTCTCTCGGTTGCAGCAGCCCTTGTTGGTACATTTTTAGGGGTTTGGGCGTGTTACGGATTTATTGGACCGATGGCTGCTAAAATGTCTTCTGATTTGAATGACGAAGCGTATTTTTTCAAAGCTATTAAGGCTGCATTAGTTTCAAATCAAAAAGGAGCTCCTCCGCTGGTTTGTATTGATGCAGCTCGCAGAGTAATTCCACCTCATGTGCGTCCTTCGTTTAACGAGATGGATGAATTGACTAAAAAGAAATAGGTGATACGTGGCTAAGAACGCAAAACAGACCATTATTATTAAAAAATATAATATCGTCGCTGGACATCACGGTGGCGCTTGGAAAGTGGCGTTCGCAGATTTTATGACAGCTATGATGGCCTTCTTTCTAGTGATGTGGTTGATGAGTCAATCAGAGGATGTTAAGAAACAAATTGCTAGTTACTTTACAGGACCAAGTATGTTAGAGCATGATTTTTCTAGCTACGGAGCTAAATTAACCTTAGAAAAACTTTTTTTAGACTTGGCTAATGAACCTCTTGGCACATTACAAAAGATGCTACAGCCAATAGATTATACGCCCAATATTATGTCTATGGGAAATCAAGAAATCATACTTCATCAGATCGCTGAGGACATAGGACTCTTGGCAAAAAATGTATCAATCAATGAAGACCAAGTGGATTTTGAAATCTACGATTACATGTTGTTTCAGATCGGTGGGGCGCAAATTTCTAGTCAGTTTTCTGATGTGATGGAAAAAATCAGAAAGTTAACTGTTGGAATAGAGGACTCTATTATCACTATTGACTCAGAGATTTACGTCGAAACAGTTCCTGGTAAAAGTATTGAAGCGGCTGACAGAGTCGCGCTGCAGAGAGCCTACATATTAAAAAAATATTTAGAAACAGTGATTAAGCATCCGTCAGTTACAATTAAAGTAGAGAAGAATGTAAAAAAAGCAGATGTTCTACCGCCTTCAGGGATGCCCGCTGGTAGTATACTATTTTCAATCAAGCAAAAATCTCGTCTTACTGACGGTAAAGCGCCTAGAAAAATTGAGACCAAGTTGGGGGCAGGCCAGGTCCGACAGTCTGTATACGAGGATATAGTTAAGAGAGTAGAAAGCAAAAAGAAAAAGCAAAAGTAGTAGCCTTTTCATAAATCTATTGCTATTTCTCACTCATGTTATCAAAGAGTAAACGCCCCTATGAATCGCCTATAATTGCTATAGATATTGAGACCTCAGGAGCATATCCTTTAGACTCAGAAATCTGTGAAATAGCGGCGGTTAAATATCAAGAGGGAGTGGTAGTTGATACATTTCAGTCGTTAGTTAAAGTCACTAAACCCATGTCAGATTTTATTATTGGAATTCACGGTATAACTAATGAGATGGTTGCGGATGCGCCGGTTTTAGACGAGGTCTTACCAAAGTTTTTAGATTTTATCGGCAACTCAATCATCATTGGACATCATGTGCAGTTTGATCTGGGTTTTATTGCTATTGAAATTGAAAGACTTAATCTAAAGTATCCAACAAACTTGGCATTATGTACTAGTTTACTGTCTAGGGTTCTTATCACTGAAAGCCCAAACCACAAATTACAAACATTGATTAAATTTTTAAAGTTAGATCAGGGGGCGGCACATCGTGCGCTGGATGACTCGAAGGCTTGTTTAGATTTATTTCATCGATGCATGTCTCGCGTTGAATCCGATACTACATTTTTAGAGCTTGAAGAAATACAAGAAAAGCAACTTGCTTGGGAACTGTTTTCAATGAAGAATTTTGTAAACACTCAGGTAAGGACAAGTTTGTATGAGGCTATAAAAGCCAAAAGAGCAGTTGAAATTAATTATCAGACCTCAAATGCAAAAACTAATTACTACCGAGAAATTCATCCTAAAGGTTTGGTGCTTAATCCTGACCAACCTTATGTTATTGCACTATGTACGCAAGAAATGCGCGATAAAAGATTTTACATCAATAAGATAACTGATGTAAGAGCGTCTAATACTTACTTATCTTGAAGAATTTGCTTCATTTTTTTAGTTAACTCTGCGGCTGCTTTTTCTAGGTGCATAAACTCATCGCCAGCTCGTAACTTTAGCGCTCTTGGTTTATCGGCGATTAAGTCTTTTACATAATTTTCAAATGCATATACTGGCCCCGCTACTCTATGAGAGATGATCAGCCCTACCAGGAATAGGACCACACAGAAGCCAAAGGTGAGCATGGCAAAGGTAGCTATATAGGGGTGCAAGAATTGTTTTTCGATGTCTATAGTCATATTAGGCATACTTTCTAAAGTGATTCTTATGTAAGTGTATGAAAATACCCCTGCAATTAATGAGATAGCAAAACCAAGTGCGCTTAGTATATAACAATATCTAAGTTGAAATTTTGGATTTACCCAATAGGATTTTCGTAAATTTTGTTCTGGCCACAACAAATTACTTTCTTTAAAGCAAGCATAAATGATCATGCCATATCCAAACCACTGCAATACGTCGGCTAGATTCATGGCGGGACTAATTTTTCCAAAGCCTCTAAAGATTAAAAAATCGATCACATAGCCATAAACGATTCTGTCGTACACATTTCCTAATATGCCGCCTAAGAGCATTGACATTCCAGCTCTAAGAACAAGGGATTTATTGGGAAGTAAGTATTGGATGATGATATATGAAAATACTAGAAAAGCTCCGCCGACGGATAGTGATACTACTCGTAAAAGTGGTGGAAGGTTTGAAAATAGCCCAAGCATAGCGCCATGATTATGATGAAGTACGAATCCAAAGAAACCATGATCTTGAAAACCCACAAGGCCGGTGGCCCATACTTTTGAGGTACGATCGATAATCCACACAAGAAGCAGAGGCAATACAACGATGATCCAATGGCGCTTTTTCATATATAAAGTCTAACAAACAGGATTGTATTCTCAAAGCAAAAGCCGGTCACTTGCCTTTAGTTGAGTCCAACTTGTAAGCCTCAACCAGTCCAAGAAAATCACCATTTGCTCGAGGCACATAGTTTAACACTCTAGCATTGGAAATAGCTACTTGGTGGTTATACCATAGGGGGATGAATGGCATATCCTCTCGTACAATCTCTTGAACTTTGTCATAAATCTTTTTTCGTTCATTAAGATCTGAGGCAATAATGCCCTTGTCTAGCAATAGGTCTAGCTCCTTATTGATATAAGAGCCTCGATTGCGTCCTGGAGGTATTTCTTTACTATGCAGCGCAATTCTGTAGATATCGGGATCTGTTGCACCTACCCACCTCATGAGCGCCAATTGAAAGTTACCTGTTTGAATATCACTGTAAAATGTGCCCCATTCGTAGCTTTGTAAGCTTACGTGAACTTTAGTTTTCGAAATTTGATTGGCTAAAATTTTAGCGCTTTCAATAACATCTAAACTATTTGAGGTTTTTAATTGTAAGTTGATTGTTTCAGCTACTTTCAAGAGCTCGTTTTTGGCATTTTCTAAATTGT
The DNA here is from genome assembly GCA_037969075.1 of Bdellovibrionales bacterium. Taxonomy (GTDB): domain Bacteria; phylum Bdellovibrionota; class Bdellovibrionia; order Bdellovibrionales; family UBA840; genus JAGRAL01. The sequence goes on along the minus strand of JBBKWS010000069.1, from coordinate 35,873 downwards.
ACTCAATCGGTTTAATGCTTTGGTTGTAAAAAAAGTTATTTGGACCAAGTATTGAAGTCGCTGCCTCTCCTAGATTTTCCATTTTATATTTAATAATTTCTTCGCTGTTGATCGCTTTTGCTAGGGCCGAGCGTATACTTTTATTTTTCAGTATGGGGTCTTTAAGGTTTATTAGCATATAGGTCATAGACAGGCCTGGATAAACTTTCACTTGGTATTTATCATTATTAAAAAAGTCTTTAACTCGTATTGGTGAAATTACATTTTGTGCTATATCCAGCTCGCCTTTACGCAGCTTTAAATATCTGGTGCTATCATCTTGAATTACTTTAAAATATATTTCATCAGTTTTTACTGGGCTATTGGGGTAGTAAATATTTTTTTTCAATTTATATAAGTTAATATCCTCTTCACCAAGTTGATAGTATCCGCTTCCAACCAAGTGCCTAGAGAAGTCTTTGCCATGTTTTTTTATAACCTCTGCGGGTAAAAATTTAACAGGTATTAAATCTGTTAAAAAAGTAGCTGAGTAATTTTTTAACTTAATTTTAACATTTTTTGCAAAACCGTTTTCTTCACTGACCTCAATGTTTTCAATAATGGCAAGCGAGGAGCGAAACGGGGAGTCTGCTTTTTGGTACTCGCTAAACGAAAACCTGATATCATTGGCGCTTACTTTTTCACCATTTGAAAATGTAAGTTTATCTTGTAATATGAAAGTATAGGTTAGTTTTTCATATTTCCAAGATATTGCGGCCTCTGGACTAATCTCTAAGTTTTTACCCAGACGTACTAGGGATTGAAACAGTAGGCCCACAATACGCTGTCCATTGGCATCGGTAGTGTACCTTGGGTCGAGTGTGCGGGGAGCGGAGTCGACGGCTACAACGAGTATGTTAGGGTTTTCATAATTGCTTTTTGAGCATGATAGGACAAGAAGCGGTAAGATAAATATAACTAAAAATTTAAACATGGAAACTCCTTGTGCCCTGAGAAGAATTATATAAACTATAAAAATCATGATCAAGTTATGTCTACTATTTTTACTAAACTTTGGGTTTTCCTCAGAAAACATAGGGAAAATTATTGCGAATAGTTCTATTAAAGAAGGTGCTTCGATTGTCATCACAAAGCTAGATGGCACTAAGGTACTAGATTGGAACTCAAAAACACTCAGGGCTCCAGCTTCCTTAACTAAAATAGCGGTTGCAGCCGCGGTCTACGACAAATTAGATCTTGATACAAAGTGGCAGAGTCAACTTAGGATTAAAGAAACCGAGGCAATACCCAACATAGATAGCATTTGTTTTAAGGCAGCGGGTGATCCGGCGTTCGTGTCAGAGTCTATGTGGGTTCTAGTCAATAATTTGCAAAGAACGGGGATTCAAAAAATCAAAAAGGATATAGTGGTAGATGAGTCCATTTTTGATAATGAAATTTTTGATAAGGGCCGCGATGACACAAGGGTAAGTCGTGCCTATGATGCTCCAGTTTCGGCAGCTTCATTCAATTGGAATGCTGTGAATATTTACATTAAACCTACGACCATTGGTAATAAGGTGTCAGTACAAATGGATCCTGAAAATGATTATTTTCAGATTATAAACGATGTCAAGACTGTGAAGGGCTCTGTAAATCAACTTAAACAGGGGTTAAGTTTTGATAGGTTAGATGTTGGGGCAAGTGGTGAAAAAATACGTCTTAAGGGAAGCTTAGGTGTTAAAAATGATGAAATCGTAGTTTACCGATCAGTGGCCCAACCAGCGCTTTGGCTTGGCTACAATTTAAAGGCATTTTTGCAACAAAGAAATATTACTGTAGAAGGTAAGGTTACAGTTGGTAGTTGCAAGGACTATTCTACTGTCGTGGCAAAAACAGAAAGTAAAGATTTGCAGTTGATCCTGCGAGATATGCTTAAATTCTCAAATAATTTTATTACAGAGATGCTAGTGAAGCATCTATCACTCACTACGGGTAAAGTGGGAAATATGCTTGATGGTAAGAGAGTGGTACAAAGATACCTTACATCAATAGGCGTAAGTGATTTTAAAATAGAGAGTGTTTCAGGCCTCTCTTATGATAATCGAGTCAGCGCAGATAGTCTTAATAAAATCTTGTTAGGCATAAATCAAAGTTTTTTTAGGTACGAAGCTCTGTCAGCACTTCCTATCGCGGGTGTAGATGGCACCCTTAAAGGACGTATGGGGAAGAGTGTGAAAGTTAGAGCAAAAACGGGGCTACTAAGTACAGTGGTAGGCTTAGCTGGCTTTGCGGAGGATAGAGAATCTAATATTTATTCGTTTGCAATGATGTATAATGGAAAAAATGTGTATCAGGCTAAGGATACATTCGATAAAATTTTAACAGAATTGGTTAAGTAAATGAAAACTATTGTTATTGTATTATTATTTTCAAGCGTAGTGCAGGCATCGTGGTTAAACTTTATTTTTAATAAAGAAAAAAATAACAATGAGAAAAAATCTGATCAAGAAAATTCCTCTATTCTTTTAGAAGAAGAAGATACTCCAGTGGCTTTTGAGCAGCCACTGTTTCAAATTGATCCCGAAAATAGTGAGCCTTGGCAAAAACCCGACTACTCTAATAGTATAGGAAGTTTAGGGTATGATGAGTCCTCGTTTAAAGTGCCAGATGGGTTAGCTGTACAGGTGAATTTTTGGAAGAGCATTTATACAAAGTACTCTTCATGGCAAGGTGTTTTACATGATAGTGAATATATAGATAATATTTATGCTGAAGTTGATTTCACAGAAATCATGAAAAACAATAGTTTAGATGAGTACCAAAAGCGTAAAGCAAAAGAAAATTTAGTGAAGCAAAAGAAATTAGAAATTAAAGAACGTCTTTTACAGCTACAAAGTGTCAGAGATCCCGCGACACTTAGTAGTGAAGATCTTCGGGTTTGGAAGATGTATGAAAATGTAACGGATAAAGATAAATATAAGGATGCGGCTCAAAAAGGACGTTTGCGATTTCAATTGGGGCAAAGTGATTATTTTAGACAAGGGATTTTTAGCTCGGGTAGATATATACGTAAAATGACCGAAATTTTTAAAGAGAAAAAGGTTCCAATAGAATTGGTCAGACTACCTTTTGTTGAAAGCTCATTTAATTTAAATGCTAGATCGAAGGTGGGGGCATCTGGGATTTGGCAATTTATGAGATCAACGGGTAAGTCTTATATGAAAGTAAACTCACTGGTTGATTATCGTAATGATCCAATAGAGGCAACAAAAGCGGCGGCGAAGAAGTTAAGAAGTAATTATGAACTTACTAAATCATGGCCGTTAGCAGTTACAGGTTACAATTATGGACCCAGTGGAATAGCCAGACTTAGCAAGAAGCTTGGGACCAAAGATCTAGTAGAAATTATTAAAACTGGGAAGTCTAGTCGATTTGGTTTTGCATCTAAAAACTTCTACGCTAGTTATTTGGCAGCGCTAAAGGTTGAAGAGCAGGCTGATCATTATTTTAAGAATCCAGTATGGATGCGTCCATTTACTTATTCAGAGTTTGTAACGGATAAGTCATATTCTACTCAGTTGTTACAAAAGGTTTATGAGGATAATGGCTTCTCATTTATAAAATACAACCCGCAGTTTAGTAGTTCGATCGTAAATAAAAATATTTTAATTCCAAAAGGCCTAATGATTTACCTACCGATTAAAGATGGTGTTGATTTCATTGCGGCATTAAAGGAACCCCAAGGTGTTAGTACTTCTGTGGCTGTTAGTGACATTCTTCAGTACCGAGTCAGTTCGGGGGATACTCTTTCTAGTATAGCAATAAATAATGGAATTTCTATACAAGACATAAGGGATTTTAATAGTTTGAATGGTAACCGCATTTATATTGGACAAATGATCAACATACCCCAAAAATAATTTATGACAAAAAACGTAATTTTTATAATTTACCTGTAAGTATTTTAGACGCACTGGCATTATATTGTTTTTTAAATCGTATTCAGACATTCTCACCGTTTTCCTTGAGGCATTTATATTGCATTAAGGAAAGTGGGAGAATTCGGGGATATGTTTAGGAAACTCATTGTAGCACTATTGACCTTTTCACTAGTATTTAGCTCTTCGGCCTTTGGCTTGGGTCAATCGGCTAGTGAGCAAAATCGTTTTTCATCAACACAGCTTACAGCATTGGGTGAGCAGCTCAGCGTGGCCAACGAAAGGCTTGAGCTTCTGAATATTCTTATGCAAGAAGACTTTGATAAAAAATGGATTTTAGAAGATCTTGAATCTATTGGCAGCAAAGGACATTATGATTACTCATTAATGGCCAAGTATGGTCCCGATTCGGTTTATAGCAGCAACCCTTATTTAAAGTATCAGTACATAGTGGCTCGCGTAGGTATGGATCGCGCCATCGAGGGCTTAACATCATGGTTAATGGTGGATAAAGAAAAGTCTCAGAATTTATGGGCATCGCTTAACTCTAGTCATAAAACAATTGGGCCAGTGTATGCTCCATGGTTAGGTGAAACTGTAGAGGCAATAAACCCAGGAAAAGTCATTTCATCAAGATATCCAGGTCTTACTAAAAAAGTAAATAGCCTTAATCAAGTCATTCAAAAAGCGGATACTAAGTTACACCTTCAGCTAATGGCAGAGAGTTTAATTTTACCGGCGGTGCAACTCGTAGTAACTAAGCATGCGATGGAAAAACTAGAGGCTGATCGCAAGGTAATGGAAGTTGAGCTGGTGCGTACAGCTAAGTCCTATGAGGCGGCTTATAAAATAAAAAAAGAATATTTACTAAAGACTTTCGAAAAAAAGATGGCTGAGATAGAAACTAAGTACAGCAATTGTCCTAAAGAAATTATAGAAAGTGTGACGGACACTAAAGTTGAAGAAAAAGAAGTTAAAGCATTGTTAACGGCAAGTGATATTACAGCTCTTGATCAAAATAACCTAAGTAAAGAAATTGCTAGGCTAACTATTTGCGCTACAGGAGAAAGTGGCAGCGCTGACCTCGGTTATTTAACAGTCATTAGAGATCGATATATCCCAAAAGCTAATATAGATATCGATGCTACAAGGCTTGCATATGAAAAGGCTAGAGGTGAAATTGGTACTATCAATGAACAAATTGTACAGCTACATGTAACATATAATCAGCTGCTTTATACTGAGCCCTACTTTACGGTGCTTTTAAATAAAGTAACTAACTCAAGTAATAATAAATCAGAGCTATTGTATGAAAGAATTGCAGATGACTATAATGATTTACAACAATTAGAGGGTGAAGGTAGGCGTACAAAGCTGCTGCAAATTCGTAACTACATATCTGCCGCGCTAAAACAAGAGCAGCCTATCGCCGTCAAAAGAATACAAGAATATATAGCGACGATGATTTCAGGTGACCCAGCGGCTCTGGCCCCCCTTGTAGAGATAAGGCAGCAGTCCCTTCAATGGATTGCAGAGTGGAGCCCTGAGAGGTTAGAGTTATTTAAAGAACAAGATTCTAAATTTAGAGATAACTATGGCTTTGATCTTCAATTTGATAAGTTTGCTGACCTTACTTATTTTGAAGTATACCAGCTTTTTGCAATATCATTGTTGTCTGGGCAGGCCAAAATCACATCATTGCGCGCAATGAAAGCGGTTTCAGAGTTTAATCATTATAAAATTGAAAAATTAAAAAATATTCGTTTGTTAGAGGTTGAGAAGGTTAGGGTGTTCAACGAACTCGAGAGCCTAGATAAAACGCCAGAAAATGCTGTGAGGCGAGCAAGCTTAAAAGATAGTATTTGGCGAATAGAGAAGCAGATATCTTCTGCGTCTAGATCTCGTGCATGGGGGCTTGGAATTTTAAAACCAGCAGCACCAGCTTGGCTAGCGGCTATGGCAATTGATTCTGCGCTAATTAGCGTAAATTATTATAAGAACAAAGAGTACAGGTTGTTTGCCAGAAAAGTAATTACGAATGCCTCTGCTGTAGGCGCAGTTTCATATGCTGCCAATATACACTCAGCAAACTTTACGGATAAGGATCTGTTATATACTGTTGCAATACAGGCTGCCACGGCATTTACATTTAGTAATTTTAGTTTTTTTAGAGGTAATTCGGCTGGCAGATTGATTCGTGACTTCATACACCCTAAGGGCTCCACCTCTATTAATATGTTAGCGAGCGCGGTAGGGCATGCAACATTACGTGGTCTTACGGCGGCCGTAAAATCTCCAGTTACACTTTCGCGCGGGATAGGAAGTCTTTGGAAAAACTTTGGTACAAAAAATCTTAGTCAAATGCTTGGTGATACTGTTGCTCGTCCAATTATTAACGTATTGGGAAGTGTTTTGGTAGGTACGGTAATCGAAATGCAGTTAAGAGGATATTCAAACCCGATTACCATGTTCGAAGAAGATGAGAACTTTAGAGTGAATATCGTATCTTTTGCTATTATTGATTTTATTCTTAGTTATGTGTCCGAAGGAAGTAATGCAACTAGATCTAGTATGATAAATTTCGCAGTAAGTGTTATTGGTATTGGTTTAACTCAGTATATTGTAAAAGATCAGAATTGGAAGGATTTTGACGTACAAAGGCTTTTGATGGAAGGTGCATACATCGCCACCTACTCTACAGCTAAATACAAAATGGTATTTAAGAAATCAGTAATACATTTTGATAACTATTGGCATACTGTTTTTGCTCATTTGGCTAAGTCGGGAGGAAGACAAACGGCCAGAAAGTTAACCACAGCGGCAAAGTTTATGATAAATGTCGGAGTGTTCTCAACGGCAAGTAATTTTGCTGGTAACGCGCCATTCTTATATATGGTTAAAGATCTTGAAAACGTGCCTGAGGAGAAGGAAGGGCGTGAGCATTTCTACGCAGACCAGGCCTATGACTATATATTAAAAGTTGAAGCTAAAAACCCTGGTGTAAAGTATAGTCCAAATGATCTTAAAGACTATTTAGAGTATATACGAGAAATCAATGAGGCGTTAAAAAACGATATTGAGTCGATAAAAGACGCCAGCTAGTCTAGATGGGAAAAAACTTCCCAGCCTAGAAGAAAGTAAAAAAAAAGTTTATTATTACAAACTACCTTCTCTTGTATGCCTATATAGAAATACAATGTAGATATGAGTAACTTATTATTAATATTCATTTCTTTCGCGATTTCCTATGCCAATGAATCGTCCAATAGCTTCATTAATGGTGATAAGACATATGTGTCAAACGAAGTAGATAAACTGCGCGATGGTGTGTTGAATACCAAGTTACAGCTGCAAATGTTCAATGAAATTATAAAATCTGAAGGCATTAATCGATATTATCCAAAACTGGTTATTGGTTTTCGTAATGACTTAACTGAAAGATATAAAATATTTAGTGTTGAATATGTTATTGATGGAGTAAAAACATTTTTCTATCAAATGGACACAAGTAGTAGTTCGCGCAAGACCGCATCACAAGAAGACATTCAAGATTTTTCAACAACCATATCTCCTGGAAAGCACACTGTTCAGGTAGCAGTAAGCTTTGTTGGAAATGATTCGGGCATATTTTCATACTTATCAGAATATAAAATACAGGTAGCAGATGACACTACGTATAGTTTCGAAAAGAATAATGATTATAAATTAAATGTTAGAACATATGAATATGGCGGACTATTAACAGATTTCAAAGACAAGGCAAGATTAGAAGTGGCATTGTCGAAGGTTGTTAGATAGCCAGATACATCAGACAGGAGGTCGCTTTGCATCTGGTATATGTAGTAGTAATTTTATTATTTACTAGTACTAGCTTTTCAAAAACTAATACAAAGGGTGACAATACTCTTTTGGATGCCTATGTTTCAGATGCAAAAATAAGCCAATCAACTGCTGATATTTACCGATCGTACAAGTTACATCTCTATTTATATGAAAACCATAAGGACTACTTTTATCAAAATGCCGTTAGCCAGTATATAACTGGTGTTCGTGAGTTAGGTAGCTTAAAAAAATTGAGGGAAGTTTGCGATCTCTTGGTAAGAAACAAAAATATTGTTGATAAGGTAAATTATAGTTGCGGGCTAGAGCTATTTCATGTCGGAGATAGTAAAACGGCCAAGTCTTTCTTAACAGCTATTGGTAAAAAATCAAAATCCTATTATAAAGCACAAGTGGTACTTGCGAGTATTTATTTGGGCGATGAAGATCATGTGAAATGTCTGGCTGTGGTTGGCGACAACGCGCGTGTAAATTTTGTTTCAGAAAAATTAAGTGATGTGTACTACTTAACTAAAGCTCGTTGCCAGGCTAAGGGTAATTTATTTAAAGAGTCCATTGTGTCATACCAAAGTGTATCCGCAGATAGTAGGTATTATTTTGAGGCGCTCACTGAGCTATCTTGGGTTTTCTTTAAAATTAGAGATGTAGAGTTGGTGCGAAACACAGTTAAAGTAATACAGGCATCATTTAAAAAAGATACTCAGAAAAATCAGTGGCAGCACGCGACAATTGGACAATATTATTTCTCGAAATATTTAACTGCCTATCTTGATTTAGTGGTTTACGGCAGCGATAAAAAAGAAAAATTTTCTGACCTAGAGGCAGATATTGGAAAGTACCTAGTAAAAGAATTTATTAAAAAAGATGAAGTTAAACAGGCCTTAAATGATATTGAGTCTGCTGAGTCTTATAGTGATTTGGCAGAAAAGTCGAAGGTATACAGTAAAATGTTGTATCATTTTTCGCAATGGCTATCTGATGAATCGCTTCGAGAATTGGACGATAATATCAGAATACTAATTGCTGTGAATAAAGAGATTAAAAGATTTGAAGATAAAGTATATACGCCAAAAACTATTGTGATTCGGGCAATGCGAGTTTTGAAATCTAAGTCCACAAGTAATATAAAGACGAGCTTAGCTCAGATGTACGATACAAGTCTTCGCATAGTGAATGGTTTTAGATTAAAAATTAAAATAGGAGAAGTTGATCTTAAGAATTTAAGTAGAACTGAGGGGCTAAAGAGTCTTGATGAGGCAACCACAATATACAAAGAAAAAGAGAATTCCCTGTCTCAGAAAATGGGACTAGAGATATGATTTTTATAAGTCTGCTGCTCTATATGTTTAGTTATTCGAATAACGTGGATTTTCAGTCTGCTAGAAATCAATTTTTAAATGATATAAAGGATTATAACTTTAGTACTAATGCATACATACAAGAAGCTACAAAATACAGAAATATAAAAATGAGCGAAGAGTATCGTAAGCGTATAGTAAAGCTTGAGAAGGAATTGGTAAAAGGAAATAAAGAAGTTCTGTCGACAGTAGATTTATATAAAGGTAAAAATAAAGATAGAATTTTATTAGATGATGTACTTTTAATGAGACTGGCTCAATTAGAGTTTGAAAAAGCCAACTTTGAATACAATGAAAGTTCAAATAAAGTAAACTCTACGGTTATAATGCCTAATTATGCAAAGTGTATTGAATATACGACGCAGTTATTACGTCAGTATCCAGAGAGTACGCTTGCAGATAGCGCAGAATATATGATTGCATACATATATGAAGAGCAAGCAGAGTTTAAAAAAGCAGAAGCCATATATTCTTATTTCTTAAAAAAATATCCCGTATCAAAATATTTTGATGAGGTACAGTGGAGATTGGCGGAGCTGCAGTTTGAAAGCGATAATATAAAAGAGGCCAGGAGAAATTATTTGGCTCTTGCCAAGCGAGAGAACTCTAAATTTGAATTTAAAGCTCTTTATAAATTAGGCGCATCACTTTTTGAAACAGGATTATTTTCTTGGTCATCAAAAATGTTTGTAAGATTATATGACAGATTAAAAGATGATACGGCATCTAGCGCTGAAAGATCTACTCTTTATGATGAAACATTAGAATATATTGGTTTGCTACAGAGAAAGGGCGTCGCGCTTAAGCTTGATCCTGAAATAGAGGCGTTATCTGCCAAAAAGATTCAAACAATTTTCGCGAGACATGGGCTCTGGAAAGAAAGTGAAAAAGTCATTAGTGAGTACGTAGAAAAATATCCTAACTCTAAATATTTACCCGAAATGTATTCTAGATGGATCAGTCTATACGATGATAGAAAATTACTTGATAAAGCAGAAGAGATTAGAAATGAATACTTTGCTAAGCTATTGGACAATAAAAATTGGTGGTTAGCCAATAGAAATAATTATCAACAAAGATTTATCGCGGAAGAGGAAATAGAAGTAAACTTAGTTTCTTCGGCTAGATATCTAGTGTCAAAGAAACGCTGGGATCTTGCAATTGCCAGGTATAAATCTTTTTTAGATAAATATCCATTTGATCCAAAGTCGATTGATGTACGAGTAGAGTTGGCTGAAATTTACTATACACAGTCCAAGTATAAGATTGCATATGAAACATTAGAAGAGATGCCAGTTATTGAGATGTCGAAGTCTCAAAGTGATAATTACTATTTTGTTAAATTGTCGTCTTATTATGCCATGAATATTAAAAATACATCTCAAGAAATAAGTTCGACAATGGCCTTCTTGGCATCTCAACTCTTACATAATGTGCAGAATCTTGATAGAGCGGCAAGTATAATTAAGCCTGTCGCGGAGTACTTTAGTGCTAGAAGATCCTATAAGCAAGCGGCCGATATTTTAATGCAATATCCCTACAATAGAATCGAATATTCAACAAAATCCATTATCAACTTATTAGATAGTCATATCACTATTGATAAAAAAGGTAACGAGGCTAAAGAGGTAGAAAGATTACAGCAGGCTAAGTTAGATATTAGTATGCGTAAGATTTTAAATCTACGAAAATTTGTTTCTAAATCATTTCTTGTAACCTATGATGACCTTTCTTATTACCTATCAGTTTCTGATCTTGAAAAATTTGAACAAGTTCCCATGCAGAAGACTGCGGCTGTAGACAAAGAGGTCTACAATTTATTAAAAGCACAGCTACTTAGAGGTAAGGGTAAGTTTGTAGCATCAAATGCTCTTCTCTCTGAGGTTCAGTCAAAGTCGTTGAGTGATTATAGAAATTTTTTGAGTGCCAAGAATCTTTACGATTTAGTTGATTTTTCTGGCTGTGCTGATTTAGTAACGAGTATTCGCTCGAAAAACTTTAAATCTGATTATCCAGAATATTATAAGCTTCGATATGATTTAGCGCTAATTACGGCGGGCCCAGTTGCTGCGAATCTTGCGTCCATTCAGCTTGCCAAGGCTATTAATAGCGATATACCTATAGTTGACCACATGTTTAGATTGCCTAGTAATGAAAGATTAAAATACCTGAGTTCAACAAATAAAAATATTAGAGGATCATTCTTAGAAGCGTATCACTCTAAAAAGCTATGTAGTGGTACGTCAGAGTGTTCATATGTTACTTGGTTCAAAACAAAAGATAAAGGTAGTATAGCTGGAGTTGTAGTGGATGCATTGATTCAGTCGACGGATGCCAGATGGCTACTGGCTGTCATTTCTGATATTACGGAGCGTAATATTTCTAGCGATAAGACAGCTTTAAATACGAAAATTAAAGAGTGGCTACAGCAAAATCAGTTTAGGTTTTCAGTTGCCTCTAATTATAAACTAATTGATATGTTAAATAGTTGGGGCATTAAGACTAAGGATATAGTTCTTCCATGGGATATTGCCATGTATGAGTGGTTGGAGTGGCAGGGGTTGCCCGCTACTACTGGTGAGCTGCAGATATTACTTCAGGAAGAAAAATATACTGAACTAGAGAATAAGTTGATTTTAAATAGCCAAAGAAAAACATTTGATAGTGGGATAAACCTACTTAGATTTTATTTATTTACTCAGAATAAAATTAAGGCACAGGAAGCTTTTGGTGATTTGACTGAATATATGGATTCAGAGGCGTATAGCGCAATGTCATATATTTTGGGCTTTTCAGAGGCTGGGAATCAGTTTGAATCAGATGATAACGCGATGATCACGGCCGCTCGAGCCAAACTCAGTGTAGAAAACGGTAATACAAGGGAAGCCATTAAATTGTTATCGAATGCAATTAAGCAAAATCCAAATGAGACGATTTACTATTATGGCTTGTTACAATCACTCTTACTTATACGGGACTACACGGCGGCCTCTGTAGTAGTTAAAAAGGCCCTACTTAATACTAACTCTAGCTTTGCAAGTATCGCAGATACTGTTTTAAATGGGGTTACCTATAATAAATCAGGGTTACTTAGTATAGACTCTTTGGCAGAGAATCTTGTAACAGGAGTGGATGTAAAAATACCCGTTGCAGCTATGACGACTTACCTTGCGTTGGCCAAGTCTTGGCTTACGGGGAGTGATGCTAACGTGCAGGCAACGACCGATGATTTTGAAGGATTAAGTTATATGTATTCTGCTACTACTAATAAAAAAATAGATACACTTAAGAGTACCTATTTTTCAAAGTCTCTAGATAAAATCCAGCGCAATATTGCTAGCGAGGTTGAGAAATGATGACAGTTCTACTATTTTTAACCTTAGGGTTTTCGGCGGATGAAACTAAAGCTCTGTCTTATAATAAATCACCTAAATCTTTATTTTTAATTAAGAAAGCGAAGGTTGAATCAGATGTGGGAGAGCCAATTATTCCACTTTTTGATAAACAAAAAAGTACTATTCTGAATGATGAAAGATTTTCGGTCAACGATGATTAATCTGGTGCTATTTGCTTTTATTACGATGGCTCAGGGCACTCTAAGTGGGCAAGAGAGAATAATCACTACCGAAGTGGTAGAATCATTTTCTAAGCAGTGTACTTACATAGCTACCATTGAATCTAATATAGTAAAGAAATTAGAGGAGAAACTAAAAAAGTCACAGTCTGATAATAACGAAATAGCTCTTGGGTGTTATAGAGATAACTTAACGCAAGTTACTAGTGCGCATTTTATATATGCAACTACTTGTAAAGAGTTGAATGTGCCTAATTTCAAACCTGATGATCAAAATTTGATGCGAGTATTTGTGGCTGTGCAAAAATATCGTAAAGGTATTCGTCTGCAACATAGTATTTTAAACGATTGTTTGCGTAGTAAAAAGGTTGAAACTGATTATATAGTAGATTTAGAGTTTAATAGGATAGAGTCAGACTTATTACGAGAAAAACTAGAAGAGTATAAGGTAGGGGATAAGTTTACCCCAAATAGGACCACATATAGATGATACTGAGTATTTTGGCAGCTTTGATTTTACAACCAGTGTTTGCAGTAACCCAGGCCCAATTAGAGGGCGGTTTACGTGCGGAGTCCAATGCCTTTTATCGTGATCGTGATAAAGTGGCGGATTTTGCATTATATGTAAAACCAGCGCTATTGCTGGCTAAAGAAACTAAATCAACTCTTTCGAATGCGCATTTTAAATCAGATTATTCAAAGTACACTAGTAACTCTAGTTTAGATTATTTTGATTATGCGGCAGATGTAAATTCAACAATAAACACCAAAGGTAAGTGGTTGTTTATGGCCGGGGCGGGTTATAATTTTTCTTCTGAGCCACCAGATGATCAAGGCATTGATAGATTAGAAAGAACAGAGTTAGAGGGTTCTTTTCGTATTACTTATAAGAAATCAAAAATAAGAGAACATAGTCTTACGATATATGATAGGCAAACAAGTTTTAATTTAGATGCATTGGAGTATGGTGATAATATTAAGTTGGGTGGAACTTATGAATATAAATACTTTTTTCTACCTGAAACTGCTTTTCTTTTTATTGTTGATGCAGAACAATCAACCTATGCTAGCGGACTTAAATTTTTAAACGCAGATCCGGGCACCACTAGATTCTTATACGATAATACTTTGTACCGGGCTAAGTTTGGGATACGCGGTAGATTGACTGAGTATACTGAAGTAGATCTTTTCTTTGGCTATGCCATGCGTTCCTATGAAAAGGGAACTTCATTTAACGAGCCTGTTTTTGAGGTAAAGTTTCAGGAGCAAATTACGCCGCAAGATATTTTAATGGCAGGATACATATATAAAACATTTGATTCTTTTTATACTAATTATGAATTAAATCAGCATATGTATTTGGGTTACTCCCGAGTTTTTGGTGATAGATTTGTTGTTTCTTTTAGATCTGATTATATTTACACATCATATTCTCGCCCGAATCGCCGTGAAGATCAAAAACTTACGGGAACATTGCGTACAGATATTAGCTATAAGCCAAATTGGATTATTCAAGCTGGGATCGTAGGAGATTTCTTAGTTTCTGATATTATAAACCAAACATCTACTACCGTACTTGATCCGGCATCGTCATATCAGGCTCTACAGGTTTTTGTGGGCTCTAAGTTTGCATTTTAAATGTCTAAGGTAAAAATAATTCCATTGGGTGGATTAGGCGAAGTTGGGATGAACTGCATGGTTTTTGAAACCGATGATCATGCCATAATATTGGATTGCGGAACAATGGCTTCTCACCACCCATGGTTGGGGTTTGATTGTATTATTCCGGATTTTACTTATTTAAAAACAATAAAAAATAAAATTAGGGCGCTTGTTGTAACACACGGGCACGAAGACCATATTGGTGCGATCTCACATCTATTGAATGAAATTGATATACCAAGAATTTATTGCAGTACATATACGTATGAAATATTAAAGTTTAAATTAAATAAACTGCAAAAGAGCAAAGCCTCGTTTGAGTTTATAGATGTAAATACTGTATACAAAGAAAATGATTTCGAATTTTCTTATTTCCCTATAACACACTCTATTGTTGAGTCTCACTTAATTTACATTAAAACTCCGGCTGGAAATATTTTGCACACAGGAGATTTTAAAATTGATCCTGATCCCTATGTAAAATGGGAAATTAAATGGGATTTAATAAAAAACTTAAAAGTGGACCTATTACTATCAGACTCTACAAACTCTGAAAAAAAGGGTAAGAGTAAGTCAGAAGCTACGCTATACGATAGTTTTCATCAAAAGATAGGAACATCTATAGGTAATGTGTTTGTTTGTAGTTTTTCGAGCCATTCTCCGAGGATGCAAATTGTATTTGATGTTGCAAAGTCCTTGAATAAGTCTGTCGTATTGGTTGGCGCTTCGATGTTGAAATTTTTTGATATCAACCGCAGATTAGGTTATTTGCGAGTAGAGGGTGTGGATTTAATTACTGACGAAAATAAAATTGATTTGAGCTCAAATAATAATGTATTTTTATGCACAGGTTCGCAAGGTGAATATTCTGCTGGGATTGCCAAGATTCTAAGAAATGAGAATTCATTTGTTAAAATGAAAGCTAACGATACATTTATACTAAGCGCTCTCAAGATCCCTGGAAACGAAATTAATATTAGGTATTTAATTAACTCCATAGCTACCATTGGCTGTAAAATGTATCATCAGAGTGATGACGAGATTCACACATCAGGTCACGCCTACCAAGATGAGCAAAGGCAAATCATTGAATTTTTTAAACCTACACAGTTTTTACCGGTGCACGGAGATTTTGAGATGTTAAGAACCCATGCAGATACTGCGCGTGCCGCTAAGCCAGACATTCATACAGAAATTCTAATTGATGGGCAGGTAGCAGTCTTAGATAATAAAAAACTACATCGTACAGACGAGTCAGTAGCCGCAGTTAAAAGGTGGGCCCGAGGGCAAACGGTTGGGCTAATGGATGACAGATCATTAAAAGAGAGAAAGAAAATGGCGCGCGATGGGGCTGTGTTTGGGTTTTTATTTTATGAAGGGGGTAAATTATATGACCTTCCGCAGTTGCATTTTTTAGGATTTGATTGTGACGCAGAGTCTGAAAAACTAATAGTTAGTGATTTTGCAAAAGAGCTTCGTAGTCGTCAAAGGGATGTAAGTGACTGTGAGTTATTGCTAGGAAAAATCTTAAAAAAGTATCTAGGTTATAAGCCAGCGGTTCGTTGCAAAATTGGTCCATAAAAAAGCCCGCAGTCTTTGCGGGCTTTTGTCATATAAAATTAAAACATTTCAGTTTTAAATCCTGCTTGCGACGATTTACTTTCAATAGATCGATACGGATTATCGGCATAATCAATTAGATATAAAAATGCCGGTAGATTTTTCTGAAACACAGAGCTAATGATGCTTTGCCCAGGGTAAAACCCGCCGTTCCACATACTCTTTGGATCTAATTCAAATGTAAAAGATATGATGCCATGTTCTCCATAAGACCAATCAGTAGTATCACCGCTAGCTATGTACAAGTCAGAGGATTGTTGCGGGGTATAGCGATTCCAAGTAGCCATTTTCTCAGCCATTGTTTTATGAACCAGCATGTCTCTTTGGTTCGAGATGCTGTCGTAAGTGTGACCCCACGGGTACAAAACTAGCTCAGAGAAAGTGTGGACAGATAAAAGTACGTTGATGTTCTCTCTGCTATCTACAAAGTTTTTAATAGATAAAGTTTCTGGCTCACTAAATGGTTTAGTGCCCATGTAAGTGTCGCTATTTTGGTTTGTACTAGATCCGCCGGTACCCCATTTGTGCCCATAGTTGCGGTTTAAATCCACTCCGTAGCCGCCATTTGAGTTTTGTCGACGATTCTTTCTCCATGATTTATAGCTACCACCAGAAATATCGTATTCAACTCCATCTGGATTAACCATAGGGATGATGTGTATTTCTCTAGTTTCTAGGAACCTTTGAATTTTTGCGTCTTGCGAGAAATTTTCTACTAAGTACTTAGCTAATAGTAATGGCATCTCGGTTGATAGATGCTCACGAGCGTGATGCGTCCCCATAACCACTATCCCTGGCTTCTGACTTGAGTTCTCTAGGTTAGTAGAGATGCGCATATTGTAAATCTTCCTGCCTTCTATAGAAGTACCAATATCCTCAACCTTAATTAGATTCGGAAATCTAGTCTGCAGATCGTTCATAAAAGTGACTACTTCACTATAGTTATGAAAATTTCTATCTCTATCTGGAAAATCAAAGGACTTTTCGTTTAAAGGAAATGACTGCAGTACCATGCCAGTCTTAGTTAAAGCATCTAGCTCTTCTTGGGTACCAAAGGCTACCACGTAATCTTCGTTTACTACCTCTATAACAGCGCCAGTGTCTGCAACTACAGAGCGCTGAAATTTATCCTGCGCATCTACTTTAATCCAAAACATGGCGTCGTTAG
Source organism: Bdellovibrionales bacterium (assembly GCA_037969075.1). Classification (GTDB taxonomy): domain Bacteria; phylum Bdellovibrionota; class Bdellovibrionia; order Bdellovibrionales; family UBA840; genus JAGRAL01. The sequence goes on along the minus strand of JBBKWS010000069.1, from coordinate 18,731 downwards.
CAAAAACAGAACCTATCAATAACATTATTGTTAAAATCATCTCTCCTCCATGGATACAAAAAGTATAGACCTATAGCCAGGTGAAGAGAAAGAACTACTTGTGAATTTTAATCTAGTGCAGCAAAAAATTAATTCATATTTTGTACAGAGGCTATATACGGCAGGTTGCGATAATAGCCTTGAAAATCTAAACCATATCCAACAACAAACTCATTGCCAATTTCAAAGCCAATGTAGTCAATGTGACACTTTTCTTTTACAGCTTCTGGTTTGAATAAAAGCGCGGTGGTTTTAATTGTTTTTGGTTTACGTGATTCAAGGTTAGTTAAAAGATATTTCATAGTAAGGCCTGTATCGACAATGTCTTCTACTACCAAGACATTTTTCCCTTCAATGCTTGCGTTGATATCTAAAGTCATTCGCACTTGCCCTGAAGACTTAGTAGAGTCACCGTAGCTAGATAGGCCGTAGAACTCACATTTTACATCTAAGTTAAGTGCACGGATCAAATCTGCATAAAACATGAATGAGCCTTTAAGTACACAAACAACGACTAACTCTTCTCCTTTAAAATCACGATCTAATTCTTTTGCGATTTCAAGAATGCGTTTTTGAATTTGAGATTCATTGATTAGTGGTGATAGGCGCAAGTTATCCATGGTTTCTCCTTAGATTAGGTAAAAACGTATCTGGAAACGGTGTGTTTGTCAGTATTTATATGTCAAAACGATTATAAAGGTATGTTCGCTCGATTGAAATTCAGGCGTATTCATCATGCCTAAATAACCACTTTGTAATAGAACTTTTTCTCTAGGAGATAGTGGCTTGTGAGGTAAAACGCCAGTAATAATACGGCTTTGTTGTTCGCCAATTTGTACTCGAAGAGCTTGATCCTCTCTATGAACGACTTTATCCACATAAAAGTTTTGTGTAAGTCGCAGTAAAAATATAAGTTGATCATTTCGATATGAATCAACTGCGGTGGTTAGTTTGAAACCGATTTCATCCTGTGCTGCTGCATCGAATAAGTATTGCTGCACCACTAGTGGATCTTGTTGCGCTAAGATGACGTAGTTCAAAGTATATAAAATTTTTGCATCTTCTAAGGCGGCTAAGTCTTTAGCCTCAAGTGCCTTTCTGATGGGATAACTTTTCATTCGCTTTAAGTCTTCAGGAAGAATCTCTTGGCCAACGATATACGCTAAAGATGTAGTTGGGACTCTGGCCACTAAGACCTCTAACCTAGGAGCGCTTTCTTCAACGATGGCCTTACTGGCGGGCTCTCTTTGGCTAGGGGATTCATTGCTGGCTTGTGTATCGTCGTTTTCCCAGTTGCTCTTTTCGCTCTCAGCAAGATTTTCTTGGTAGCTAGAGGGTACAAATGTGTAGACGCGTTTTTCTGCAGGAAACCAATTTTCTTTTATAAAAAATGTTGTGCCTGAAAGGAGTAGAATCATAAGGGCTAAGTAAAAGTATGAGTTTCTGAATAATCGATCTTTTAAAGGAGGTTTTTTAGGCTTAAAGGCACGAACATTTACTCCGCAGTTGGCGCAGTAATCCACTTCGGGTTGTTCAAATCCACATTTAGGGCAGCCTATAATCATTTTTCACGCTCAAAACTTATCTATTTGATATCTCTTACTATTATCCTAACACATGCCGACAAACCCGGCAATCAATTAGGACTTGACGAGTCTGTAATCAATGATAAAGTGGTAATTAGTGGGATAAAGTGGCGGTTAATGGCATAAATAATACAACAGTCCACTTTAGCTCATGTTTATTAGGGGTCCATGGATGGACTTCTCATCTAACGAAAGTAGATAGCCATGAAGGCGACACCATTTAGAGGCCAGTTTCTGGCTAAAATTGATGCAAAATCAAGGTTGGCTCTGCCGGTAACCGTTAGAAATTCTTTACCTGATAGCAAGCGTCTAGTGATCACCAACTCAATTTATAAAAACAAAAAGTGTTTAGATCTTTATACTCTTGAGGCGTGGCTCAAATTAGAAGAAAAAATTGCTAAATTACCTTCCCTAAATGCTAACGTGCAGGCATTTCAACGTTTTTATTTGTCAGCCGGTTCTGTAATAGATATGGACGGGCAGAATCGTTTGTTGGTACCTAAAAACTTAAAGCAATTCGCAGGGATAGACCTTGATCTGGTCTTGGTTGGTATGGGTAATAAGCTTGAGATATGGGATAAGAGCTCTTGGGAAACTCTACAAATTGAATTGAGTTCTAACTTTGAGCAGATATTAGCTGGCGTCTCACTTCTCGAAGAGGATAGTGAGTAATGCATATACCGGTTCTACTTGCAGAAGTATTAACAATGACAGAGAGAGAGACGTCTCCCGGTTTGTACCTAGATTGTACCTTCGGTAGAGGTGGGCACATGATGGCTATTAAGCAAAAATATCCACAATTAAAATTATTTGGAATAGATAGGGACTTAGCTGCCATAGAGTATGCAAAAGTAGAGTATAAAGACTTAATACAAACCAATAATTTAGAAATGTTCCACGGCAATTTTATGAATCTCAAAGAAGAATGGCAGGGATTGCCTCTGAATGAGCATAAGTTCGACCTAATATTAGCGGATCTTGGGGTAAGTTCACCGCAACTAGACCAATCAGAACGAGGCTTTAGTTTTTATCATGAAGGTCCCCTGGATATGCGGATGGACCAAAAACAAAACTTAACTGCGGCTATGATCGTAAATACATATAGTGCTGAGGATTTGCAGGAACTGTTCTTAACTTACGGAGAAGTGTATAAATCGGGACGTGTTGTAAATAGGATAATAGAAATGCGAGCCGAAAAACCCTTTACGACAACAAAAGATTTATCTGATGTAATTGCTTCAGCTGATGGTTGGAGAAAAAAAGGTGTTCACCCGGCAACAAAATATTTCTTAGCTCTGCGATTAAAAGTGAATGAAGAGATTGATCCCTTGGAGAACGCGATCTATGATTTAATAGGTAGGCTTAGTAGTAAGGGAAAGCTTTTAGTGATTACCTTTCATTCTATGGAAGATAGAATTGTAAAATGGGCGTTTAAATCGGCTGAAGATAAGGGAAGAATTATTACTAAAAAAGTAATTCAGCCTAAGTGGGCCGAAAAAGTAAAAAATGTAAGAGCAAGAAGCGCACAGTTACGAGTATTTGAAAGGGGAGATGTATGACCAGACAAATGAAGGTAGATAGTATGAAGCCATTTTTGAGCATCATGATTTTTATAGTTTCCCTTTTAACAATTGTTTTTTGCAAAATGGAAGTTAGGCGGGTTGGCTATATTTTCTGGAAAACTACAAAGGTAGAAAAGGGTATTAAAGATACCCTTCGCTTAAAATCTCTAGAGTTTGCGCAACTTACAAGACCGGATCGCGTAGAAAAGTACGCCAGACAATTTTGGGCATTAAATAAACCAGAAAATGGACAGGTTGTTCAGCTCACAAGCACAAAGTTAGAGCGCAATTAAGAGGTAGCTAATGCCCCGTAGAATCGTTCTTTTATTCGTAATTATTCTTCTCCTGTGGGCAGGTTTGGTGCTTCGTTCAGTTTTTTTACAAATCATTCCTAATCAAAGACTTGCGCATAGACAGCATAAACAGTTTCAAACGGCGATCATGCTTGAGCCTCGTAGAGGAAACCTAACGGATCGAAATGGCAAAGATCTGGCGGCATCCATTGCTGCCTACTCTGTATTTGTCGATCCATATATCATTAAAAATCCAAAAAAAGTTAGTAGGGATTTGTCGAAAATTTTAAAGATTTCTTCAAAAAATTTATATGCAAAAATAAAACAAAAGAAGAAAAGGTTTGTTTGGCTCTCAAGAAAACTTGATCTAGAAACAAAAGAAAAGATTGATGCTCTAAATATTAGAGGTATTGGCTTCATTGAAGAGTCTAAGCGAATTTATCCTAATATTGAAGTTCTATCGCAAACATTGGGATTTGTGGGTTCAAGTGGATCTGGGTTAGAGGGTTTAGAATTACAATTTAATGATTTGTTAAGCGGAAACAATAAAAAAGTAGAAATTAAAAAAGATGCAAGAGGCACTCCGCTTATCTTAAATGGACGCTTGTTTTTAGAAAGACAAGATGGTTATGACCTCCAACTTACTATAGATCTAGAAATGCAATATGTTCTAGAGCAAGAGTTGAAAAACTCTTTAGTAGAGCATGAAGCGGAAAGTGCTGTTGGGATTGTACTGGATGCGAATAGCTCAGAAATATTAGCCATGTCATCTTATCCAACCTTTAATGCTAATAAATTTGTTAAAGCCAACAGTTGGCTTAGACGTAACAGAGTTGTGACCGATCCGTTTGAACCGGGTAGTACAATGAAGACCTTTACTATAGCAACTGCAATTAAAGAAAAAATAGTAAATGCAAATTCAAAAATTTATGGTGAAAAAGGAAAGATGCAAATCGCGGATAAATGGATTCGGGAGTCTGATGAAAAACACGCGTTTGAATGGCTAACTGTAACAGAAGTTTTAGAAAAATCATCAAACATCGGAACCACAAAAATTGCTTTTCAGCTAGGCGACAAAAGATTGCATAAATCTTTAAAGGATTTCGGGTTTGGTGAAAAAATTTCTGAGGACTTGCCAGGAGAATCAAGAGGTATAATGAGTAAGCCACCGTGGCGCAAACATTTATTAAGTAATATTTCATTTGGTCATGGTGTCGCTGTGACTCCATTGCAGATGGCAAACGCCTACGCAGTAATTGCTAACGGGGGCGTTTTACATCAGCCCTATATAGTAAAAAGTATCCGTGATAATCGCGGAGAAGTGTTTAAAGATTTCGAAGTTAAAAAAATCAGACGTGTATTATCAGAAAAAGAATCTAATGTAATGAAAAAAATGTTATTAGCAGCAACTTCTAAGCAAGGTACTGGCTATAAGGCAAATATCTCTGGTTTTTCAGTCGCCGGTAAAACGGGGACGGCACAAAAAGTAAATCCAAATGGCTTGGGGTATGTTAAAGGAGAATACGTTTCTTCATTTGCAGGCTTTGTCCCATCTGACAAACCTAAGTATGTCATTTATATTGCAGTGGATAGTCCTAAAAAACAATTTTACGGCTCTGATGTGGCGGCACCAATATTTTCGCGCGTTGCATCTTATGCGATGTTAAGATCTGGTATTGCCCCTACCGTTAAATTAGCCGATAGTGGCGAGGTTTTAAGAAAAATGCCATCTAAGCAGCAAGTTGCTCTAGAAAAGGTACAAAGATTAAATAATAAAGAACAAATGCCAGATTTAATTGGGTTAAATATAAGAGAGAGTATAAACTTGCTTCGTTCTAAATCAGTTAAACTAAAAATATATGGTGATGGAATAGTAAAAAAGACGTTGCCAGATCCTGGCGCTGATATAAAATCTGGACAAACAGTAAATCTGATTTTAACTAAAGAGCTGTAATGCATATACAAGATATAAAATCTATACTTTCTGGGTGGCAGCCGGGGGATGTTGATCTAGCGCCACCAGTGACGTCAATATCTCGTGATAGTAATCAGATAGAAGGTAATTGCATCTTCGTCGCCATCAAAGGCACCTCTTGGGATGGGCATAGTGTTATTGATGAAGCCTTAAAGAAAAATGTCAGGCTTATTATTGCTGAAACCTATGCCGGTAATGATCCCAGAGTATTAGTAGTCAATAACTCTCGAAAAATATACGCTGAACTTAATAATTTATTTTATAATAAACCCTCAGAAAAATTGTTTACAGTGGGAATCACTGGCACTAACGGTAAGACCACAACTTCATACATGGTCGAAAAAATTTTAAACAAGCTTGGCTTACCATGTGGTGTTATAGGTACAATTGATCATCATTTAAAAGATAAGATTTGGCCTACAAGTTTAACAAGCCCGGGAGCGGCAGATCTTCAGGCAAGATTATGTGATTTTATAAAGGCAGGGGCAAAGTCTACGGTTATGGAGGTCTCAAGTCATTCTTTAGACCAAAATCGCATTGATGGGACGCAATTTGACGCTGCCATTTTTACTAATTTAACGCAAGATCATTTAGACTACCATCACACGATGGAAAAATATTTTTTAGCAAAAGAGAGACTTTTCTCTGACGTACTGTTTTCATCGGTTAAAAAGTATCCTATTGCTATAGTTAATGCCGATGATCCTTATGCCAAAAAAGTTAATTTTAAAAACACTTATAGTTTTGGAAGAGATGCGGGTGATATTCGATTTGTTATTAATGAAATGAGTTTTAATGGAACAAAGTTGACACTTACTGAGGGTAAGAAGACTTTTATTACTACCACCTCAGTAATTGGCGTACATAATACCTATAATGTCATCGCGGCCTCTCTGGTTACAAAATCTCTAGGAATGGATTTAGAAGAAACTATCAGAATTCTTAAAGAGGCTCCGTCTGTCTCTGGGCGATTAGAAAAAATAAAAGACACTAAGGGAAAACATGTATTTGTTGATTTTGCCCATACTCCAGATGCATTAGAGAGGTCTTTGTTTTTTTTACGAGAGATTCAAGCTAAGCAAAAGATTCACGGACAAAAGTTAATAGTCGTTTTTGGCGCTGGTGGAAATCGTGATACTAGTAAGCGTCCTATCATGGGAGAAATCGCAGCAAGACTTGCTGATCGGGTGTATGTAACCTCTGATAACCCTCGATTTGAAGAACCTCAAAAAATTGTAGATGATATATTGGTAGGTTGCAAAAAATCTAAAGACCTTCAGTTTGATGTAAACCGAAGGGAAGCTATAGCAAAAGCGTTAAAGCAAAGTGGTGACAGTGACATTGTATTGATTGCTGGTAAAGGGCACGAGAACTACCAGGAAATTGCAGGCGTAAAACATCCGTTCTCTGACCAAGACTGCGTAAAGGATTTTTTTAAATGATTTTAAATACATTTTTACTTGAAGACATTATTGAAGGCACTAGCGGTAAACTGGTATATGCAAGTACCACAAGCTTTGATGGGATCTCGACAGATACTCGCGTGGACAATAAGGGTAAACTATTTATAGCCCTTAAGGGAGATAGCTTCGACGCCCATGATTTTTTAGATAAGGCGGTTGCCAGTGGGGCGGCAGCCATTTTAGTTCATAAAAATGAAAAGCTAGCAAAAACCAACGCGGTTACAGTTATAAAAGTAGATGATACGTTACTGGCCTTACAAAATTTAGGTAGATACTGGCGTAAAAAACATAGAGCAAAGGTAGTAGCTCTTACTGGCACAAATGGTAAAACCACTACAAAAGAATTTTTAGCTCAAATACTATCAAGTAAGTATAAAGTTTGTATTCCAGAGGGAAGTTTTAATAATCATTGGGGAGTGCCAATGAGCTTGCTTCAGTTAAACTCTACTCATGATTTTATGATTTCTGAAATGGGTATGAGTAATCCAGGTGAAATAGCTGTGTTATGTAAAATTGCCCTGCCGGATATCACAATGGTCACAAATGTCGGACGCGGCCATTTAGAAGGTGTGGGCAGTGTCGAGGGCGTCGCTAAAGAAAAACAAGAGATCTATATAAACTCACCCTCTTCTTTAAAGGTATTTAATTTAGATAATTCATACACTAGAGATATGTGGAATCAATTTAGACATGAAAAGAATGATTTCACATTTTCATTAAAAGAAAATTTAGCGGACGTTTATTTCTCTTCAGTAAAAAATGACGATAGCGGGATTATTGTTTCTGGAACTATTGCCGGTGTTGCCTCTAGTGCCACGGCAAATGTGTTTGGAATCCATAACGCTTATAATTTGGCGGCGGCGGCGGCAGCAGCACTTACTTGTGGAATGAGCGCGGTAGATATTTGGCAGTCATTAAACAGATGCCAGACGGTTTGGGGAAGAAACCAATGGGTAAACTTAACTGGTGGAGCTAGAGTTTTGTTTGATGCTTACAACGCAAACCCAGAAAGTATGAATGCTTTTTTAAAAAACACTGGCAGCATGATTACTAAGGGTAGAAAATTTTATGTCCTGGGCGATATGCTAGAGCTAGGGAAGCATCAAAAAAAAGAGCACCAAATAATTGCAAAAGCGCTGAAGGGGATCGGCTTTGAGAAAGCTTACTTTGTTGGCGAAAATGCTGCCTTAATGAAGACCGAGTTGTCTGGTAAAAACCTAGTTATTTCAAGTGCTTATAAACAAGAACTTGCTTTAGAACTTAAAAGTATGCTACAACCTGAAGATACAATTTTTATGAAGGCTTCCAGAGGCATCAAGCTAGAAAAATTTCTTCTAGATTTAGACCCGCTGAATTTTTCATTAAAAAAATAAAAAGGGCAAACATGCTGTATCAATGGTTGGTGTCGTTATCGGATGACATCTCAGTTCTAAATGTTTTTCGTTACATTTCTTTCAGAACTTTTATTGCATTTCTTAGTTCGTTTTTACTTTGCTGGATTTGGGGGCCTCATTTTATCAGAAGGCTGGTGAGTAAACAAATCGGACAAGTAATTCGTGAGGATGGTCCAAAATCTCATTTAAAAAAACAAGGCACTCCAACAATGGGTGGTGGTTTGATAGTGATGAGTATGTTGATCCCATCACTTTTATGGGCCAACTGGCACATTCCACTGGTTTGGGCTTGTATCGTGATTACTCTTAGTTTTGCAGGTATTGGCTATATAGATGATTATTTGAAGGTCTTTAAGAAAAATACTAAAGGTTTGTCTGGAAAGTTACGCCTAGCACTTGAGTTTGGTGTATCGATGTTTGTGATTTACGTGCTAGTAAATTATTTTCAATTTCCAACCCATGTTTCAGTTCCATTTTTTAAGAGTATTCATTTAGAGTTTGGTAATTGGTACATATTATTTGCGGGCTTTGTAATTGTTGGTTGTGCAAATGCAGTCAATTTAACAGATGGCTTGGATGGTTTGGCAATTGTACCCATTATTATTGCGACAGGAACATTAGCGATTATTTGCTATCTAACAGGACATTATAATTTTGCAGAATACCTACAGATCCCATTTGTTAGCGGAGCTGGGGAGTTGGCTCCGCTGGCTGCCACTGTAATAGCGGCTGGCCTTGGGTTTTTATGGTATAATGCCTATCCTGCACAGGTATTTATGGGCGATGTGGGTAGTTTAGGGCTTGGGGGCTTCTTGGGAACCCTTGCTGTTCTGAGTAAAAATGAAATTTTGTTAGTAGTCGTTGGCGGTGTCTTTGTGGTAGAAGCACTGTCTGTCATAGCGCAAGTTGCATCTTTTAAGCTCACTGGAAAGCGAGTTTTGAAAATGGCACCTATTCATCATCACTTTGAATTAAAAGGGGTGAATGAAACCAAGTTAGTAGTACGTTTTTGGATTATATCTATTTTGTTAGCAATTATTAGTTTAAGTACTCTGAAATTGAGGTAATTATGTTGGAAATAAGTGGAAAGCGAATCATGGTAGTTGGTCTTAGTAAGACCGGCGTTTCTTTGGCAAAATTTTTAATCGAATCGGGTTGTGAGGTCACGGTGAGTGACCATAAATCTCCGGCAGAATTATCAGGTTATTTAGATGAGATTGACCATCTTCCATTAAAGTATGATTTAGGTGGTCACACTCCTAGAACTTTTATTGAACAAGATCTAATTATCATGAGCCCAGGTATATCGCCTGAGTTAAAGATTTTTGATTATGCTAAATCAAATGGTGTAAAAGTGACTGGGGATGTTGAATTTGCCTCTCAATTTATTGAAGAGCCAATCATCGCTGTGACAGGGACTAACGGTAAATCTACGGTGTGTAAGTTGATCGAACAAATGTTAAATCTATCAGGTGTAACAGCTTGGCTGGGTGGAAACTTTGGTACTCCATTGATAGAGTATGTTAGGCAAGCGCGCAAAGGTGAGAAAGCAGAATACATTATCTGTGAAGTCTCTAGTTTTCAACTAGAGCATTGCGATACTCTTGCACCACGCAATATTATTTTTATGAATTTATCTGAAAATCATTTTGATCGTCATCGTACTATGGAAAATTACATCGCCTGTAAGCGCCGTGTATTTAGAAATGTAAATCACTTAACGACTAGCATTTTAAATGCTGATGATAAAAGAGTTGTGGATTTAGCTCGTGATCCTATTGTGCAAAAAGGTAGAATCCTATATTTTTCTAGAAAACCAGCTTTAGAGCCACAAATCATGAATATTGGTGGATCTGTTAATATAAAAAATGAAGTCCGTCTGCGCGTAGGACCAGAGATTGAATCTTTTAGTACTGAAGAAATGAAAATGGTTGGACGCCACAGCATAGAAAACTTAATGGCAGCAATTCTTGCTGTACGTGAGGTTGGTGCTAAGCCTGAGATGATCCAGCAAGTGATTAATGACTTCCCTGGTCTTCCACATCGTATAGAATATGTGCGTAAAGCAGGGGGAGTGTTATTTTATAATGATTCCAAGGCTACAAATGTGCATGCCGTGGCGAGAGCTTTAGATTCATTTGAAGAAAATGTGATTTTAGTAATGGGTGGCAAAGAAACTGGAGTTAGCTTTGAGTCTCTTGCGCCATTTATTAAGCAAAAAGTAAAAACTCTGATTTTAGTGGGTGAGGCGAAAGAAAAGATCAACCGTGATCTAGGGGACCATACCCAGACCTTTTTGATTGGAACGTTTGAAGAGGCTGTTTTGATCGCTTATCAAAAATCTCGTATTAACGATACGGTTCTTTTAAGCCCAGGTTGCCCAAGTTTCGATATGTTTGACAGCTATGAAGAGCGTGGAAACTACTTTAAAAAGATAGTTAAAACCTTTTCTTAAGCCATTTGCGGTGCTAGCATTTAAGTATGCGCCGCAGTCAGTTGGATCAGCCCCTTTTATTAGCGTTATTTTTGGCTCTTGGTATTGGCCTCGTGCAGGTCTATTCTGCTAGCTATATCTTTGCTATCGAAAATCATAATGATGGCCTATTTTACTTTAAAAAGCAGCTTATCTACGCAGCCATTTCAATCCTTCTGTTTTTAGTTATCTATAAAATTCCGTGGCAGTGGATTGAGCGATTTGGAAAATGGATTTGGATTCCGTTAACTCTTTTGATGTTGGCTACACTATTTTCTCCAATAGGGGTTAAGGTCAATGGTGCTGCTCGTTGGTTACAGCTACCATTTTTTAGATTGCAGCCTTCTGAAATTCTAAAAATATTTGTACCCATCGTATGGGCCTCGTTGTTTTTAAAGTTTAAATTCAAAAAAGAGAATTGGTGGAAAGACGCTCTGAAGCTTCTGTATTTTATTTTCCCGATAGTACTTTTATTAAAACAGCCCGATTTTGGAACCTTTGTTATATGCGGAATCACTATTTTATCGGTCTTGTTTTCTTATGGGATGAAATGGCGCTATATTTTCGCTTCAAGTGCTGCCGCCTCGCTATTATTTATTGGCCTAATTTGGGCGGTCCCATATAGAAAAGCAAGGATGATGACATTTTTTGACCCTTGGTCGGACGCAAGTGGTTCAGGGTTTCAGGTAATTCAGTCCATGATGAGTTTTTATTCTGGTGGACTTACAGGTGTTGGCTTAGGGCAAGGACAAGGCAAACTATTTTTTTTACCAGAGGCTCACACAGATTTTACCTTAGCAGTACTAGCAGAAGAAACGGGTTTTATCGGACTGCTTTTTGTGATCTGCTTATATGCCTACATTATTTTTAAATCTATGCAAATTAGTATTCAGGCAAAGACAGAGTTTCAGCAATGTGTTGCTGTTGGCTTGGTTTCTTGTTTTTCATTTCAAGTTTTTATAAATATGGGTGTTACTATGGGTATATTGCCGACGAAAGGAATTACTCTACCGTTTTTAAGTTATGGAGGCAGTTCACTGTTAGGTGTAGCTATTTTATTTGGTCTGTTATTAAACATAAAGCGCAGCTCAGTCGATGCAAAAAAAGTCTAATACCATCATTTTAACTGGCGGTGGCACCGGCGGACACATTTACCCGGGGCTTGCTGTTGCACAGGCTTTACAGAAAATTTCACCTGATACTAATGTTGTTTTTATAGGTGCAGATCGACCTTTAGATAAAACTATTTTTTTAAAAATTGGATACCCATTTTATTTGCTTCCCATTGGGCCGATCAACGTAAAAAGTTTTTTTAAAAAAATAATTACATTACTTGGGATACCATGGGCATTTATTAAGGGTTATTTTTTACTATTAAAATTACGACCGTCTATTGTTATTGGTTTTGGGGGGTATGCTTCTTTTCCTTCATTGGTGGCGGCGCGATTATTGGGTATTCCATTTGCTGTCTGGGAGGCAAATGCTCATCCAGGCCTTGTTACAAGGACTATGGGTAAACACGCCAATTTAATTTTTTTAAATTTTTCGGATACGGATGAGATTTTCCCTATGAAAAGAGTTTATAAATATGGAACACCAACAAGGTTTAAGCCTGTTAAATCAGAAGTGAGTAATGTCTTTAGGGTTCTTATTTTTGGTGGCAGTAGTGGGGCAAGAGCTATCAATGAAGTCATCTATTCTTTTTTAAAAAAAGTGAATGAGAATGATAAAGAATTTGAAAAATTCAAATCCATTCAATTTGTCCATCAAATCGGCGCAACGGATTACGAGAAATTTAAAAATTTGTATAAAGATTTTAATATTCAATTAGATGTAAGAGAGTTTATACACAATATGCCAGAAGAATTAAGTAAGGCAAATTTTTTGATTTGTAGAGCCGGGGCATCGACGGTGGCAGAGGTTGCCTTAAGCAAAAAAGCTTGTCTATTTGTACCGCTTCCATGGGCTGCTGATAATCATCAAGTCTTAAATGCAAAAAGACTGAGTGATGTGGGAGCGGCACAGCTAGTGGAGCAAAAAGATTTTACTCCTGAAGCACTAGGTAAAATTTTACAACAGCTAACGGATGACCCTAGTTTGATACGTAATATGGAAGAGAAGGTAGCAATATTTGGGAACCAGGATTCTGCCGAAAAAATAGCTAAAAAACTTCTTGATTACATTTCGTATAAGTCTCTGCTATAGGAGTAGTATGCGTTTAGCTTCTCATAAAATCTATTTTATTGGTATTGGCGGCGTCGGCATGTGCGGGCTGGCAGAGTTATTACATAATATGGGAGCGCAAGTCTGGGGAAGTGATTTAAGTGAAAATGCAAACACAGAAAGACTTAGAGAATTAGGCGTGAAGATTTTTATAGGTCACGCTCGTGGACAACAAGTTGACGCTGATGTGGTGGTGTATTCTAGTGCGGTTAAATTTGATCATGTTGAAATGCTTGAAGCTAGAGAGAATAAAATACCAATTATTCCAAGAGCCGAAGTACTAGCAGAAATCATGTCATTAAAGCGCGGGATAGCCATTGGTGGCAGTCACGGAAAAACAACTACGACATCATTGGTTGCGTCTGTGTTTATGCAAGCAGATTTAAAGCCTACGATTGTAGTTGGTGGAAGGCTTGATATTATTAAAAGCACGGCGCTTCTTGGATTGGGAGCTTGGTTGATTGCTGAAGCTGATGAAAGTGATGGAAGCTTCTTAAAGTTGCGGCCTGAGATTTCTGTGATTACCAATATTGATAATGACCATATGGATTTTTATAAGTCTGATTCTGAGCTCGAAGAGGCTTTTAGAAATTTTGCTTTGCAGGTTCCATTTTACGGAAAGATTCTAGCTTGCGGTGATGATGTAAGGATTCGTAGAGCCTTAGCGAATTTTCCGAAAAATATAATTTACTATGGATTTAATGCAGACAATGATTATCGTCTAGCGGGGCAAAACAGTAAGTACTCATTGATACACCAAGACCGTGTTGTCTTAGATTTCGAAGTTGCTCTTCCAGGCAAGCACAATGCTTTAAATGCAACAGCGGCCATTCTTGTCGGACAAGAGGCAGGTATATCACTAGAGGTAGCGGGGAGTGCAGTCAAAACCTTTACTGGTGTTGGTAGACGGTTTCAGTTTAAGGGTGATATGGGAACAATTCCAATTTACGATGACTACGCTCATCACCCTACAGAGATCAAGGCCACCCTTAGTGCATTTAAAGAAAAATTTCCAAATCAACGAATCGTAGTAGCTTTTCAGCCTCACAGGTACAGCAGGACGCAACTTTGTTGGGATGAGTTCTTAGTGTCTTTTAAAGAAGCGGATGTTCTTTTGTTAAATGAAATATATGCGGCAGGTGAAGTAAATACTTTTGGCATTAGCGGAGAAAAACTTTTTAATGAGATCAATCATCAGGAAAAGTTTTTTTGTAAAAACAACTCTGAAGCCTTACGAATCGCAAAAGAACAATTGAAATCCGATGATGTGTTTGTCACTTTTGGAGCTGGGGATATTTGGAAAGTAGGAATGGAGTTACTCGTTGAGCCTATCCGTAGATAGAAATATAGATTTAAAAAAGTACAACTCTTGGAAGATTGGCGGTCCTGCGGATCACTTTTGCCTTCCGCAAACTATCGATGAGATGATTGAAGCGGTAAAATACGCCAAAGACCTTAGATTACCCATTACCATATTGGGTAGTGGTAGTAATGTTTTAATTCCTGACAGTGGATTACAAGGCCTAGTCATTTGTACAAAAAAATTTAAAGGTTTAGAGATTCAAAAAACAAAAGAAAAACTAGTAATCACTGCCATGGCAGGGGAGCCTAAGTTTTCATTAGCAAAAGTTTTTATAAAAGAAAATCTTCCGCCAGGCATTTTTTTATCAGGTCTTCCAGGTGATGTAGGTGGCGGTATCGTAATGAACGCTGGTATTGCCGAGCAAATGTCACCACACGAGTTTCATGAAATGACAGATTGGGTAGAGGTTCTGCGGGGTAGTGAAATCATTCGTTTTGAAAAGGACGAATTGCAGTGGTCCTATCGCCACTGTCTAGGTTGGGAACCAGGGATTATTGTGAGAGCGGGATTTTCATGGTCATTAGCTGACGTTGATAAAGCTATTAAAGATAAAGCAGCTATGTTTGCCAAAACTAGAAAAGATCGTCAACCACTTGAAATGCCTTCTTGTGGATCGACCTTTGTAAATCCTCCAGGTAATTCTGCAGGTAGACTTATTCAAGATAGTGGCTTGAAGGGGTTTCAAATAGGGGATGCACAAGTTTCATTAAAACATGCTAATTTTTTGGTGAATCTTGGAAATGCTACAGCTTCTGATTTTGTGTCACTGATTGCTCACATACAAAAGACAGTAAAAGATAAATTCAATATCGAATTAAAAACCGAAGTAAAATTTTTATAAATTAATACGCAGAAATTCCAGTAATATGTTGTCCTAATATCAATCTATGAATGTCTTCAGTGCCTTCATATGTATTTACCGTCTCTAAATTCATTAAGTGGCGGCCAGTGTGGTAATCATAAGTGATTCCATTGGCTCCTAAGATGTCTCGACTTTGGCGGGCGATCTTTAGCGCTTCACTTACATTATTCATCTTTGCCATGGATATCTGAGGCGGGATGGTTTTGCCTTCGTCCATACCTCTACCTAAGTGATATGCAAGCATTTGTGCTTTGGTGATCTCGGTAAACATAGACACTAACTTTGCCTGTACTAATTGATGGGAAGCTAGTGGCTTACCAAATGGTGATCTATTTAATGCATAATTTAAAGCTTCTGTATAGCAAGCTTCGGCCGCTCCCACTACGCCCCATGAGATTCCATATCGTGCTATGTTTAAACAAGAAAATGGTCCCTTTAATCCAACCACACCTAAAACTTGTTCGGGTTTGATTCGTACACTATCAAATTGCATTTCAGTGCCATAGCTAACGCGTAAACTGAATTTAGCATCTAGTTTTTTAATTGTTACACCAATAAGGCTAAGATCCACAATCAATCCTACGATTTTTTCATCTTCATTTTTTGCCCAGATGATCGCGATATCTGCGATGGATCCATTGGTTAGCCAACGCTTGTGACCAGATAATAAATAATCATTTCCATCTTTAACTACTTTGGTGGTCATTGCTCCAGGGTTAGAGCCACCCTCAGGTTCTGTTAATCCAAAGCAACCTATCAATTCACCTTTAGCCATCTTCGGAAGATATTTATTTTTTTGGTCTTCTGTACCAAATGTTGCTATGGGATACATAGCAAGGGCACCTTGCACACTGATGAAACTTCTGACGCCACTGTCACAACGCTCAATTTCTTTCATCATCAAACCATACGTTGTGTAATTAAGCCCTGCGCAACCATAGCCTTTGATCGTTGCCCCAAGCAGACCAAGTTTACCAAATTCAGAAATAAGTTCTTTAGGAAATGTGCCAGCTTGAAAATGATCATTAATAGTTGGCATTAAATTAGCTGTTACGAATTCATTTATACGTAACTGAGTAGATTTTTCTTCTTTAGATAAAGATGAGTCTAGAGAGAAAAAATCAGGATTCATTACATGGCCTCAATAACAATAGCAATACCTTGGCCACCGCCAATGCAAGCACTACCCACTGCCAATGATTTTTTGCGCCTGTGAAGCTCGTATACTAAGTGGTTCATGATTCTAGTTCCAGAGGCTCCCAATGGATGCCCAACAGCAATAGCTCCACCGTTTACATTGGTTTTATCGTTATCTAATCCCAGTTCTTTTTGCACTGCTAGGTACTGCGCAGAGAATGCTTCGTTAACTTCTATTAAATCCATATCATTTAAACTAAGTTTAGCTTTATTAAGAGCAATCTTAATGGCATTTACTGGGCCTATTCCCATGATGGTTGGATCGCAACCAACAGAGGCGTAGGATAAGATTTTTGCTAGTGGTTTTAGACCACGTGCCTTGGCTTCTGACTCGGTCATTAAGATAGACATAGCAGCGCCATCCACAATTCCTGATGCACTTCCAGCACTAACTACACCATCTTTTTTAAATAGAGCTGGTAGTTTTTTTAAACCTTCAATAGTTACATCACCTTTTGGGTGTTCATCGTGTTCAACAGTAAATTCACCTTTTTTAGTTGTGATGGTAACAGGGCTAATTTCGGTGGCAAACTTACCTTCTTTTAAAGCGGCTTGATAACGCATTTGAGACTGTAGGGCATAAGCATCTACCTCATCACGGGAGATTTTATATTTTACAGCTAAGTTTTCAGCCGTGATGGCCATCGGAGTATTAGTGTATTGGTCTACTAGAGCTGCTGTTAAATAATCTTCTACTTCTGTGCCACCCATTTTTTGGCCCCATCTAGCGGCCCGTATAACGTAAGGAATTTGCGACATTTGCTCAACGCCGCCAGATAAAATGATTTTAGCCTCACCAGTTTGTATCATCTGAGCAGCTGTTACCCACGCCTGAAATCCGCTGCCGCAAAGCCTTGCGACACCTAGGGCGGGTACATTTTGTGGTATTCCTAATTTTAATCCTAAATGCCTTGGGGTGTAGATTGCATCACTGCTGGATTGAACGACATTGCCTAAAACAACATGATCAATGTCCTCAGGCTTTAAGTTACTTTGTGTAAGACAAGCTTGAGATGCGTATAAAGCTAAATCAGTCGCGCTGATATCTTTTAAGCTTCCACCAAATTTTCCGAACGGGTTTCTTTTTGCTGCAACAATAACTATGTTTTCCATGGATAAACTTTAAGTTTTGTTGCTATAGGGGTCAATGTATTTTGCTAGACTAGCGCCATTCCCAACGCATCAATAACATAGACATGCTGTCATCAGAATTAGGAGAAATAGAATCGTTACCATATGTAACTGCTAATAAAGTGTCTTTTGTTAAGTCTTTCTCAATTGAACACTCTAATTTTGCATCAGAAAAATAGTATTCAAGATTTGCCTGTAGAAAACCACGATATTTCATTTTTGCCATGTTTTGAAATGGCTGATATTGTAAATTGATTTTGTGTTCGATATCATTTGCATTTTCTTTAGCAAATGTAATGTCGTATTTCATAGATTCTTCTACGTTTTTAACAGTTCTAAAAATGCTAGCATTTGGAGTAAATTTACCTTTAGCGAAATTCTTAAAAGTATGATCCATAATCTTTTTACCCACTTTATTATTACGGGTAGACTCTTCATCAACATCATAGTCTAAATCTTTAGTAGTCTCTTCTTCTTGTGGTTGAGCCAATCTTGCTAGTTCATCAGTAGGCACATAAAGCTCAAGGTCTTTTTGATTGATTGAATTACTATACTCAATAGATTTCAACGAGTTCCAACGTTTAATATCAACCGAACGTTGGGTGGCTGCAAACACTTGAAATGGTATTAAAAGTAATAAAATCATATGCGTCCCTCTTACATCTTAATAGAGCAAGAGGGGTGCCAGCGAGTCCAGTTTAGAGGCCATAACTTAGATCTAATAATCAATATAGAAATACCACGTCTCAAAATGAGACGATTTTGGTCCAAGTGCCGCTTTTGCGCCTTGGGTGTTAAAAGCTGTGTTGGAGAGCTGTTCAATGCAGGTATTTTTGATTTGAAATCTTGTATATTGAGAGTCAAAACCCATATAGTAAAGAAGGGTTTTGCTTCAACTTGTTATTCTACAGTAACAGACTTCGCCAAATTTCTTGGTTGATCCACATCGAACCCAAGTCGGTCGGCTACATGATACGCCATTAACTGCAGTGGGATTACCGATAAGATCGGGTTTAAGTTCCAGCTAGTTTTTGGTAGTGACAGATAATGCTGCGACAATGATTTTAAGCGTTCATTGTTTCCTGTGCCAATCGCAATAATTTGTCCACCACGGGCTCTTACTTCTTCAAGGTTACTTACCGTTTTTTCGTAAACATCATCGGTTGGTGC
>JBBKWS010000068.1:0-3222 GCA_037969075.1 Bdellovibrionales bacterium | reverse complement strand
TCTTCCATGTTTAAAAGTTTCTGCATTTCGGTTTGCAACATCTTGTTTACAGGAATCCCTGTCCACTTAGAAACAACTTCTGCGATATCTTCAGCTCCCACTTCTTCTTTTAGGATGGCTGTTTTTCCTGCTTTAGATTTATCTTCAATAATATTGCTGTACTGTTTTAACTGGGCTTCTAGCTTTGGTAAGGTCCCATACTTTAATTCGGCGGCTTTTGCCAAATTTCCTTCTCTTTCTACTTTTTCCATAGAAATCTTTGTATTTTCAATTTCTTGCTTCGTAGAGTTTAAAAGATCAATAGTGTCTTTTTCTGATCTCCATTGCACAGTTAATGTTTGTAGCTCTTTTTCGATATCTTTTAACTCTGATTCTAATTTTTTAAGTCTATCTTTTGATTTATCATCAGTCTCTTTTCTAAGAGCCTCTTTTTCAATTTGTAATTGTGTTAGCTTTCTTTCTAATTGATCAATCTCTACAGGTCGGCTAGAAACTTCCATACGAAGTTTACTGGCTGCCTCATCCATTAAATCAATCGCCTTATCAGGTAAAAAGCGTGATGAAATATAGCGGTGAGAAAGCTCAGCCGCTGCCACCAATGCGCCGTCGGTGATACGTACACCATGATGGATTTCATATTTTTCTTTTAAGCCTCGTAAAATTGAAATTGTATTTTCAACACTTGGTTCTTCAATCAAAACTTGTTGAAAGCGCCTTTCAAGGGCTTTGTCTTTTTCAATGTATTTACGGTATTCCTCTAGGGTTGTTGCTCCTACGCATCGTAAATCACCTCTTGCAAGGGCTGGCTTCAATAGTTGGCCTGCATCCATTGCTCCCTGGTTTTTTCCAGCCCCTACTAGGGTATGCAATTCATCAATAAATAATATGATTTGCCCATCACTTGAGGTAACTTCATTGATTACAGATTTTAATCTCTCTTCGAACTGTCCTTGATAAGATGCTCCGGCGATCAACGACCCCAGGTCTAGAGAAATCACCTTTTTATCTTTTAGGGTATCTGGAACATCTCCTGCTATAATTCTTTGTGCTAACCCTTCTACCACTGCTGTTTTTCCAACGCCTGGCTCCCCGATTAGAACAGGATTATTTTTTGTACGTCTTGATAAGACCTGAATCACACGGCGAATTTCATCATCTCGCCCAATCACTGGATCTAATTTTCCTTGCTCTGCAAGCTCGGTTAAATCTTTTCCATATTTTTTTAGAGCCTCATAAGCCTCTTCTGGATTTGCTGATTGTATAGTCTTGCCCTTACGAATTTCATTTAGTGCCGTTAGAAAAGCTTCTTTAGTAAATCCATTTTCTGAAAATAAAGTTTGAAAAGCTTGTGAGGCCCCATCAAAGCTCGCCTTTATAAAATGCTCTACGCTAAGATAGCTATCTCCCATTTTTTTGGCTTCATCTTGCGCTATTTTAATAAGTCTTGCTAAATGGGTGCTTACTGTAGGCTGTGAATTTGAACCTTCTACTGTCGGGCGAGAGTTAACTTTTTGCTCTATTAAGCCCCTGATTTTTTCATGGTTTGCATTTGTTCTAATCAATAGCTTTAGTAAAAGACCATCTTTTTGCTCTAAAAAACTCAAAAATAGATGCTCAGGCTCTAGGACTTGCTGAGATTTCTTGTCTAATAGCTCTACCGCTGCATCAAAGGCTTCTTTGGTCTTTTGTGTATAATTGTCAATTTTCATATGTTGTTATCCTTATACACAATCTGTGTTCAACCAGAGAAAAGTCAAGACTATGAAAAAGCAAATCGACCTATTCTGATTTTAAGTGCATTCTATTATAGATGACCTATATATTAGCCCTTTCTATTTTCATTCTTATTGTATCCCTACTTGCCGTCCTCTGGTTAGTCCAAAATCGAATAAGATACACAACAACTGAACTTCCGTATAAGTCGTCAAAGATTCATCGCTTTAAAGATTATGATATTCACTACCAACAATCAGGTCGTGGTAAAGATCTCATCTTATTACATGGTATAGGTGCCTCTACTTACATCTGGAGGTACATCATACCTCTTCTAGAAAAAAACTACAAAATCACTGCCATTGATATACCTGGCTTTGGCCTAAGTGGAAAATATCCAAAACATAATCATGGACTAGATTCTCAAGCAAATATAATTCATGAGTTTTTAGTAGACCTTGATATTCATGAACCTTATCTGGCAGGAAGTTCAATGGGAGGAGCTATCGCACTTTGGATGGCACTATTGTATCCTAGCAGCTATAAAAAAGTAGCCGGCCTATCCCCAGCCACCAACCCAAAGCACACAAAAAATATTCGTCTGCGCTACATCAATTTGATGGGAAGGCGCTTTCGACTATTTTTAAATTATAGATTAATGTCGCAGCTCTTGCGTTTTGTGGTTTCTAAAAAAGATTTACTCACAGCTGAACATATCAATGCTTACTTACGTCCATATCAAGATGATGGAACAAGTATACTTTGTTTTATGCAGGCCTTTGATACTTTATTAAAAGACAGACGTTTGCCAGAGAGTCTAAAGGATGTCCGTGCAGATGTATTATTACTTTGGGGTAAACGCGATATGCTAACTCCATTTAGGTACAGTAAAGAATTACTAGCCATCATTCCTAAGTCTACGTTGGAAGTGCATGAGACCGCTGGCCATCACATAATGGAAGAAGAACCCGACTGGACTGCAGAAAAATTGGCGAATTTCTTTGGCCATTAGTATTGAGATTCATTTTCTTTTTAAAAGAAAGCATTGAATACTCTCTATTCTAGACTTTAAGTCTGTCAAGAAATCCGAATCCTACCCCGAAAGATTAATTGAGAGTTAGTGAGGCTACTGATTCTTCTCTTTATGATCATGGGGATTATTTATGAGTGTTAAAGCCAGGCTAGGATGCCGCCCAATTCACAGGAAACGAAAAGGGAATAATCAAGGAGGAATTATGAATATCCAAGGAGGATAATCATGGGTTTACGTATATCAACTAACGTTGCTGCGATCAACGGTCAGAGAAATCTGGCAGGCAGCCAATCAAATCTAAACAACAGTATGGCTCAACTATCATCAGGAAGCAGAATCAATAAATCTGCCGACGATGCTGCTGGTTTAGCAATTTCAGAATCTTTCCGTGGTTACATTAGATCTGCTCGTCAGGCTAACCGTAACGCTAACGATGGTATCTCAATGATTCAAACAGCTGAGGGTGGCTTAAACGA
>JBBKWS010000067.1:0-3939 GCA_037969075.1 Bdellovibrionales bacterium | reverse complement strand
CCGTAGAGTTGGCCAAAGGATGACTTTACTAGATCTGTATTTTTAGTTTTTGTTAGTGTCGACCAATTTAAATCGTTTCCTCTAAGATTTGATTTTAAATCAAAATACAGTGGGCTTTGGTTACAAGATCTATTTAGATCATTAAAATTAAAGCTAGCGATATTACGATTCGAAAATTTAGTTCTAAACTGCACTTCTTTATTTTTTAAGTCATACAAAATCTGCCACTGCGTTCGCCCCACATCCTGCAATGAATCTAAAATACCAAACCCCGCGGTTTGATCATCAGATGCCAACACTTGTTTAGCCTTCGAAGTGGCTCTAACAAATCGGTCTAGTGAGCCGTATGAGCTAGGTATGGATAAGTTTCCACCAAAGCCTTGGTAATCAGTTATATACTCTTTTGAAGCTCTGTATGTACTGTTTGTAATCGTTGGATAGGTCAGTCTATTGCCGTAATGCACATCGGCCTTTCCAGAAATAAATTCGATCGTGGCACAATCTAAATTAGCATCACAGGCAAAGTAATGAACATTTGCATATACCTTAGCTACTCTTAGCTTATCAATATTCTCAGCAATTTCTTCTACTGTAGAGTAATTATCTAACTGATACTGAATCCATTGTAATTCGTTTATTGTTTCACGACTGTCTCTTGTTGGGTAAATACTGGCATTTAACCATAAAATTTCTACAGCTAACCCCTTCTCATTAATGCCACCGTTGGGGAATTCTCTACCGTATTGATTGAACGTAATACTTGAATATTTTGAAGTCCAAGAGTGTGTTTTATCACTAGCTCTGACGACCAAAGATGTTTTTTTTGTGGATTTAGCATTCGTCATAATATATCCGTCAGATATATCCCAATCATAATTTTTGGCCATGACACCTTGTGAAGGAATTAAAAAGCTAGAACATGCGAAAACGTGGGATAAAACGGTAAGTACTATAACGATAAATGACATCAGCCCCCCTTAGCCTATTCACCATATTTTTATAATTTTAAATATAGCACTTATAAATATAGGCGATTCCGCCGCTTAAAGAAACAAAATCAACTTTATGAAAAGCGTTAGTACTAAGGGCCAGGTCGACAAAGTCTTTACGACAAGGGAAGTTAGAGCTAGAGCCTTCTAAATACGAGTAGGCCTGCGGCTTACCCGTTATAAGGCCACCAACTTTAGGTAAAATATATTTAGAATAAAGATTAAATGCCTGTGAAAACACAGGAAGACTTGGCTGTCCAAACTCAAGAACCATTACGCAACCGCCCGGCCTAGTTACTCTTGCTAATTCTGACAAACCTTTTTTAGGATCTTGTACATTTCTGATTCCAAAAGAAATACTAGAGATATCAAACGACTGATCTTCAAATGGAAGATTCATCACGTCAGCCACACTAAATCCAATATCATATCCTTTAGCGCCAGCTTTCTGCGGAGCAGATTCTAACATCTCAGCACAAAAATCAGTGCCAATGACTTTACCTGCTTTTACTACTTTTTTAAATTCTATGGCTAAATCCCCAGTACCCGTCGCGCAATCTAATACCGAGTTACCAACTCTTGCTCCTGACCACTTTACCAATTTTTTTCTCCATAGATGGTGAATACCAAAAGATAAATAATCGTTGGCCTTATCATAACGAGAGGCAATTTCTTTAAACATGTTTTTTACTTTAGTAGCATCTGGTCCGCTGTAATCTATGGACATTGAAGTAACTCTCTTTGCGATAATTTAAGTAGTGATTTAATTTCAGAAACTAAAAGTGTGTAATCATCAAAAGTAAGTGCCTGTGGTCCATCAGAAAGAGCTTTAGCGGGCTCAGGATGGACTTCAACCATTATCCCATCAGCCCCACTTACAACCGCTGCCTTTGCCATCGGAATGACTAGATCGCGCCTGCCCGTCGCATGCGATGGATCTACAAAAACCATAAAATCAGTATGTTGTTTTAAATAAGATACGGCTGCAAGATCTAATACATTTCTAGTCTTTGAGTCAAAGCTGCGAATCCCTCTCTCGCAAAGTATTACATGAGGGTTACCGCCTGCACGAATATACTCAGCTGCATTTATCCATTCATCAATTGTCGCAGAAAAACCTCGTTTTAATAAAACTGGCTTATTTATTTTACCCAAGTCTTTCAAAAGACTGTAGTTATACATATTTCTTGATCCCACTTGAAACATATCTACAAACTGATCAAGTTCTTCAACTTGTCTTGGATCAGTAATTTCTGCTACAAATGGTAGGCCTGTATTAGCTTTTACTTTTTTTACAAGATCGTAGGCATCAGCTCCCAAGCCCTGAAAGGCAGAAGGGTTAGTTCGAAGCTTATAGACCCCACCACGTAAAAAAGTAACCCCTTGCTGCTTAATATGGGATGATATCGAGCTCAACTGCTCCTCAGACTCAATAGAGCAAGGACCTGCAATCAGGCTAAAGCTTTTATTTGGCTGCGAAAAAAAGTTTTTAAAGTCCATAAGTTAGCCAACTTGTATAACTTTTTATGTAGTCAGTGTCACATTAATATTATAGATAATTGCTACCAGATAACGACGAATTGCTGCTAGATTAAACAATAAAGTAGGCTCTTAATGTTACAACTAAATAAACCAGGAGCTTTATTACAAGCTACTGAAAATACTGTATATTATGCCGTACCCTCTGACAAAGCGGTAGACGGATACTTGTACCACAATAGCTTTTGGCTCGAAAGTCCTCACCTAATACCGGTGAGCATACAAGAAATCCCTATTCAATCCCTACGGGACAAAATGTTTCCCAACTCTCCCATACAGTTAGATTGGCTGATGGCCGACAAACCTTCTTTTGAAAGCGACTTCCTACAAATACAAAATAAAATTAAATCCGCTGGCTGGAAAAAAGCAGTTCCCATGGTCTTCGATACGGCAGTACCGAAAGAGGGCCTCTTTAAACATAGCCTCTCTTACCTTTTACAAGCTTCAGGCTCGGGATATATGTATGCATTTTGGAATGAGCAAACTTGGTTTCTTGGTCTCAGCCCCGAAACTCTTTACGAATGGAATGGCTCAGAAATAACAAGTGTGGCAGTTGCAGGAACCGCGCACGCGCTTAATAAAATTGAATTACTAGACACAGACAAAGAACGTATAGAGCACCAATATGTCATCGATGGTATTAGTGAAATCCTATCCCTTATGGGTGAAGTACAAATTAGTAACACAGAAAAATACCAAGTGGGTCCCTTACAACATTTAAAAACTAGCATTACCACTGCCTGTCACTACTTACCAAAAAATGCAGAGCTTATCGAAAATTTACATCCAACCCCTGCGCTTGGCGCCTATCCTCTAGTTCATCGCCGCGATGATCTTAAAAATTTACTTACGCCAAGACCAAAACTTGCCTTTGGTTCACCCTTTGGATTGATTACCGACAGGTGGCACAAAATCATTGTTGCCATTAGAAACTTGCAAATGCTAGACAATGAATTGTACTTAGCAGCTGGTTGTGGAATTGTTGCCGACTCTGTGCTAGAACAAGAGTGGTTAGAGCTTACGTCTAAAAGAAAGGCGATCAAACAAAGACTTGGAATTTTATGACAAATCTTGAATGGGCATCCAACATATTACAAACTTTAGCGAGCCAAGGTTTAAGGCAAGTTTGCCTTTGCGCAGGATCAAGAAATAGTCCATTCATTGAGGTCCTAGATCAGCAATCAGAAATAAAAGTTCTCTCTTTTTTTGAAGAAAGAGAAGCTGGTTTTTTTGCTTACCAACAAATCAAAGAGCACCAAACACTAACAGCGGTTATTACTACCTCAGGGACAGCGGTAGCAGAACTTTTACCCGCCTGTATTGAATCTTATTATAAAAACATTCCATTAATTATTATCAGTGCAGATCGTCCCAAATCATTTCGTGGATCCGGTGCCCCACAATCTATCGA
>JBBKWS010000066.1:0-12719 GCA_037969075.1 Bdellovibrionales bacterium | reverse complement strand
ATCATCTAAACTTTGCGCTAACTCTTCTAGAGTAAATCCATAGTTTTGCTTTAAATCTATTGCCACAAACTCAACCTGCTCTATACTCAAGTGCTTTTCTTGGTATAAATCTAGGGCCCCTTGAAGAGCATTGTAAGTCGCTAGCGTTCGTCTGCCGAACTTTGAATAGTAATCAGGATCCGTATCTGAAGCCAGGTTTATATAGGTTCTCTCTACAGGGTCGGACTGTGGGATCTGCTTTAAAAGTTCTAAAATAGTACCTACCTGCTCACCTCTAACATTAAAATGAGATAGTATGTGAGCTAGCGGCCTATCCACTAAACGTCTTGCGCAAATATCAGAATACAGTGAATAAATAACGGCATCTGATTCACTGTCATCTCCCCACAAAACTTGTTTTAAATCTTGTCCAAGCCTAGCTCTTAGATGCATCAAGGCTTGTAGCTTGTAACCAACTTGCTGACCAAGTCGTCTAAATCTACCTGGCTTTAAATTTTTAAGATTATCCTTACAAAAGATACCAAATGGCTTAATGCCATCTAACTCTAGTTTTTCACGAATACGACGTTCCATCTGCGGAGGAGAGGCGGTAACAAAATAAATTGGAAAAAAAGAATCCCCTCGTACCGTCAGAGCTTTTACTAACGTTCTAGTTCCCGGGATATTTCGTTTTTGAAATGCTTTCTCTTTGATGGTGCGGTAAAGACCACGAATACTCTCGAAATGCGTATCTAAATAGGTTTTATCCAGATCCCATACAAACACATGAGGCGCCTCTCTTGCTAAAGAAGAGTCAACGTATTCAAAAAATACGACATCTTGTAAAATTTGGGCTCTTTTCTTCCAGTCAGACATTCTATTTAGTCTAACTGATACTTACCTAAAGTTCAATCTGCTCTTTAGGAAAAAGTACCCACGAATCCGCCTTTGGAAATCCTTTGGGCCTTGGCTCATTGAGCTTACGGGTATCAAGTATAAGGCTAAGTGCTACTATAAATGCATCAAATGCATATGGATTATCAACCATCAACTGAACATCTTGGTTATACATAAAGATAAAATTTGTCTCTGTGAGTCGTTTTAAAAATTGCCATCTTGCCTCATCCCCGTCTTCAGAGTGACGCTTAGTATTCAAAAACTGTCTAGGTAGACCAAAGTGACGACTTAAACGAAGATAAGTTAGCTTAGGAAAAACTTCTTTAAACGGAGTTTTAAAATGCTTTTGTAAAAACTTTGCCCTCGCAGTAAGTGGCGCTAAGTTTGCTCCAAGGGCTCCTGACAAAAAAACATCTTTCTCTATGGCATTGATATAATGCTCAACAGCCCTCTCAGTATAAGGGGTAAAAACTGGTTTATTTTTCTCTTTTTCACGATGTAAGCCCCACATATACTTTACTGACTCTACTTTACAGCGCTCTACCCCAGGACATTTTAACTTACAGGTAATACATTTTGGTAAATCTGTAGCGACATCAACACCAACTGCCGTAATATTTTTTATTTTAGAAAAGTGTGTTAGTAGTAACTTATCATTAGAAGAATTATAATCGCCTTGTGGAGCATTTAAGATCGATGTTAAGACGATCTTTTTTTCTTTATCAAACTCATCAATTCTTGCAAAGAATGTCTTTTCATTCTTGCCACCAGACAAACAAATCCCAAAATATTTCTTAGTCTTCTCTTCTCTACTCATTAATAAATGATCCTTGAGTTGTGGGTTTTGCATTTAAGACTTTAAAGTTTTCACTCTCTAATTTTGTTCGGACTTGCTCTCGCTTATCGGGAGATACCCAGACAAACACACAGCCTCCGCCACCAGCACCACAAATCTTAACAGCATCGGCTCCATTTTTTAAAGCAACAGCCTCTAGGCGTTCGATCTCAGGACTAGTAAATGAGTCAGAAAGCAAAGTTCTATATTTATATTCTTCTTTAAAAATTTTAGGCAAATCCTGCCACGCCTTCTCTTGCAATAGGCTATATAGATTTTCAGATGTATGCTTTAAGGCATATATATTATCAATTGTCTTTTTATCTCCATCAATAAACGCCTTAAGTACTTGCCAATTATTAAACCCAGAGTGATGTGGGCTACCAGTATAAACTAATAAAAAATATTTTTCGATCGTAGAAAACACATCTACAGACAATGCCTCTACCTGACAACCACTGTAGCCATAATGCAGGGATAGAAGTCCTCCGTGTAACGGCGGATAATAATCTTGTGTACCTGTCGGCTTTTTAAGTAAATTTGCTTCGATATTTGAGGCCAGTAAAATAAGATCTTCGGGCTTTAATAGCCTTTCGCAAAAGGTCGAAAAAGCTTTAATGCAGCTAATCGTAAGAGACGAGCTTCCACCCAAACCTCCACCAATCGGGCTTTCAGAATGAAAATATAGGTGAAACCCTTTTTTGGGATGCCATAACTCTAAATGAGGATAAATAAAGGAAATATCTTCGTCTCTTTTTTCAAGCGCCTCATCAATCGATGAATAGCGCTTACTTAACTTAATGGCAGGTGCGTCTATACGAATCTCTCTTCCCTCTAACTCAGTAATCTCAGCATAAGTGAAAATATCGATGGCTACATTGATGGTTCTAGCCCCGCCCAAAAAGCTATAGATAGGCCATAAATCTAAAGTACCACCAGCTAAGTCGACCCTAGTTGGAGATTTTATTTTGATTTTACGTCCTTCGAATCCCATGCTGTATCTCCTTCAAGAATCTTCATCAGGGCAACCCACTCTTTTGCCTCTACTAAAAAGGTCTCATTGATTTTTGAAGATGTCATGAGAATTTCTGAGCCGCTCATACCTTCACGAGACCAGGAGAGCCTAAGAAGCTCTCCTTCATCAGAACTAAATGTTAGGCTTGAGTCAAAAACAGGTGGCAATGTATTTGGGAGAAACTCTTTAGCTCGCATTTCTGTCAAAATACGAGTAAAGCGGTTTCCTGGAAAATTAGACGTCCAAACTTTATCTTTTTTCTCAAAATGCTTAGAATCTTTAGCTTTACTATAGGCTATGCCAGTCAAGCTATCCATGTCTAACGCAAAAGGCTTACCTCTGTTTTTATAGTCATCAAGCTGCCAATCAAAGAAACTTAAGGCATTATTAAATAGCTCATACACTCTATCGTTATAAATCAAATACGTTTTTTGTTTATTCGGTATAGAATACTTAAACTCTAAGACCTTACCACTGCTTAAAAATAGTTTAAAGCTAGGCAATGGTTCAATTAGACCAAACTGCTTAAGGCTTTTTTTATCTAAATCATTATAATCTAAAAAATCACTTGCTGAGGCCTGCACTAACTCATCAATAATATTATAGATCATTTCTTTGTCGATCAAAATTAATCTTGTGTCTTGCCAATACCAAGTCTCTTGATCTTTTTCTTTGCCCTTATCTTCGACCTCGTAAATTAATTTACCCTTAGTCCATTTCTGAATCTTTGTTAAAAGATTCATGTCCTCATGAAAAATAAACTTGTCTCTATAATAAAGTACAGTTCGGTCAAACTCTCCTCGCCACTCTGGTGAGGCCAGGTAGTAATAATTTGTTTTGCCTTCAATTACTTTTAAATATGTATTCCCTTGTATCCCTACAGTCTCAGAGATGTATATTTTTATGCTAGGTCCGTTTTTAGCAGATACTTGAATCCAATTGTTTTTTTTATTAAACCCAAACTTAGATTCATCTGTCACATCTTTGGTAAAATCCTGCAGAACCTTCTGTTTGGAAAAAAAATCCAACAGCTTATTAATAATAAATTTATCTGCGAAATCCTTTACTGGCGATTCTAGGTACCACTCACCATTTTTTTTCACTAGGTCAAATTGATCATAGGAATTCACAAAGTGTATTTTATCAATCTCAAGCATCGGTAGCTTAACCACCAGGCTTGATTGAAATGTCGCCTCTGTCTTTTGATCTTCCTTATATATTTCAAAATAATATATATAAGCCCCAAAGATCGACAATATAGATAGCAGTAATAGTATCTTTTTAAGATTCAACGGTACCTACCTTCGAATCCACATAGCAATA
Organism: Bdellovibrionales bacterium; assembly: GCA_037969075.1. Taxonomy (GTDB): domain Bacteria; phylum Bdellovibrionota; class Bdellovibrionia; order Bdellovibrionales; family UBA840; genus JAGRAL01. The sequence goes on along the minus strand of JBBKWS010000066.1, from coordinate 8,670 downwards.
GACACAAACAATAAACTAGCAGACATAAGCAAAAATCCTAGAGCTAGAACATTCGCCTTAGTCTGCGTTAAAAACAGTAAATCTGGAGATGTATCAGTACGTATAGAAACCAAATCTGCTTCATCAGTTAGATAACTTATAATATTCAAAGCAATATCCTTATTGATGTATTTTGAAAAAAACTGATCTACTAAAAAATCAGAATCGGCTACCAACACTGCCTTGGCTGGTTTTAAGCCGCCTTGTATGGTGCCCTCTACTGCCACTGCTACCGTAAATGGCCCAAGCTTATCTCGGCCCTCAACCATTTGCGGCTGCGCCCCTAACTTAACTTGCGTAAAGCTTTGGCGACTAGAGTAAAATAACTCTGTAGGCTTTAGATCCTTATTAACATTCTCAATTTCAAAATAAGATGCTACCGGAAAGAACGAATACATCGTATTGTTAAAAGATTTTGAAATGATATGCTGGGGATTATAATCTCTACCAACTGTAAGAGCTGCATTTGATCCTGTTAACTGCCCCTCATAGTCCACAACATAAAGATTAGTGAAGTTTACATCTAATAATTTTGTAACACGGGCCATGTTATGCCTAAGACCAGGGTCCATAGCCAAAAACAGTGCTCCACCTTCTTTTATAAAAGTTGTTAGCTTATTTAACTCGCCCTCTTCAAATGGTAACTCTGGTCCCAAAACACTCAACATTTTACAGGTCGCAGGAATTTCTTCTTCTAAAAGCCGAACTGTCTTAATTGTATACGACAAATCCTCTAAATGGTTCATAAACTCAGCTAAAGCAAGTGCACCAGTTGCCTCAAAAGACTTCTCTTTATGCCCTTCAGTAAAACACAGCTCAATACTTTCATTTCTTGATAACTTCACAATAGAGTTAATCAATTGTTCTTCTTTTACACTAGAGCCTATAGGGCTGCCCTCAAAAGGCTGCAATTGGTCCTGCAGCTTAACCTGTCTTCCTTTGTAATCAATAATAATTAAACCACTTTCACTGATTGAATTTTCTTTTACTAACTCAGGGAATAAATTAGGATCCTTAAACTCAAACTGAATATATTTTGACTGCTCTTGAAATAATTTTACTAACTGTAACACAGACTCTTTTCGATTTTGATCCTGAGCCACATAAAAAGCGGTGATTTCTACATCTGTTGCTAAGGTTTTTAAATACTGTTTAGTTTGAGAGTTTAAGGTTAAGGTCTTATTTTTAGAAAAATCAAATGTATGGTTATATCTAAAAATTAAAAAATTTATTCCAACTAAAAAACTAAGAAAAATTAATACTAATGTAATCGTGTTAACGCCGTACTTAGTATGTTTGGCAAAAAATGCATTCTTCAAACTACTACGGTCCATGTAGATGCCTATAATAAAACTCAAAACAAAAAGACAAAGAGGAATCCATAAAAATGAATTCCATTGCCCTAATGCATATCTAGCACCAAACAATGATACAAACGAGACAAGAGCTAGTAACCAAATTAGTTTAAGCATATTATCTCCACCTAAAAGATTCTACTACTTGCTGACACATAAACACAAACAACCCTATGTAACTCAAAAACACAGAGGCATCTAACAATGAAAATCCACCTTTATAAAAAGCCTGCAGGTGCGAATTGATCCATAATATATCTACTACAGTAGAAATAGAACCGTCAGCATTTGTTCTAAAAATTGCAATAAACCAAAGCGACAATATAAATACGATGGATAATATCCCCGACACAATTAGTGAGCTAGTCAAACTAGATGCAAAGATACTAACTGCCGTGTAGAGCATCACTACCAAGCAAACACCAATATAAGAAAGTAGCAAATGCGGAAGCGGCAAATCTGCCACCCATAACCCAGCCAATGGGTAAATTGCCGATACTGCCAAAACTACAAAAGCTGCGGCACAAGCTGCCATAAACTTTCCTATTACGATTTGACTAGAAGTGATGGGGGCCGTTAACAAAAGCTCAAATGTATTGTGCTTATACTCTTCTGAAAATAGTTTTATGGCAAAAAATGGACACACAAACATCATCACAAAATTTAAACTAGACAAATGAGGCACAATCATTCCGCTTACAAAATTGATCCCATTAATGTTTGGCATCTGACTTGAAATCTTTGCGTACTGATCTAAAATATTAAAAAAAACTGCTCCAAAGAACAGGCTACATAAAAAAAGAATAAAGAAAAAAGAAGATCTAAAAACAATTCCTCTAAACTCTTTTCTGAAAATAGAAAGTATTATTGACATTATTTGTTATCCTTCATTACTAACTGCAAATAAGCATCTTCTAAACTTGTTTCTTTTTTTCTTAATTCAGTAAAAGGAATTTTATGGTCCAAAAAAACTTTCATAATTTGGTGCAACTCTTTGTTTCCAGATATAGTAATCTCAATCCACCCGTCTTCACGGTTCGCAAATGTCAGTATATCCAATGCATCAAGTGATACTGAGTTCCAATCAAAACTAGAGTTTGTCTGCAATTCATAAATTACATTGCTTACTTTATTAGTTAAACTTGATACGGTTTCACGGGCCAAAACCTTGCCTTTATTCATTATGACTACCTTATTACAAACAGCCTCGACCTCAGACAATATATGTGAAGATAATAACAATGTCCTATCTACCGAAAGCATTTTAATAAGTTGCCTGATTTCTATCACTTGCTTTGGATCTAAACCTACCGTTGGTTCATCTAAAATAATTAAATCAGGTTTCGATAGCAGTGCCTGAGCAATACCTAGTCTTTGGCGAAAGCCTTTTGAAAGCGTTTTAATATTTTTTAATCTCACATCACCCAGGCTAGTTTGCTCAATAGCTTCATCAACGTACTTTTTGCGAAGATTCTTTTCTACCATCTTCAGTTCACTCACATACTTTAAGTAACCAGTGACAGACATATCTAGATATAAGGGTGCATTTTCAGGTAAAAACCCAATTCTTTTTTTGACAGCTATTGGATCAGTACTTACATCAATTCCCTGTATCAAAACTTTTCCAGAACTAGGCGGCATAAAGCCAGTCAATATTTTCATGGTGGTTGATTTACCTGCACCATTTGGCCCAAGAAGACCTACAACATCACCTTTAGTAAAGTTAAAAGAAATTTGATCTAAAGCTAAGATACTACCGTAATATTTTGTTAATCCTTCAACAATAACCATAGAAATATGCTAGAAGTCTGAGTCTCTGCCGTCAATCCTTGAATCGGATGCGGAGCACTTTTTCTTTTTGCACATGCACACGGCCTAATTTATCACCTTTAATAGGCTTGATATAACGACATTCCGTGTATTGCACATCAAACATATCGCCTGCTACCAAGGATTTTGAAAAACCCGATTCTTTTACTAAAAAAAGTCCTAACTCAGTAATATCTGCCTCTGAGACCACTTGCCCCTTGTTTTGCTGCAAGATAAGGTGCCCGCTTGGATAATCTCTAACATGCATCCATAGGTACCAAGCCTTAGCTTTTCTTAAAAGTATCATATTGTCTTTGGCTGATTTTCCTACGTAGGCTCTTCTGCCATCAGAAAGTACTTTTACCCTACCCTTAGCATCAACCGCAGCAAATAAATCATTATTTGCCTTTTGGTCGATTGTTTTTCCTTCTTTTAATAGTAACCTGACTTCTTCGATTCTTTTTGATAGCGCTAACTTTTTATTTACCTGCTTTTTATCTTTTTCTAGCAAAAGCTTTACGGCCTCATACCAGGCTAAGCTTAGGTCAATACCAAGATCTTCAGCACTATTCAGATTTTGCGTAGCCTTAACTTTATCAGCGACACTCTTATAATCGCGTGTTGGGTAATTTTTAAGGTCATTTTCTAATCTTTCTAACAAAGATTTAGTCTTTGCGCTTTGATCTACCTTTTTTACTTTTGGCTTAGACAGGTCTTGGTATTCTTCCCACTTAGTTTGCATAATTTCGTCGATATTCGCAACAGGACTAATTTCAGATACATCTGTATTTAGATCTTTAGGTTTAAACCAAGATATGGACTTTGTCTCAGTCTTTGCAATTAAATTTGAACCATGCGGAAACAACCTTGCTTCAATCTCTAGCTGCCCGTGCTCTTTAGATATAAAATAAAAATGTAGGACTCGTCCTTCACCATTTTTTATACAGACGTCTTGTAAAACTGAATCAATAAAGTACTTTTTAAGAAAAAGAGCCAAAGGTGTCGTTTTCTTTTTCAGTTTAATGTCCTTTTGTAGCCAAAACAAAACTGGTTTTGCCATTGATAGATCAAAAAATAAAAAATAATTTTGTTGGTATCTAAAGCGTAGAAGCAATTGATCCTTAGCACTAACTACTTCTTGTAGCTGCGCACCTGTATATTTCTGAAACAGTCCTAAAAATCCTGCTAGCTCATTTAGATGAAACGACTTCATAATGGTAAAATGGTATTGTTTTAATTTAAGAAAGTCATCCATCTTCGGACTAGATTTTAAAAAACTAACACTACTTTCCTAAAGACAATCTAATTTTTATCGATAGAGGTATGTATGAAAAACACACTTTACGATTTTATCTACGAAGGAATTAAAAGCTCAGACCTAAGGGAAATGAGTCCTGAAGATTTTTGTGAAACTATCTATCTTAGATATAAAGAGCACTTAAGACAAATAGGGATTTTTACTCCTCAAAAGCTCTACCGCGACGTTAGAATGGAGATTTACGACGAAATCCTAAAAGTGTACCGAATGAAGACGTATGGCTGCTTTAATCTAAAGCCCTACTCAGACAAAAAAAATAAACCAAACTCTAGAGACTAAAAACTTTCTGACAAGCTATGCGAATAGATTCATATTCGGCACTAAAATCTGTGAGGACTTTATCAGAAAACTCCACCGTATTAATGTTCAAATCCTCAAGACCTATGGTTGGTACTGGCGTATTACGAGACGATACGTTCACTCCACAATGAATCATCGCTGAAAGCGGCCCGGCACTAGCAATAGATATATTCAACTTTTTATCATCAAGATAAATATCATCCCCGTCCCGTCGTAATTTTAAACTTGGCTGCAGCTCAGTAAGTTGATCTTTTATGATCGACGTCAGTAACCTTTGTAAGGATACCATTGTACGTAAGTTTACCTCAAATGCTTCAACAATAAAATGAAGCATATTTTCAGAGAAGATCCTTTCTCCGGCAAAAAGATCTTCTCCATCTTTCATATTTGCATTTGAAATATCACACTTACCGCACCAACTAACAATCGAATCCCCTAGCACGCCTTGTGTTTCATAGGCGAATAGGCTTCTAAGCTGACTTCCATCATAGATAAAATTTTGATCAATAAACTTAGTTTTCATTTACTTTGCCCTTTTAGCATTATTAAAACGTAAGCACGATTCGCAGATCTCGCATGGCGCCTCTAAAGATTGGTAGCAGGGCCATACCATCGAATAGTCCACCTCAAGCTCTTTACCTAAATTGTAGATTTCTGTTTTATTCATATTAACTGTATAGCAAAGTGTTTTTACTTTGTTCGCTGTTGAATATACGAACGTACTATCAAGGGAGGCTAAAAACTCGGGAGTATTGTCAGGAAACGTCGCCCCTTCCTCTATATTAAAACCAGGAACCACAAAATCTGCCTGCAATTGCTCTGCAAAAGCCGCAGCTATATTTAAGAAGATTCCATTACGATTAGGGACCCAAACATTTTTAGCTGATTCTTTTGAAGCTTCTAAATTATTAATTTCTACATGGGTAGCAATGTCTTTATTGCTATTCGTTAAGCTGCTATTTGAAAAAAAAGAAAACCAGGGAAGATCAATGACTTTAAATGGAACCCCTAAGTGCTCAGCCGTTTTTTTTGCATGAATTTTTTCTTGAAGACTTGCTCTTTGCCCATAATCAAAATGCAGTGCTAACACCACATCAAGCTCTTTATATGCTCTATATAGATTCACCGTTGAATCTAATCCTGAAGATAATAATACCACTGCTTTTTTCATATTCTTAATCGAATGTCTTTTGCTAAAAGCTGCGTAGTCTTACGACCATTATAATAGTTCCATTGCAGCTCAACTAGAAGATCAATCTCCTGTCCTTCGCCTATTTCTTTAGCATGTAGAGGCGGAGAAAACAATAGGACCGTCTTACGATTTTCAGATTTGTCTTGCACCTGTAGTCGAATATGGCCCCCACGCATGACAGTTTTACTAATAACCACTAGATTTTTTACATAAAAAAGCGGGACTGGGAAATCTGTCCCATAGGGACCTACTAAATCCAATGCATCCAGAGCAACGTCATCTAGTTCTTTTAGATTGGCTTCAACATCATATTCCATCTTGTGGACTGGCACAGGAGGATCTTTTAAAATCTCAGATAACGCTGCCCTAAAGGCATCTGCATTCTCTAACTTCATTTGAAAACCAGCAGCCGCCCTGTGCCCGCCAAAACCGTCTAAGCACTGACTAGCCTGTTCAAAAATATCCACTAGGGATAAACCATACATATTTGGTGCTCTAGCACTTCCTACAAGTTTATCACCAACTACAGTAGCCACAAAACTAGGAACTTGAAATTCTTGCGTTAATTTAGTGGCGACCAGTCCTATTACACCTTTATGAAAATTGTCAGAATATACAAATACAAACCCTTTATCTTGGTTCATTAGATGAATCGACTTTGCCTCATCTTCTGCCTCAGCCTGCAAATCTTTTCTGCTCTCATTCATACTGAGAGCCTCATTTGTTAATTTTGCAGCCTTAGAAATATCTTTTTCTAAAAATAGGTCGACCGGTAAAACTCCTTGCTCTAAGCGAGAGAGAGCATTTAATTTTGGTGCAAAACCTATAGCTACATCTTGTCCACTTAAGGGGCGTCCCACCATATTTAAACTTTTTAATAAATATTGAAGAGCTGGCCTTTTAGTATTTTGAAATTGTGCAAGTCCATGTTTTGCCAACGCCCGGTTTTCATTTTTTAAGGGCACCATATCTGTTAAGATTGCAATCAACAGCAAATCCAGTGGTTCTTTTGGATCCCAATTATGGGGTGTACCACGTTCTGCCCATCGCATCTTGATTGCTAACAATAAATAATAACCTACTCCGGCCCCGCAAAGGTAAGTAAGATCACTGGTGCAATCCGCTCTGTTAGGATTAACTACCGCAAGTGCCTCTGGCAAAGTTTCTTTAGGCAAATGATGATCCGTAATGATCAAATCAATACCAAGGCGCTTGCATTCTAATGCCGCATCAAGAGCTGTAATTCCAAGATCAACCGTTACAATTACATCTACGCCTTGCTCTTTAAATTTTTCGATAAATTTTGCATGAAGCCCATATCCATCACTAAGACGTTTAGGCTGAAAATACTCTACATCGGCGAAGCCTAATGCTTTTAGACCATCTAGCAAGATTGCAATTCCGCTAGAACCATCTAAATCAAAATCGCCATATACTAAAATTTTCTCGTCATTTTCAAAGGAGGTAGTCAGACGACTAACCGCTAGTTCCATATCTTTTAAAGAATATGGACTTTTCATATTACGCAAAGATGAAGACAGAAAGTCTTTCACTTCTGCTTCAGAGGTAAAACCTCTAGCTGCTAATAGTTTATTTACTAGTGCTGGAAAGGGCAGGACAACATCCCCTGTGGGTGTATGTTTAACCTGCCAATCCCTAGTTACAATCACGACTTCTTAAGTCTTTGCCCAAGTAGCATAATCGGAGCGGCTACATAGATTGAAGAATACGTACCTACTGTAATCCCGATACCTAAAACCAAGGCAAAATCCGCTATCACGCCACCTGCGAAGAAAAACAAAGACCCAACAGCAAAAAGGATTGTTAAGCTGGTAAGAATTGTTCTGGTTAACATTTGGTTGATGGATAAATTAATAATATTCTCTAAACTGGTATTTTTTAGTATGAGCCTGTTCTCTCGAATCCTATCAAAATTAATAATCGTATCATTTAACGATAAACCAATGATTGTTAAAACACCTGCAAGTATTTGAATATTAACTTCTTTACCCAACAATGCATAAATGCCTACAGCAATGACCACATCATGAAACAAACTGAAGATAGCCCCTGGTGCATACTCATAATCAAATCGTAGACCGATATAGATCAATATTAATAGTAAACTATAAAACATGGCCAATAAGGCATTCTTCTTTAACTGCGAACCCACTTGCGGACCTACAGTATCAATACGTCTAACTTCAAACTGCGAATCACCAAAAGTTTCAGTAAAGGCTATCTTTAAAGAGGCAACACGTTGTTTATTCTCTTCATTTTGAGCCGAGTCAGACTTTGAGGCATCATTTTGAAAACGAAACAAAAACTCTTCAGATCCACCAAAAGCTTGCACCTGCGCTTCGCCAAGTCCTAATCCATCCACAATTTTGCGAACTTGCGCTGCATTTGTGTCTACATTAAATAGTACTTGCACCTCTGTACCACCAGCAAAATCAATTCCATAATTTAAGCCTTTAGTAAAAATCGCAACAAAAGCTAATATTATCAAAGTCACTGAGAGCACAGCAAAAATACTGGTTTTACTAACAAAGTCTATTTTTCCAAATTCTTTATTTTTCACTTTTTCACCTTTAAATAGATAGTTTTTTAAATCCAAATTTAACTGTTAGCAAATCCATTACAGCACGAGAAACAAA
>JBBKWS010000065.1:0-43623 GCA_037969075.1 Bdellovibrionales bacterium | reverse complement strand
TGATAGCTTTTTTGTTGAATTTTTAGAGAGTGGGCTTGCTAATAGTTCTAAAGCCTTAACGGCAGCCATAATTGTATCTGCTAATATTGAGTAATTATATATAGTTACTGACCATATCCATCTTGTTTGTTAGCATCAGCCCTATGAAATCCTTTGAAGTTTATTTTGATAAGTATATGTCAACACTCTGCGAGAAAAACCCTGATCCTTCCCATGATATTTCTCATGTTAGAAGGGTAGTGGCTATAGCAAAGAAGTTAGCTACTTCTGAAAATGCTGATGTAAAAATAGTGGTACCTGCTGCTTATTTACATGATTGTGTCTACATCTCTAAAGATGACAAAAGAAGAAAGCAAGCTTCACAGATTTCAGCCGATAAGGCCTTAGAGCTTTTAACAGAGTGGGAGTATCCAACTGAATACATACCCGCAATCCAGCATTGCATTTCTGCTCACAGTTTTTCAGCAAATATTCAAACAGAAAGTATCGAGGCCCGTGTGGTTCAGGATGCCGACCGCTTAGATGCTATGGGAGCCATTGGAATCTATCGCTGCCTTGCCTTTAGTGGAGTAGTTAAAAGACCACTATACGCACCTGACGATCCTTATTGCGAAGATAGAGATCCCGATGACAGCAAATATACATTAGATCATTTTTTTACAAAGCTTTTACATTTACAAGAAAGACTAAATACTGAGTCCGCTAAACAAGAAGGGACTATACGCCTTCAAACCATGCGGATGTACCTAGGGGCGCTTAAAAAAGAGCTAGTATAAATAAAAAAAGGCTACCTAAAACGCCAAATCTAGCTGTGATGAGACAAAAAATGTCACATAATCACGGCTATTTACGCTAGGTTTCAGATGGCCAAGTACGGTTTTTGCTACCTATCTGGGGTAGGAGACCTTATCCATGAAGCACGTTTTAGGATTCTTAATATTATTATCTAGTTTGTCGGCCTTTGCGCAGGACAACTCAAACCTTGCGCCTAATAATGCGCCTCAATCTGCTGTTGAAGGTCAAATCGCGGCAGCCGAAGTTTTTCAAGTAAAGTTGCCTGAAATAAAATACCACACAGAAGACGGAACTAAAAGAGCTAGCATTACACTAGAAATGGGTATTGGCGAAGTGCAAGAGCAGTGGCTTGAAAGTAGATTAAGCCAATTACGACAAGAAGGCGCCCACATTGAGTTTGTAGTTACAGGAAGTGATGTAAAAACCAGAAGTTTTGAAGAAGCTAAAAGAATAGCATCTGTTTTAAAAACTGAGAGTGAAAAGATCTTTATTGGTTCTACAAATATTCAGGTACCCAAGGGATTAAACTATCAAAAAGAAAGAGTGACATGGACCATCGTTCGATCGGTGATTGCTGGAGGGACAATATCAGTAGGTGCCTATTTTGGTGCGGATATGCCACCTCAGTTAATAGCTTTAATGGCATCGCAAGCAACATTAATGTCAGGAGCTTGGACATATAATTCCCCTATATACAATCATTGGATTACGCGTTCAGGCTTTCTTCCAAAGGCGGATGCCAGGTTATTAGAGGGCTTTTTAGATGGTACTTGGCGGGGCCTTGTTGATGGCCTTCAATCTTCAGCCAAACAGTGGTCAGCTTCTACGTTGTACTTATATTTATTAAAGCAAGGGGCAGCTCTTACACCTATTTATACTGGTGTTACCAATCCTACAGCAATTTTAACTGATGCCGCATTTATTGGGATTCAGGGGTTATTTAGTAGGTTTTTTGTTACCCAAACTATCAACCATCATTATGAATCAACCATAAAAAATAATCCTGAACTAAAATTAAAAATGCAAATTTGGCGAATGCGAACAAATGTTGTTATGGCCCTAAGTTTTGGGATCGTTGAGCAACTAGCAAACTTTCATGTGCCTTATGCTAACTTTGTACTAATTGGTTTAGGGATCAGTGGTGGGATTTTATATAAATATGTAACAAGTGTAAGAGTAAATGATATAATGAAAGCTATTTTTACCAGTCGCTATAAATTATCTTCCATCGGTTCTGCGGGTAAATGCTCAATTTTATTCTCTGTTAATTAATTTTTTAAAATCGCTTCGACGATTTTGATTCCATCCACTGCGGCGCTTGTAATTCCACCGGCGTAACCAGCGCCCTCGCCACACGGGTACAATCCTTTGTGACTAAGAGATTCTAGAGTGATCTCATCTCTTGAAACCCGTATGGGGCATGAAGTTCTTGATTCGACCCCAAATACTTGAGCGTCTTTATGTAAAAAACCCTTCATTGAGTCATCAAACTTATGGAATGCTTCAATCAATCTAGTTCTGATCCAATCTGGAAATAGTTGATCTACTCGGGTGGCAATTCCATCAGAAGGGGATGAGTTCTTTTCTGTCAGTGGTCCCACTTTACCATTGATAAAATCTGTTAGTCTTTGCGCGGGTAATTGTTTGGTTCCATCGGCTTTTATAACAGAATCGTAAGCGTCGGTTTCAAGTTTATTACGCCAATTAAGGCCAGCGAAAGCATCAGTACCAAAGTTTTTTTGGTAATCTACACTGATAACAACGGCAGAGTTAGCAAACGGGGAGTTTCGGTGATAATTACTCATCCCGTTACTGACAATGCTTCCTGCTTCGGTGGCTGATGATAAAACATAACCACCGGGACACATGCAGAAGCTATAGACGCCAATATTATCTTTATAATCGTGATGGGTTAATTTGTAGTTTGCTGCGCCCAGTTTTGGGTGCTCAGCGTGTCCTCTGTATTGAATGGCATTTACTGCTTTTTGCGGGTGCTCTACTCTCAAGCCAACAGCGAATGATTTCCCTTCCATTGTTACTCCCAAATCATTTAAGTGAGTAAACATGTCATTTGCAGAATGTCCTGTGGCTAAAATGATATGATCCCCGTCAAAGACTCTTCCGTCTTTAAGTTTTAGACCAGTCATTTTGTTATTTGTAGTAAGTAGCTCTTCAACTTTAGCATTAAAGTGAATCGTGCAACCATTTTGTTCTAGGTACTCCCGCAATTTGGGAATCACTCGTCTAATGCGGTCAGATCCCACGTGCGGATTGGCTAAATATTGAATCTCCTCAGGAGCACCAAACTTTACAAGCCTGTGCATTACATAAGGGATATAGGGTGATTTGATTCGGGTAATTAGTTTGCCATCAGAGTAAAGCCCAGCTCCGCCTTCACCAAAACATACATTGTTGTCAGTATCTAATTCGCCGTAGCGCCAATAGCGATTGATCTTAATCATTCTTTGGTTGGTCTGTGCGCCCCGTTCAAATAAAATACAAGGGACACCTCTTTCCACTAATCTAAGGGCGGCAAAAAGACCAGCCGGCCCCGATCCTACAATTAAAATAGGTTTACCGTCGTATTTGATTTTATCCACCGGATAATCGGAGGCAGCGGTGTCCTCGCCTGGATAAAAAACCTCTAAGCTATATACTTCGTGTAATTCGTTTCTTTTTCTGGCATCGACGGATTTTCTAAGAATTCTATAAGATGAATATTCCGGCTCTAATAGGCGTAATTTTTCATCAAGTGATTCATCTAGGCGAATTTTAATGTTTTGCAGTTGTTTTGACATATACCTCAGAGGACTATTTAGTTCCTAATTGAGAAAAACTTGGCTTTTTATACTATAGCCCGTAGAGTGTTGAAAGCCTATGTATAAGATTTTGTATTTTCTACCTAAAAACCACTTAAGCCACTTTATGGGAATCCTACTAAACATTAGGTTCCCTCGATGTATTGGGACGTGGTTGGTCGCAAAATTTGCGAAAGCATACAACATCAATATGAATGAGGCAGAACAGCCGTTGTCATCTTATAAGAGTATAGGAGATCTGTTTATCCGTAAGCTAAAGCCTAGCATGAGGCCTATAAAGGGAAATCTAGTTCATCCGGTGGATGCTGTGATCTCTCAAATTGGTACCATTCAAAACGGCGTAATGATCCAGGCAAAGGGTAAGAGCTATACTACGCATGATCTTCTTAAATCCCCAATTGCCAGCGAGTTTGAAGGCGGGATGTATATAACATATTATCTTTGCCCGACAGACTATCACAGGATTCATTCTCCTGCTAACGGCAAGATAACTTCCAGCTCCTTAATTCCTGGAAAGCTTTGGCCAGTCAATACGTGGTCTGTATCTACTATTAAAAACTTATTCTCTGTAAACGAGAGAGTGGTTACCTATATCGATGCCAGTGAGGGTGGAAAGATAGCTGTGGTTAAAGTGGGAGCGACAAACGTTGGTAAAATCACTTTAAGCTATGATTCTGGGGTGGTTTCAAATAAAAGCGTAAGACAATTCACACAAAAAACCTATGAGCCTGCTTTGCTGACTCAAGCAGGGGCAGAGTTAGGTATATTTCATATGGGTAGCACAGTAGTACTGCTATTAGACAAGACCGTCTCCCAAAATATTAAAGCAACTAAGACAGGGCCTGTTAAGATGGGAGAAAAACTTGAATAGCACCAAAGTAAAAAAAGAATCACCAATGGCGGCTCTTACTAATATAGCATTTAATATTGCTATCCCTGTAATTGTACTTAACAAGTTTACAGAAAGCTTTGGAGCATTAAACACATTACTTTTGGCCCTAGCTTTTCCAACGGCATATTTTTTATACGAATACTACACAACAAGAAAAACCAACTGGATTTCTATCCTGGGTTTTTTAAATACGCTACTAACTGGGGGCTTTGCACTTTTACAACTAGAAGGAAAATGGTTTGCCATTAAAGAAGCTGGTTTTCCATTATTAATAGGGTTGTTTGTTTACTTTAATTCGTTCTACGGAAAAAAACCATTTGTTGAACAGTTAATTTTAAATCCAAATATGTTTCGAGTGGATGAGCTAGAGAAAGCATTAGAAGAAAAACAAACTAAGACTAGTTTCTATACACATCTAAGAAAAACGAATGTGTATTTGTCATATTCTTTTTTTCTAAGCGCTATTTTAAATTTTGTGCTGGCGTACAGTATATTTACAAAAATTGACTCTACGTTAACAGAAATCCAAAGATCTGTGATTCTTAATGAGCAAATATCTAGAATGACATGGATGGGTTACCTGGTAATTCTTGTCCCATCTTTAGTATGTTTGTTTTTTATATTTCAATATCTAGCCAAAGGCATAAAAAAATATGCCGGCCTCGATATGATGGAACTAATGCATAAATAAATATTAGTTCTGTCTAAGAGAATCTTGTAAAAACTTAAGACATAAATCAGCAGCACGACTTTGCGTTTTATTGTTAATAAATGCAACACTGACATGGTTTTCAAGTTCTTTTTCTTGTACCTTGAAAATATGAAGTTTGTGACCCTCAGATTCTAATTTTCTAATAACGTGCATAGGTAAAATGCCAGCAGCGAAGCCATTAGTTATAAATCTAGCAATACCCTGAACATCCATTACATAAACTCTTACATTTACATTTATTTTAGTTTTAAGGTGATGCTCAAACCACATATTTAGAATAGGAGCTTCTTTTTGATAATCTACATAATCGAGGTCTTCAAAGTATTTTTTATCAGTCTTTGTATTGGTGTTTACATTGTCGATATGTGTACATAAGGCCAGTCGCTCAGTATAAATAATTTCGGTTTGAATTCTTTTATCCATTTTGTAATCATCAACAAAGGCAAAATCTATTTCACCGTCCAGCAGCATCTCATTAAGTTTATTGGCAAAATCTAAATAGATTTGAAATCTAATATTTTTGTGAGCTTTTCCAAACTTAGATAGTAATGGAACAATCAAACTATTACCGAACTCTATGGGCATACCTATATTAACGATTCCGGATAACTCGGTTGAATCTCCTCTAATTTTCCACAATGCTTTTTCAATAGTTTCCAATCCAAAATTGCACTGCTCATACAAATCTGCGGCAGCGGCCGTAGGGATAATTCTTTGATTGATTCTATCAAACAAAACTATTTTTAAACTATCTTCAAGTGCCTTGATATGTTGGCTAACGCCAGATTGAGTAAGGTGTAATTTTTCTGCTGCGATTGTCATACTTTTTGTTTTATAGACTTCTGCAAAAACATGTAAGTGGTTCAGATTAATTTGGTTCAGTAACATTTCAGTCCTAGTCAGTAATTATTAACAAATAAATTGTGCTTCTTTATACACATGTTATTAGACTTATTTTCAACTATTTTTTTAAAGTGATTAAATCTTGCAATCATGTGTGGTTTCACCGTAAGCCAGTCATTATAGTTTATCAGAATAGATTTAGCTCGTATATCACCATTTACAGCTTGCCAGACCAGTTGTTGCAAAATGGTTTTTTGAGTTTCTACTTGAACACCCACAGTATTTTTTAGAAATAAATTGTATTTTATTCTGTACGAGACAAGGGGGAAAAGATTTTCAGACGACTTTGTCTCACAGTTGTCGATGCTACTTGTGCAATTAAGTTGATCGCAATTTAATCTATAGCTAGCGATATTTAATATTTTATAACGTTTGTTTAAAAAAATCGGCATAACTTCATGAAGTTGACTTTTTTTAAAGCGACTCCATTTAAATAATTGAAAGTCTTTTGCTGTAAAAGCTAGCTTATATTGTCGCTTGTCCATTTTCTGAAGCAAACTAAGGTTTTTTATAATCATATACTTCGATGTGTTTAAAAGAACGTGTCCGCAAACGGTCAGTTCAGTGTTGGCATATATTTTTTTTGTTTTTTTTGGACAAGCATTAACCAAAGCATTTTTGTTAACTTCTATGCTTACAGTTGGTTTTTTTGTCTCAAAACTTTGGCAGCCTAAGAAGGTAATTAGTAGTAATAATGGGAGCCATGCAGGCAATAAGTGCTTTAGCATTTTCGCCTGTCTTTGTAGTATGTAATTAAGTGCTTAGATGCATCCTCTATTAAATCTAAGACTACATTAAACCCGTCTGGGCCACTCCAATAAGGATCTGGTACGGATTGGTCTGCTAATTTCTTGGTGCTATAGTTTAAAAATAATTCAACTTTTGCTTCACTGTTGGGAGGCTTAATATCTAGGGTGTTTGCTAGATTAGATTCATCCATTACCAAGATATGATCAAAAATATAAAAATCTTCGATTTGGATTTGCCTAGCTTTTAGGTGTGACATCTTGTATCCGCGCTCGGCGGCGCAAGCAATGGATCTAGGGTCAGGTGGATCACCGATATGAAACGCACCGGTACCTGCGGAATCAACTGTGACTTCAAGCTTAGATTTTTCTGCGTAGTCTCTAAAGACAGCTTCCGCAGTAGGGGATCTACAGATATTTCCAAGGCAGATAAAGAGGATCTTTGGGGCGTTCATGTGCTAAATGATATAGCACACAAGATGAATTGGACCAAATTTTAAGCAATGAAAGCTAGGGGAGAATAGGTTTCAATGTAAATATTATAAATCTAAATCGTTAGGATCGACCCTATCGTCACAGTACTCAGTTTGGCGACCAATAACAGAACAAGTTCTTAACCACTGTTTTTTAAGACGGCCGTCTATAATGCATTTGAATCCTTGATGGGGGACCCATGTACTACAAGAGTTTTTATATGTATTTGGATTTTGAAGGGTACATAATTGGGTAATATCTAAGTAGTGCGAGCAGTCCCTTGTCCATATTTCGGCTTTCTTATCTACAAAGTAGCAATAAAATGTTGTGTCTTTTTCCCACGCCGTACATCGACCGTAATCAGCAAAAGAAGATGGCAACAGTAAAAATACTAAAAACAACATAAATCCCCCGTTAAGTTTCAGTGGTATGTGCTAACTTTAATAAATCTTTCCCGCTCAGAATACCAACTAATTTTTTACTTTCCTTTTCAACAACGATCATGCGACTAAATTTGGTTTGTTGGATTACTTTTAATGCATGTACTAGCCCATCAGAGGGATAAATCCAAATAGCCATTTCTTGTTTAAAGTCATTCGCAGTTGCTTTGTCAGAGAGTCTACTTTTTACTTTATAAAATTCTTCCTTTGTGATGTAGCCAGTTACTTGTTTTCTGTCATTTACTACTGGATACATTGTATGCGAATGATTGGAAAGCAATAGGTCAATCTCACTTACTGTAGAGATCTCGGTAAGAAACAAAGTATTTTTTGTCATCATGTTTGCGACAGTTAAATGTTCAAGGGTGTCCACAGTTAAACCTTGATTAAAAACGATATTTTTTCTTTTTAACTGCTCAGAGAAAATAGTTTCTTTACTAATTAGATTGGCAACTTGATCAGCAACTACACAAGCTAACATTAATGGAAGGATAATAGAGTACTCTAAAGTCATTTCGAATAAGATTACAATAGCAGTAAAAGTAGCTCTAGATGTTGAGGCAAATACGGCAGCCATTCCAACTATAGCGTAAGCTCCAAAATCTGTAGTAGCCCCAGGAAAATATTTACTAGCTATAATTCCATAGGCACCACCAAAGACAGCTCCTACAAAAAGGCTTGGCATAAAAATACCACCAGAAGCTCCGCAAGCTAGGGTCACACCCATGGCCAGTGTCTTAACAACTACAAGAGCAAGCAATACTTGCAGCTCGCCAGAACTTCTTAGGGTTTGGGTGATGGTTTCATATCCCATTCCAAAAACTTGCGGATAAAAGTAACCCATCAAAGACAGTAGAAGTCCGCCCAGTATCGCTTTTTGCGTAAAGTGTATGGGGAGTTTGTGAAAAACATCTTCTATTCCGTATAGCGTTTTTGTTAATAAGACCCCGATAAATCCTGCTAAAAACCCTAGGCCGATATAAAGTAAAATTTCTACCGGTGATACAAGGCTGTAAGATGGCACAAAGAATTCGGTGTCATTACCAAGGTAAATTCTAGATATAAGTGTGGCAAAGACTGTTGAAATAACCAAAGGAACAAAAGATTTAGTTTTTAATTCTCTTAAAATAATCTCGATGGCAAAGATAACGCCCGCAATAGGGGTGTTGAAAGAAGCGGCCATACCACTGGCAACTCCGCAGGCTAATAGTATTTTGATTCCTTTTGGCGGCATTCTAAATACTTGCCCAAGTAATGATCCCGCAGCAGCGCCCATTTGTACAATGGGTCCTTCTTTGCCAACAGAGCCGCCAGACGCAATCGTAATTGCAGACGAGATACCTTTGACAGCAACAATTCTTGCTCTGATTCTTCCGCCCTTTGTAACAAGAGCTTCGATGACCTCAGGCACCCCATGTCCACCGGCTTCCGGAGCTAACCATTTGGTAAAAGTCACTACGATTAAAAAACCAATTGGCGGGACGATGTATATCCAGTTTCCTAAAATGTTATTGGTAAAGGTGGTTGGCTCTAAACTGTATTGATTTTGTAAAATATAATTTTGAAAAATAGAGATTAGCCATTTAAAACCGATTGAGATGTAACCAGTGGCAACACCAACAAATACTGCGAAAGTATTTAGCAAAAGAATTTCGCGGTCATTCAGGCGTTCTATCTGAATACCAGTTAATCTCTCAATTTCATGGGAGAGTTCTTTAAGAGCACTTTTTAAACGTAATCGATCATTCATCTACGCCCAATTTTAGGGCGTAGACTTAGTATTTGGCAAGTTATCTTCCTATTTCTAGTCGACGTATCCGATCAGATAGCGGTGGGTGTGTAGACATAAATCTCATCATTCCACGGCCAGAAATTTTTAGACTGGCAAAAGCTTTGTGTGTTGGGTCGACACTTTCTTCTGTGCCAGATAAGGCTTTAAGTGCCGAGATCATTTTTTCTCTACCTGCTAATCTGGCGCCACCTTGATCAGCTCGGTACTCCCGCAATCTTGAAAAATAAGATACCGGAATCATCGCAAGGAAACCCAAAAAAATCTCTAACATAAATATGATCATGTATGACGGGCCAGAGTTACTATCTCTGTCGTTACCGCGAGCAATTGCCATAGCAATGATTCTTGCAAAAAACATCACAAACGCATTCATCACACCTTGAATGAGAGTCATAGTAACCATATCACCATTGGCAATGTGCGCCACTTCGTGTCCTAAAACACCTTCTACCTGGGCCGAATTCATCCTATGTAAGAGTCCCGTTGATACAGCAACCAAAGAATTTGATCTAGTTGGCCCTGTAGCAAACGCATTGATTTCATTAGATTCATACATTCCAATTTCAGGCATCTTTTTTAGACCGGCAGACCTTGATAATTTATAGACCATGTCGATAAGCTGTCTCTCTACAGGAGTAGTGCTTTGCGGATTGATCATATGAAGTCTGAACATTTTTTTAGCCATAAATTTTGATAACAGCAGGGAGATAATAGCTCCAGCAAATCCCCAAATTAAGCAAAAACCAAAAAGCACATTGTAATCTATGCCTTGGGTCGTAAGCCAGCTTCTGAGCCCTAAAACGTGCACAACCACTGAAATGGTCAATACCATGGCTAAATTAACAAATAACAGCAACCCATAGCGCTTAAAGCCTGAGAAAAACTGAGTGGACATAATTCAAAACTCCTTGTTGTAGTTATAATCTGTGATTTTTTGCTAAAACGTCAATAGCAGCTGTAAATAAATCTATAAGCTACGCTTGGGCTGCCTATAAGACGTAAGCACAAGCAGGAGAGTTTAGGCATCTTCTGAGGGCTTCTAGTGTAAGTAGGACAAAATGCCACTACTAATAATAAGTAAAAACTACAGTAAGTCCGCTTTGACACCAAAATCACTTCTAAGTAACTGGATTCAGTATTAAATTTGAGTGGGGATTTTGGTCTAGTTCTTGTAACTAGGCTGAGTGGGGGGTCTAAGTGGTGCATTTAATCTTTGTTGTTTTAACATGGGGCCAATTTTCGTTTGCGATTGATACGACTAGTGCAGTGCAAACAACTTCTGTGTCGACTGTTGCTGAAAAATCTAAATTTCAATATACAGCTATTTTAGATTACACATCTAATTTGTATGACCGCGATAGTGCTAAGCACACTGATAGTAGTAGTCTTACGCTGTACCCTAAATGGAGCCTACAAAATAAAGACAGTGTATCTGCCTTAGTAGAGTTTAGTAAAGAGTTTCAAGATGAAGAAAGATTTGAAATTTCTAGTGCCAATATCATATATGGCCGCAAAGCTTTGCCATTCAAATGGATCGATCTGCCTAGTAGTGCAAGAGTCATTTTACCTGTTAGTGAGGAGTTAAAAGATCGACAAGGTCTTAATGTAGGCCTTGCGATAGATGCAACGGCAAAGCTAAAAGCTGACGACTTTGGCCTAATCGGCTGGAGCGCATCAGCGAGAACAAGATTTACTAAAAACTTTCACGATTTTGAGACAGCTACCAGTGGAAAATCAAATATTGAATATGCACTATCTGAAAGGGTTGATATTGGATATGACCTTACAGAGAAGTGGAATGTTGGAACAAGTTTGATTTACGGAATTTCGCAAACATATAGAAATAATAAAAAGGAGAGTTTCTCATGGTCACAAGAAATAGCATACGTCATAAATACAGCCGCTACTATTGGCGTAGGACACAGTAACGAAGGTGGCTTGTTGAGACCAAATGGCGATTCGAACGTAAGTCTTTTTGACGAAAATAGTTCGGCCGTATACGCATATTTACAATTTGTTAATTAGGGGGATATTCATGATGAATCAATTTTTACTAAAAAGTTTTGTGGCCGCAAGTTTACTATTTACGGTTGCTTGTACAAAAGACCGACCACAAGAGCTGCCAGATGGAGCAGGGTTAGGACTTTTTTCTAAGGAAGAAATTTCTGGCGCAGTAATGCAAATCGGTGGCGGAAGTGACGCGCAAAATCTAGATGATGATAAGATAACGTTTTTACGAGTGAATCGGGTTGAGGGGCCAGAGAAACTAAAGTTTATGTTTAGAGATCTGAGCTTTGTCGGGGCACTGTCAAAGTCGTATGAAGTTAGATATGTGTTAAATGCGGATAGTGTTGTTGCAGTAAAAATATTAAATGCCAATGATCCACTAGCAGCAGAAGACAGAGAATTGGCGACTGTTGATGGCGATAAAGTTCGTATTCCACTTTTTAAATATAAAGCAGAGTATGGTCGACTTGTTAGATCAAGAAATGATTTAGGAGAAGAAACTTCTATCCTACGTTTTGAGAAAACTAGCTTCACAGATGCAACCCATGTAAAAATTGACTCTACGCTTGAGGCTAGAATTCCAATACAGGATATTGATATTGCCAGTTCGCCAAAGAATTTAATGAAGTCGCAAGTTTTAAATAAAGAGTTCTTGTACAGAAGAACTTTGCAAGATGTGCCAAATGAGTTCAATTATGCTTACGTTGGAGCGACTAGCAATCTAGAAATTGTAAAGTTTGTCTTTAAGCGTGATGCCGTACAAATCGTACGTGCTGACGCGCTTACAGAAAGAGGCGATAATAGTAACTTAGATCTAGAAGTTCTATTGTCTATCCCTGTTGTTCAGTACAAGAAGGCTATTTACAAAAATGAATTAGGTGAAGCTTTGGCGATTCCAAAATTTGAAACTACTGACTTTAGAGATCCTGAGGCTATTGCAGAACTTGACTGGAGTAAAAATGAAGTTCTTTCTAGTTCATCTCCTTTAAGTTTATACGGGGCGGGTCAGTGTTTCTCGTCTAAAGGACAAGATGAAATTACTAATATGCGTAAAAACTTAGAGAAAGGAATTCTATCTTTCACTATAGTTGGCAGTTATTCTTCAAACTCATCACAAGATCTAGATTGCGCTGGGTTTTACGGGGCAGATTATTTTGATGTGGTGCAAACCAACTTTACTTTTAAAGAAAGAGTTTCATTTCAAGAGTATTTGAAGTCAGATGAAAAACCATTATTGGATGTTCCGTACACAGCACAAAAACTTTTAGGGTTCGGTCTGTTTACATTTTCTAAAAACAATCCTAATGATTTAGGCAGTGTTGGTAATGATGGTAGTAAAATTCCACTTCCTGCTGTTTTTGATATTAAAAATGGCAAAAAAATTAAGTACGTGCTTGGTGGTCTACCTGATAGCAATATCACTGAACGAAATGCCATCATTAAAGCTACTCAAGAAGTGATTGATGATTTAAATAAAGGCTTTAGACAGGCCTTAGCCCATTCTAGTTTAGCAAGAGAAGACAATGTGATTGAGCTTGCCATCGAGGGTGAAGATGTAGCAAAAGGCGAACTGGGCGATATAGATCGTAACTATATTTACTATGTGCAAAAAGCCAGTAATGCAGGTTTACTTGGACTTGGAGGGTCACATTCAAACCCAAGATCAGGAAGAGTTGAGGCAGGATCTGTATTTCTATACGGTGGAAACACTAAGACTTATGTTGATCATCTTAAGCGCTTAGCTAGAGTAAAGAAAAGCTACAATCAAATCATGGGACAAGTCCAAGTTTTAGGGGAGGTTGCTGCCGAATCTGAAGATGCTGATGGCATCGGAGGCGCGGTACAAGATATCCCTACAGGACCAGGGGAGCAAGTTCTGCAGTCTGTCTCTGATGATAGAGTGGATCCTGCTCTTGTGATTACTAATCTAAACGAGCGAATCAATCATTTCGCACCAAGAAATGCCAGACACTACAGCGCAGGAATGTCGGCTGTACGTTTAGGGACAAGAGCGCTTGAATCTACATTAACTCCAGATGTTCTAGCAATTTTAGAAACACTGCGTGATGCTGCGACTAGCGGTGATGTACAGAATGCAGCCATGGTTGCTAGTATTTACAATGAAAAGTCTTTAAAGTTTTTAGGTGAAAGGTTTAATCGTCAAAGAAGTAAAATTGCTGCATTGGCTGCGCAAAGCCGAATTAGCGACAAGGTAAAAAGAAATCTCGCTAAGTCTAATCTGTGTGCACTTGATGTTAGTGATGCTAATCTTACTGCGCTTGTAGATGAAATTGCTAAAAGCGAAGATGAGATGACAGATGTTGAGCTTTTAGTAAGAATCTATAAACCAACTCTTGCACATGAGATTGGTCACAACTTAGGTTTAAGACATAACTTTATCGGCTCTTACGATAAAGCCAATTTTAAGTTTAACGAAGCAGATACATCTAAGAGAGATTATTCATCAGTAATGGATTATATGACTACTGATCATATGACGTATGACGGACTTGGTCCGTATGATGTGGCAGCTCTTCGTTCGGCCTACACAGGATTACTTGAGTTAACGGATGAAGGTCTTAGTAGAATTAGTGACACTAAGAAGATTGTAGCTAAAAAGTATATCCATGTTGATGATTACAAAAAAGAGCTTGGAATTACATCTTGGTTGAAACTTAACGAGGAAGTGCTTACTAGAATTCCTCTTAAAAAGTATATGTTTTGCTCTGACGAAGATGCCGGAGTAAATCCTACTTGTAATCGTTTTGACTTGGGCGCTAGCCCTACTGAAGTGGTGAATAATATTATAAAAGAGTACAGATCTACTTACGGATATAGAAACTTTCGATTGGATCGAATCAATTTTGACTACTGGAATGCGGGTAATTACATAGGACGACTTTTCACTGACTTCATTCGAATTAGACAGTTTTTGGAAGAGGGTCTTTATTTAGCAATTAGTGGAAAAGAAAGTAGTGAATACATTCCTCACTTACAGGCAGCTATTAATGGTATGCAGTTCTTCCAATCAGTAATTGGGGCTCCAGATTTATTGCCGAACAGCACAGATGAAGAAAGGTTTATCAGAGCTGAAACGCAAATGAATCTTAACGGTAAGTTGGTACGAGTAAGCGTGCCTGTAGAGCTTAAAAGAACAGAGGACAAAGCTGCTGGTGACGGTACTGATGCGCTAGCTGTACGAGGGATCGAGTATGACAAGATCATAGCTTTGATTGCCCTAACAGAGAGAAGTTTTGGATTTAAGAGATACGAGCAGGTCTCATTGAGAACTTCGTTTCCAGAAGTTGAAAGAATGGTTCTACTTGAGGAAGGTGAGAGCGCAGCAGACGGGCCGACAATGGCTTTTTTAAAGGCTATTATGCAAAATCAAATGCCTGCACTTGCGCATAATCCAATCAACGGGCAAGTATTTATGCTACCTGGGACTTTAGCTTCTAGTGTAACAGAGTCGGTGCGAGCCTATGCAATTTTAGGTGCGATACAATTTTTAGATGTGAACGGCCTAGAAGAAAAAGACAACTTATCTTCTTTCTTCAGAGTCTTAAGCGGCTTTAAAGTGCCAACAGCTAAGAAGGTAGTTCATGTAGCAGGTTTAAATGACACACTATCAAGTCAGACAATTTTAAAGTACTTTACTGACCCATCGAGTGAGTCTTCGAAATCAGTGATTGATAACTTGGATGCATTAGCTCAGATACATAAAAAAGCAAAGAAGTTAACTCCTGCACTTGAGAAGTGGTTTTCACTTCAATTAGAAGGACGTGCTGGTGATGATGCTGAAGTAGTGGCAGAGATCGGGAAGATCAATGCTGAGCTAGCTAAAATGCCCGCAACGGTTGAAAATAAAGATTTCAATACTGTTTCTGACTTGATTATGACAGTGGTGTCATTTGCACAAGAGTTAAATGCAATGGAGTTACAAGTAGGAAAACCTGGTGGTCCAGATGCTGCAACTTTTCAAACTCAGTTAGAGCTTAGATCTAACTTAGTAGAAAGAGTATCAAAGCAAGAGCCATTGTTAATGACTATGCTTAGTATGATGCCGGATTTATCAGAGGCATTTGGTGAGTCATCTCGTGTCTTGCAGAAGAACACGATGACCCGTCATTATGGCTTGATGTTAAGTAATGTTAGGTTATTGAACCAAATATTTTACGAGGCTCATCCAGAATATAAACAATAAACTAGGTAAAAGAGAAAATCTAAATGGGGGCGATTGCCCCCATTTTTAATTAAAAGTAAATGTGATTTTATTATTATCAAGACTGACTACAACCTTACCGCCATCTTCTAATTTACCGTAGAGTATCTCATCGATAAGCGGTGTTTTAATTTTTTCTTGAATGATGCGGTAAAAAGGCCGGGCGCCGTATGCAAGGTCAAAGTTCTCTGCATAAAGATTTTCTAAAACTTCAGGCGAGTATGTAAAATCAATAGCCTTTTCTTTTAATTGAGCTTGCAGTTCGAGCAAGAACTTTTCAATCACTTGTAATAATCTGTCTTTAGATAAGTGCTTAAATGGAATAACCGCATCTAGTCTATTCAAAAACTCAGGTGTGAATGCTTTCTTGATCATATCCATGTTAAACGGCTGCAGTTGGTCACGAATAATACCCATAGAACCTTTTGTCATATCCACAGCACCGGCATTAGTTGTCATAATAAGAACAATGTTACGGCAATCTACTTTTTTACCATTAGAGTCTGTAATGGCAGCATCATCCATGATTTGCAAAAGGATATTAATAAGATCAGGGTGCGCTTTTTCAATTTCGTCCATGAGTATTAATGAATAAGGAGTTTTAGAGATGGCATCTGTTAATAACCCACCCTCTTCGTACCCAACGTAACCTGGGGGAGCACCAACTAGCCTTGAAACAGCATGCTTTTCTATGTATTCACTCATATCAAATTTTGTAAATTTTAAGTTCAGTTGTTTTGATAGAGCTCTGGCTAATTCGGTTTTGCCGACACCTGTTGGACCAGCAAATAAAAATGATCCTATAGGTTTATTTTCTCTTTGTAGGCCGGCTCTAGCATTTTTTATAGATGAGGCTACTTTTTTTATAGCTTCATCTTGTCCGTAAATAACAAGTCGCAAATGGTCCTCAAGATGCTGAAGAGACTTCTTGTCATCTTTTGTTAAATTCTGACTTGGTATAGAAGTGATTTTTGAAACCGCATCTTCTAGGGCCGCGTCTGTTAACGATTTAGCTGTAGGATTTTTTAATTTAAATAGAGCACATGCTTCATCTAAAACATCGATGGCCTTATCTGGTAGAAAACGATCAAATATAAATCTTTTAGAAAGGGCCACTGACTTTTCTATCAACGTATCTGAAATTTTAAGTAGGTGATGTGCGCTTAAAATTTTTGCCTGTTCGGTTAGTATTTCAATGCAAATCTCATCGTTAGGTTCAGTGAGTTCAACTTTTTGAAAATAACGATTTAAAGTTTTATTTTTTTCGAATGTGTTCTTCAGATCTCTAAAAGTCGATGTTGCAATAACCGAAATATTCCCTTTCATAAGTGTGGGCTTAAGAAGTGCTGATACATCAGTACCAGTTGATTGAGTGCTTGATGATGAAAGGACTTGATGAATATCATCAATAAATAAAATGACCTTGTGATCTAGCCCCTCTAATTCTTTAATGATTTGTAAAAAACGCTCTTCTAATTCACCCTTAAATTTAGCGCCAGCGATAAGTAGACCAGCCTCTAATAAGTAAATTTCAGTTCCTTTTAAAAAGCTAGGCATCTTATTTTCAATAATAGAGTAGGCCAATGAATATATTAAATAGGTCTTTCCAACCCCATGTTCTCCTAATATTAAAGGGTTGTTCTTAGTCTTCCTGGCTAATATCCCTATCAACCGCTCCTGATAGTCTGGCCTAGCAACCACAGCATGAGGATGTTTTTTTAGAAATCTATTTAGGTTAACGCAATATGTATCTAAAGCAGATTCTCCGCCGCCCATTGTGGTCGTATCTTCATCTTTTAGTTGTCCAGAAATACTAGAATGAGAGATAGTCTGTAATAGCTTTACCTTAGATAGCTTTTCAGTATCTTCTAGATAAAAATGTGCCTGACAATCCGTCTCAGAGTAGATGGATACAATAATGTCAGTAGGCATTACTTCTGATTTCCCTGAGCTCATCGCTTGTGACCAGGCTCGCTGTAGTACTCTTTGTAGACCCACACTAATCTGCGGGTTAACGGCCGGCTCAGTGGCAGGAATTTTAGGCGTATTCGCATCGACAAACGACTCTAAATTAGTTTTATATCTATTTAGATCAACTTTACATGTTTTTAATAAAGTTTTAACTCTATCATCGTTTAGTAACTCTAAAACCAATTGGTCAATGGTGACTATTTCATATTTCATTTTTATAGCTTGGTTAACGGTAAGACTAATATGAAGCTCTAAATCGGGATGTAAGGTCATTCTGGCTCCGCAATTGTTTTTAGTGGGTGTTCATGATTTTTTGCATATTGGTTTACTAACAATACTTTTGTTTCTGCGATATCTTTTGTGAATACTCCAGCGATACCTGAGCCTTTGTGATGGACTTCAAGCATTACTCGAGTCGCTCCTTCTTCATCTTTTTGAAAAAACTTAGTAAGAACATGAACTACAAACTCCATAGGGGTGTAGTCATCATTGAGAATCAGTACTTTAAATAATCGAGGTTTTTTAGTTCGAGTTTCTTCAGCATAGTCTAATTCAGATTTTTCTTTGGTATTCGATTTTGCCATATTTAATTATAACATGCCTAATTTAAAAATCACCAATCGAGAAAAATATTTCTCCCTCAGACTCATTATTTTTAAAGTTACGGTCTAGTTTATAACCATATCCAAGATTAATAGCCCCAATTGGAGTCAATATTTGAAGCGACAAGCCTATAGCATCTCTATATTCATCGTCAAAATCTTTACCTTTTACCCTTACGCCACCACCATCATAGAATAATGCGGTGCCAAAGTTTTTGTAAACAGGAATTCTAACTTCAGTTTTCACAAGGTAGTATGTTGATTCTGTCAATAGAGATGGAAAAACATCTCCAGCCTCAACAAGTGCATCGGGATTGGGTACGCTATTATTTTCGAAACCTCTAATAGTCGTCAAACCACCAAGAAAGAACATTTTTTCTTGCGGTACAGCTGAAAATCCCTTTGTTCCTTTATTCACTAAGTAGCCAGTACGAAGGGAGTAGGCAAATGTAACATCCTCATTGCTAAAAAATGGGAGGTATTGGTTGAATTGCATAGAGGCCTTTAGGTATTTAACTTCCTTGGCGCCTGGTTGTATCTTGTCGCCTTCGGTACTACCAAAATCTGGAGACGAGTAATCTAAATTTAAACGAGTGTATGTACCGTGCTTTGGAACAAACGGGTTATCCCTGTAATCTAACTCAATGGTTGGACCGATTTCAGCAATACGGCGGTGCTCTTCGTTTGATTTATCGCCATTGTCATCTACTTCAAATTTCTTATTAATTTCAAGTCCCCAAAGTTTCCAACTTAACTTTAAAAATCTAGATAAATCTCTTTCTAGACTAAATGTAATAGCTGATGTTTCTAAAGCCTCCAGGTCGGATCCGCTTGTGCCAGTTAATTCCTGGCTATTGGTAACATTTACTTTACCTTTTGTTTTAGAGCCAAACAAGAAGGGCTCAAGATAACTTGCATTAGCCTTATAATCTAAGAAATCGGTAACTTTGATATTTGATTTAAGTTGAAACCTGCCTTGTACAGCTCTAGCTGTTCCAAACAGATTTCGATAAGCCAATCCTGTGTATCCTCTAAAGGTAAGTTCAAGCTCATTACTTACACCAGCTCCAAAGGTGAGAGTTCCTGGGTATCTTTCAGATACACTTACAGTAACAACTCTTCTTGGGCTAGGTGAGGGGATAATTGAGATATTAATACTAGAGAATAAACCCAAACGCTTCAATTGAGCCTCTGACTCCCTCACTTTTTCTAAGGTCAATACATCATTTTCTTTGAAGTCTAAAGACTTCAAAATGACATATTCTTTTGTCATAGAATTACCGGTTACAGCAATATTTTGGACTACAATCTGATCCCCTTCTTTAATTTTGTAATTGAGACTGGCTTTGGTGTAATTATCATAATAGGTAATAAAATTTGAATTATCCGTTTCGACTTCAACTTCTAAGTACCCTCTTTCTTTATAAAAATCGGACAAGGCCTCAAAACTTCTTTCTACTTTTTCTAATTGCAAGGCCTTGCCTTCGACTAAGTCGATATGTTTTAAAAGAATCTCTTTAGAAAACCTACTTGTGCCTGCAAAATTAACTTGCTGCAGGATACTAATTGGCCCCTCATCAATACGAATAAAAATAGCGACTTCAGATTTTTCTTCAGAGTAATTAGCTCTGCTTGTTAAAATCTTTGCCATTAAAAAACCTTGATTTTGTAAATGTGTGACAAGATTTACAAGTCCAACCTCAAGTTCTTCAGCACTATAAAGATCATCTTTTAATAAACTTCCAGAGTTGTTTCTAATAAAATTAGCGTAATAATCTCCTGAGTGAGATATAGCCCCATCAAAATTATATGATTTAACTTTAATGGCATCGCCCTCGTCTATATTAAGTTTTATTTTATAAGTGGAATGATCTTTATCAAAACTCTGAGTAGTGCTAATTTGTATGTTAGCAAAGGCATTCTTCTTGTAGAAACTTCTCAGGCGTTCTCGAATGTCCGATGCAGGGTTTACCCCTAGTTTGTCACCATCATTAAAGTTTAAAGCTGATACTAACTTGTTGGAGGACATTTTTTTATTACCTTCAAATATTAAATTAAATAAGTAATCCTCAGTGATTTGATAACTAATATTTACAGTTCTTGATTTTTCTAGAAACTCGAAATTTGGGTCGGATACTCTAGCAGTGTAATGCTTTTTGTTAATTAAATATTTTTTTATTTCATTTTGTAACTCAACAATATTTTGTTCAGTGAATGGGTCATCACTGTATGATTTAGCCACAGACTCTAATCGCTTGCTTAGTTCCTTATTTTTTGTTTTAAAGAAAATGCTAGAGATCTTTGATTGCCCATTACTTTTAATTAAAAACCGGATGATTCGATTTTCTCCTGTGAATTCTAATTGTGAGTCTATCTCTACGGATAAATAAGCATTTTTTCTATAAAACTCTTTTAATCTATCTATTGCGGCTCTTAGCTTATACGTATCAAAATTTTCACCAGATTGAATCTGAGTGATATTAGCAAGTACACTCTCACTAAATTCCAGTTTTCCTGTATACTCAACTTTTGAAATTTGGGGGATTGTCTCTGTGATAATTTTGTATGTTGTTTTCCCATCTTTTTTTTGCTCAACTGCTCTGACTGTCCGGTATTTTTTGTTTGTGTATATTACTCGTAAAATATCATCAATTTTTGATTTATTTAATGGAGGGGCTAATAGATCCTTATAATCTTTCACCAATTCTTTAGTGATAGATCCATCTAGACTACTGAGGTCCAATGTATTAGAAAAAGATAAAAAATTTAGAAAAAATAATATTACAATCATTTGAACTCAATCTTATATTCTAAGTCGACGCCAAAGACATCTTCTTTATCATTATTATTAAACTCACTATTTTCAGTACTATTTTCATATTCCCAGCTACCAATTACCGAAACTTTATCATTAATTTTATATTGCACTTTTGCATCATTTTTTAATGTTTTTCCGAATGTTCTGCTGGCCTTAGTTTCTAATCTACTGCCCCACTTCTTTGAGACCTCAACTTTTGGTACAGTGATATTTTCATCTGAGCTATCAACAGCAGAATTAAATCGTAAAGAAATTCCAGTCTTATCTTCAATTTCTTTATTTAATGGATTTCTATTGATGATGGCAGAGCCTAAGCCAATTGCATTTCCTCCGCCGTTGCCTTCTCCTTGCTCCTCAGCCAATCCAGATTGGGTGTATCCCAAGGTTAAAAGTGTTATGATATCGGCTTCATTAAGAGGTGGCTGGCTTGTAAAACTTGGTTGAATATCTTGTAAGGTTCCACCAACAGTCATTGTTACATCGTATTCTTTTACGCGTGTATTTGCTAGAACATACAGATTTGGGTTCATTGATTGGTCATTATTAAAATTTACATTCATATTATCTATATCAAATTTATTATCGATAAATTGAATAAAACCTTTATCTGCTTGGGTAATGTTTCCATTTAAAGTAGGTTTACTTGGGTTTCCAGTAATTTGAAGACGGCCCCCAATGCTAGTATTTACAAACTCATTCACAACTTTAATATTTCTGCCCAACAGATTTGCAGAGATATCTAGTTCTATTGGATTAACCTCTTGTTTTTTTAATAGATCTGGCAGCAGATAACTTTTTCTTAGCTTACTTTTAGTCTCGGCATTATCTTGAGAAATTAAGCCTTTCTTGATATCCAAGTTGCCTTTTAAAATATAAGGAAACCAATTTCCACTTAGTACGAGGTTACCGGAAGTTAATAATTCTAAACCCTTTGATAGTTGGATGTTAGCGTTATCAACAACACTTTCTATGCGGACAGGGATGTTTTGTACTCCATTTACAGATATATTTCCACTCCCTCGGATTAGTCCTCCGCCAAATTCAGAACGAAATCTATTGATTGCAATTTTATTTTGACTAAAAGAAAAGTCTGCATCAATTTTTTCGAACGGGACAGGAAATTCATTTAACTTTGCAAATCCATCGGTAACTTTCGCTGTTCCAAGTGCTTCAAAAGACTTTGAGTTCATTGTTAGATTCGATTGGAAGGTAAATAATCCCCTAACATCATTTAAGAAGGGGGTTAAGAAAGAAAGAAGAGCCAGATTAATATGCCCTCTACCTTTTAGAGATATTTCACGAGTTTTTGTGCTATTAGAAATCCAAACAATTCGTGAATTATTGCCTTCTAATTCAAAATTCTTCAAAATCAAACCGTTCTTGTCATAGAGAAGGTGCATAGTGTCTTTATTTCTAAGCTCAAGAATACCTCGAGCCAATAAAAACTTATTGATATCTAAAGTAACTTTAGAGTTCATAAAATTATTCAAATCATATTGTATATAAGTTTTTCCGTTAATATTAGCCTTGTATCCTTCTCGCTCGTTTTTAGCTGAGAATAATGAGAAAATAGGGGAGTAATCCCAATTGTTAAAAATAGCTTCAATTAATAAAGGTGTCTTAGTGTCGTAGTTCCACTGAAGATTGCCAACCAGTTGATTGTCGAATAGTTTGACTCTTGTAATACCTGATTCACGAGTGCCCTTAAATTCTATGGCGCCAGTCTTGTAGTATGTGCTACCAATATTACTTTGCTTAATTTCTAGTTGCGCCTCAACATCGGGCTTATAGATTAGGCCTTTTAGCTTTCCACTTAAGTTCATTGTTGCATTAAGATTTTGTGTAAAGCTTCTTAAGGTTTCAGATTCTTCTACTCTAATGTCAGTGCCTGTAATGATGACGTCCATTTTTCCATCTGTTGTAATACCTCCGGATAACAATACTTTTGATCTTGATTTTGTAAGCTCAGTGCCTGTTAATCCAATAATGCCATTTGCGCTATTTGTATTTAGCTTGATAAAGTCGATGCTCTCTTTCCCAATTAGGATTCTTTGAAGCTGTCCCTTTACATCATAATTAAGCTTATCAATTCTTAGTGGACCATAAATATGTGCTTGTAACCCACCACTGCCAGCTAATTTAAGAGGCATTTGTATTTTACCTTCAAGTATCTTTGGCAGGTATGACAAGTTAAAATTTGTAGTATTGACTTTTAAATCAAGCGTATCGTGATCAAAATTGATGGTTAGCTGACCATTATAACTGGTAGTATCGATATCCCCAGTAATATTATCTAATTTAAGATAGGGGCTAGCGTAGGATAAATTTGTTTTTAAATTTCCTAAATAAATCTTTTCAAAGTATGCATTTTTGGCATCAGTTTGTATATTGAAAATGCCTTTGCTAGAATTACCCTCAGTCGATCCACTGATTTTAGTTTTACCACTTATGCTTAACCCAGCAATTTCTGCAATGTCTTCTATGTTAAAATTATCGCTAGAATAGTCGACTTTGTAGCCACTTGAAAAATCAACGTGAGCGTTGGCTTTTCCGCTGGAATTTCCCAATTTTAATCCGGCATCAATTACAATAAACTTTGTATTAACATGTAGAGTGCCCTTAGCCTTTAAACCTTTTACAGCGACGATGTTTTTTTTGGGATTAGAACCATGAACATAAAAATCTGATACGGTCATATCACCTTCGCAGTTCGCATAAAACTTGGGTAGAACTACGCCAGAGCAGGGGAAGCTTCCGTTGGCCTGTAGTTTTAACGGTACATTGTTAACTTTCAGTTGCCGAAGAAATTGTCTTAACTCGAAGGACTTAATGTTGATATTGCTCTCAAAAGAGTAATGCTCATCTAAGTATAGCTTTACTTTATTTGCCTCAATCTGCTGTAAGTCATTCTTTGCCGTAATATCAATCTGGGCAACTTTGTTATCAAGTGATCCTTCAATGCCTATGTCGCCTATATCAAAACCTTTTACAGTAAAATTAGTTAATTTTGAGTTTAGTGCGAACTTATTCATTTGTGCGCCAACCATATTTACACTTCCCTCAAAGTTTCCTGTCATCTCAGGCAGATCTATGTTTTTTTGATATGCGGCGATAGATTCTTTTATGGTATCTAATTTTATATTCCAGCTAGATAGAAGAGTAGGTGATTTGAACTGAAGCTTTAAAGGGTTGCCCGAAGCCTCTCCTTTTGCGACAGCAAAGGAGTCATCTTTTTTGATTCTAAAATCTATTAATTTTGTATTTTTGGATGAAATACTTAATTTTGTGTATAGACCAAATGCCGTGAGGGAATCTTTATTATTTTTTTCTTTTAATTTTATTACGGGCAAATCTAATTCTAAGAAAATAGATGTAAAACCCTTATGTAAATTTAAATTTACGGGGTGTACTGCTAAAGACTGGTTGATGTTGTCTAAGCGAGCTAACAACTGACCGCCTGTAATTTTTAATTCGTCGATGGGTGTCTTTAAGAGTGTGTTGAAGTCAATATCAGGCATTACAAAGGGAGAAGTGTTTTTTTTCTGTGTGTAGATTAAAGACATTACCGGTTGATCTATATGAACACGACTAATTTCAAAGCGACCCAGTAGTAATGAAATCAAG
The DNA here is from genome assembly GCA_037969075.1 of Bdellovibrionales bacterium. Lineage (GTDB taxonomy): Bacteria > Bdellovibrionota > Bdellovibrionia > Bdellovibrionales > UBA840 > JAGRAL01. The sequence continues at coordinate 18,806 of JBBKWS010000065.1, read as the reverse complement.
CTTACCCTAATATCCACAGATTTTATTTTTATAGGAGAAATATGTTTTGATAAATCTTTTTTAGGGCTTAAAGTGACATCTTGCAACTTAGCGCTTAAAGTGAATGGGCTTAGCTCAAGATCATTGAGTTCAATTAATACAGGCAAATTATCATATGATTCTAGATATATCTTTGTTTTTACCCATTGCTTTAATCTAGGGTAGTGGAATTCATAAATGAACCCGGCAGTGAAAAAAGTAGCGGTAATAATTATAAACGCGACAAATTTCTTCACGCGCTACTCCACTGGTCGAATAAGTACTGTGCCATCTTAAAGTTTTTATTGTGGCTAAGTATAGATTTTAAAATTTGTATGGCCTCAGATTTTTTACCTAACTGTTCAAGGCAAACTGCTTGATAGTAAAGACATGACATTAGGTTTTCAGGAGTATCCCTGAGCTCTTCCTCTAGTTCTCTAGCGTATTCTAGAGCTAGGACAAACTGCTGATCTTGTATGTATGCCTCTAAGAGTAGCCACTTTTCGATAGTGCTATTTTGCTTATTGTTCAACAAATCAATACAACTTGAATAGCATTCAGATAAAAACAAGCTGCTTGCGATCCAATAAGTCTCAGCCGGATACTTTTTAGCTAGTTTTAACATTTCTTTTACATAAGGGTCTTCTTTTGAAGGAGACTCTCTTTTGAAGATCTTTGTCCAAAAAGGATTTCTTTTTGTTTCTGCTTTTTGAAAAATATTGTCAGCATAGCGAATCTGAAAATCATTGTAACGCTGAAGTAGCTCCTCGTCTGTTGGGAATTCTTCGAGAGCTACGTGGAATAACTTTCTCTCCTCTTCAATCAATCTCTCATTCTTTAAGAGCATAAGTTTAGTGAGTAGTTCTTTTTTACGAAGGTGTTTGCCTTCGAGTTCTCTGCTGATCCATTCGGATCTAAGCTTTTCAAACCTAGAGTCTAAATAATCGTATTTTGTATATTTTAGAATAGACTTAATTGTGTCATCAGTAGCAGCTGTGAATAGAGTATCTAAAAATTCTTTCGCAGTAAAATTTAATAGGTCTTTATTTTTTTCATATACATCTAAAACAAATAGCCAAGGTATTGGGAGTTTTTTGTCTAATAAAAAGTGTATTTGTGAACAGAGGGTGAGTTGATAACCTTTTGAAGATAAAAATTGAAATAATATTAAAGTGTCTTCAGTGCTACAGCCACGATCTTTCCAAACTCGGAGTAATTGATCTACTGCTAAATCGATTTGGGAATGCTCATTAAGTGCAGCTGAAATGTGTCTTTCAAAAGGTGTTTGCATCTATGAATATTATCTAATTAAATCAGTAAGTTGACGAGTACTTCTACGAGTATAAAGAAGAACTAAACCAAGACAAAAATCTGGCTACTTATTCACTCTCTCTACGTACTCACCAGTGCGCGTATCTATGCGTAGTACATCTCCCTCTTTGATGTGTAAGGGTACATGAACAACTAGACCTGTAGACAGTGTGGCTGTTTTTGTTGCGCCATTAACACGATCGCCTTTAATAGCGGGCTCGGTTTCTGCAACGGGTAAGTTTACAGCATTAGGTACAGTTATACCGACAGGCTTGCCGTTATAATACATTACTACAACTTCTAAACCGTCAAGAAGATAGCTTTTTTCATCGGTCATGTCTTGGTGGGTAATAAGAACTTGTTCAAAGTTTTTTTGATCCATAAAGTGGTAGCCAGTTTCATCAGAGTACAAAAATGACATTTCACGGTTAGCTACATCTGGTTCTTCAAATTTTTCACCAGATTTAAAAGTTCTTTCTAGGTTTGATCCGCTAAGAAGACTGCGCATTTTAGTGCGAGTGAATTGATTTCCTTTGCCAGGTTTTACATGTTGAAAATCAGTGATGACATAGGGACTTCCGTCCACCATAATTTTTAGGCCTTTTCTAAAATCACTTGTATCGTGCATATTACCCCGCGAATGAGCTTGTTAAATAAGTTATCAAACTTTACGTTCATTAATACGTAACAGCAGTCGTTCTAAAAAGGCAATCTTTTTTGTCTGTGTAGAGGGAGAGGCGCTATCCTCAGAGTCTTGTTTTCTGTCTTGTAGCATGAATAGCCTGCGTTCAATTTCAGGCTGCTTTTTAAGGCGCTCTTGGGCTTTTTCTAAAGTTTGAATCGCTTTCTCCACATCATTTCTGACAATAAAAGCATCAGCGAGTGAAATCATTCGTTCTAAATACCTTTGTGTTTGATATGTACCCTTAGGTTCGGTCTCAGTATTCAGGCGATCTATAAAATCAACATTATCTAAGTTTTCTTTTAAATTTTTAAAACTAAATATATCCGAATCAAAATCTTCCGCGCTTAAACTTTCTAATCTTTTAACGGCATTTTGAGCTATTTTATGATCTGGATTTAAAAATAAGAGCATTTTATAAGCTTTGAGTGCGTCTTTTGGGCGTCGCAAGTCCATCATTGTTTTAGCAAGAAGGGATTGCGCTAATATATTTTCGGGCGAAATATCAACAGCATGTTGTAAGTGCTCAGCCGCTTGCTCAAGTTGTTTTTTCTCTAAAAGAATCTTTGCTAAAGCGACTCTCCCGCTGGGAAAGTGTGGATGAAAGGCTACGCCTTCTTTAGCGACTTGCAGAGCTTCTTCAATCATTCCCATTTTTCTGTACGCTTCTGCAAGAGGAGCAAAAACCTTAGACTTAGGGTCTTCTTGATAAAGGATTTGGTAGCGCTCAATGAGCTCTGGATTGATGCTATTCATTATAAATAGTCTTGCACTCTTCATAAATGAAATCAATAGGATAACTTGCTAAGAGGTTTATTATTATTTACACTATATTTATAGTTTAAGGAAGAATATGGCGATTATTTTAGGAATAGACCCAGGAACACATAACACCGGTTATGGTGTGATTCAAAAGACTGCCCATGAGTTAAAGCTATTGCGGTTCGGTACTGTATCAGTAAGGAGCACTCTGAGTTTTGAAGATCGTCTATTAAGTATTGGTCTTGAAATTAATAAAATTCTTAATGAGTTTAAGCCAGAGGCAGTAATCATCGAAGAGATATTTACCGCAAAAAATATAAAATCAAGTTTACAACTGGCGCATATGCGTGGTGTCTGTGTGTACGAGGCCAAAAAAATCGGTGCGCAAAGCTATACTTACTCTGCTAAGGCCGTAAAAAAAGGGATCACGGGTAGCGGAAATGCTACAAAAGATCAGGTTGCTTTTTTATTGCAAAATTTAATAGGGGCCGAGATTGGCGTAGAAAAATTAGATGCAACAGATGCCCTTGCTCTAGCTTATTATCATGCTACTAGATTAGAGATTCTTGAGAAGTTTGGAGCATCCACTCAATTATAGTATTTTTTATCCATTCAAAGTGACACCACCCACCAAATTCAGAGCATAATTTTCTAGTCAGGACTCAAATGAAGTTCTTTAGAAACAAAGGTGATATTTGCGGCTAAAGTCTCCTCTATCAAGGGGTGGGGAATGTTTTTATCTATATTTGTATTTCATTATTTTTTACATGCTGATTATTTAAATCGCGATAAACCAAAAGATATAAAAATGTCTGAGGCCAAAGAGTGGGTCATTGGTAAAACATGGAGTGAAGCTACAAAAAAAGAATTCTTTGGTTCAAGCACAGATACTCCAACATACAAAATCGTCTGGGACTGGGTTAATTATTCTAGTCCCTTAAAATATTGGAAAGAGTTTACCGTAAGAGTAGTTTCAGATGTTACAAGATTAGAAGCTAGAGAGATTGCTGATCTTTGCAAAGCTAAATATAAAAAACCTTGGGATGTAATAAGTTGTGTTTCAGTTTCAGTCAGTGAAACTGCGGTACAAACGTGCGATGCAGATTGTTGTGCGCGAGTCACTTTAGCATTTAAAGATGCAATCAATTGGCTAAACTGGAAAAATTTAAGTGCAGATTATAAAGGTGCAAGCTACGGTGATGGTACTTTACATGTAATCAATAAGCTCAATGTGTGGTTGCACGGGGTTAAATACACCTATGTAGTGGATGCTTTAAATGGGCCAGAAACTATCTTTCCCTATTCTGATACGGCAAGTGAGTTTCACGATAAAGACCAAGATGGTAAAATCGATCAGCTAAATTTAGTAGAAGTCTTGTAAGGCTTTAGCCGCTATTATTTAGCGGCTTTTTTATTTTTTTCTAATTCTCGTAAGTCTTTTCTTAAGATTTTTCCAACATTAGATTTTGGCAATTCATTAATAAACTCAATATACTTAGGTCTCTTGTATCCAGTAAGATTCTCTTTACAAAATGCTGTTAGCTCTTCGATGGTTAACGAATCATCTTTTTTAACAACAAAAAGTTTTGGAACCTCTCCGCATTTTTCGTCAATAACGCCAATGGCTGCAACTTCTAATACTTTTGGATTTGTTGCGACTACATCTTCAAGCTCATTTGGGTAGACATTAAAGCCTGAGACTAAGATCATGTCCTTTTTACGGTCCACAATTTTAAAGAATCCATCCTCTTCCATCACAGCGATATCGCCTGTTTTAAACCAACCATCAGAAGTAATTGCTTTTGCAGTTTCATCAGGCTTATTCCAATAACCTTTCATCACTTGTGGTCCGCGTGCCCAAAGCTCGCCAGATTCTCCAGCGGGCACATCTTTTTCTTCTTCATCAACGATTCGAATTTCTGTGTTAGGGACGGGCATTCCAATTGTTCCAACGCGGTCTCTCCCATCTACAGGGTTACAACAAATAACAGGTGAAGTTTCGGTAAGTCCAAAGCCTTCAACAATTCTTGTGCCTGTGACTTTTTCCCATCTTTCGGTGACAGATTTTTGCATAGCCATGCCGCCGCCAACAGATATTTTTAAATGAGAGAAATCAACGTTTTGAAATTCTTTATTATTTAGTAGGGCATTGTATAGAGTGTTCAGTCCAGCCATTACAGTAAACTTATAGCCTTTGATTTCTTTAATATAGCCAGGGATATCCCTAGGGTTTGTAATTAAAATATTTCTAGCGCCAAAACTCATAAAAGTTAGACAATTTACTGTTAATGAAAAAATGTGATACATAGGAAGCGGGCTAATGGCTTGTTCTTCACCCTCTTTAAGTAACGGAGACATCCACTCGCGAATTTGCAGCATATTAGAAACGATATTTTTGTGAGTAAGCTCAGCTCCCTTTGCAACTCCTGTAGTGCCCCCAGTATATTGTAGAAAAGCGGTGTCAGCAGATGTAATTGTTGGTTTATTAAATTCTTTTTGGCTTCCGATAGCTAAGCATTGATTCAGTTTTTTTGCTTGAGGTAAATCAAACACAGGGACCATCTTTTTTACATATTTTACTAAGGCGTTGATAATTAATGATTTAGGAAATGGAACTAAATCCGCAACTTCAGTTAAAATAATGTTTTTAATTTTAGTGTTTTTTACTATTGCTTCTAATTTGTTAGCAAAGTTTGTTACAATCACAATGGTTTCAGCTCCAGAATCTTTTAGCTGATGCTCCATCTCTCGCTCTGTGTATAGAGGGTTAATATTTGTTACAATCAAACCAGCTCTTAGTGCGCCAAAAAGTACTACGGGAAACTGTAGTAAGTTAGGCATTTGGATAGCTAGTCTATCGCCTTTTTTAAGACCTAGGTGATTTTGTAAATAGGCCGCAAAATTACGACTAAGTGTATCTAGGTTGCTATAAGTTAAATCGGCTTTAAAGTTTGTAAACGCAAGATTTGTTGGAAATTTTTTAATACTTTCTTCAAACACGTCTATAATGGAGTTGTAGCGATCGAACTCAAGTTTGTGTCTTACGCCTTTTGGATAATTCTTAAGCCAGATTGGTTCCATTCATTTCCCCCGATAAGTATTTTTTTTGATACTAAGTTAGAAATCAATGATTGAAAAGTTAAATATATTCTCTATCTTAGTGATCTGAAAAATATATTTAAATTAAGGCAAGAGGATGTTGTAGAAATGATAGCAGTCATACAACGAGTAAATCACGGGTATGTGAAGGTAAATGAGGCCAGTGTAGCCTCTATAAATAAAGGCATATTGTGCTTAGTGGGCGTACAAAAAGGAGACGAGCCACGTCATATGGAAAAGCTAATTCAAAAAATTGTGGATTTACGGATTTTTAATGATTTAGATGGAAAGATGAATTTGAGTCTAAAAGATTTAGATGCAGATCTCTTGTTGGTCTCTCAGTTTACGTTAGTCGCTGATTGCAAGAAAGGAAAACGACCAAGTTTTATGGCCGCTGAAGATCCTGTTCGCTCTAAAGACTTATTTGAAAAGTCTGTAGAGTATGCCAAAACTTTGGGCGTAAAAGTCTCGGCAGGTATTTTTCAGGCAAATATGCAAGTGGGGTTAGAAAATGACGGTCCAGTTACATTTATTTTGGAAGTAAAAGATTGAAGCTACGCAAAACTTTCATTTTTCCATGGATTTTATGTGGTTTTTCTAGTTTGATATAAATATTGGGGGCTCAATGATAGCTTATATTGAAGGTGATTTGTTTTCGACAGCAGATGGTAGTGTCATTATCTTAGTGAATGGAGTGGGCTATGAACTACTTTGTTCTCAAACTACGATCGACGATTTACTAGGTAAAACACGAGTCAGGCTTTTTGTGTTTACGAATGTAAAAGAAGATGCCATTCAGCTTTTTGGTTTTTCGACAATGACTGAGAAAGATTTATTTTTATCTCTTATAAAAGTAAATGGCGTCGGCCCTAAAATGGCCACCCAAATTTTATCAGGAGCAACCATTCAAAAGATTTGTGAGTGGGTAGAATCCAATGACGTAAAAGCACTTACGCAACTACCTAAAGTTGGTAAAAAAACCGCTGAACAAATTATTTTAACGTTAAAAGGTAAGTTGGTACTTTCTGAAGAGTGGCAACCAAAGTCAGCTACAAAAAATGAAATTCAATCAGCTTTAGTTAATTTAGGATTTAAATTGGCAGAAATAGATAAAATAGTTGAGAAGTTAGATGATTCGGTTTCGGTAGAAGAGGGAGTAAGAACCTCCCTGCAACATTTAACAAGTATATAGGTGAGTATGGACCGCATTAGTGATGCAGCTGTTACAAGTAGTAGTGAAACAAAATGGGAAGTCAGCCTTAGGCCTCAAACATTTGGTGAGTTTCCGGGGCAAACTAAAATTAAAGAAAAACTGGATATCTTTGTTAGAGCGGCAAAAGCCAGAGGAGAAACATTAGATCATACTTTATTCTGTGGACCTCCAGGGCTAGGAAAAACAACTCTAGCTCATATTGTGGCTAATGAATTGGGTGGAGAGATCAAAGTCACATCAGGGCCGGCTTTAGATAAAAAGGGAGAGCTTGCGGCTGTATTAACTAGTTTAAAACCAAATTCAATTTTATTTATAGATGAAATTCATAGATTAAATAAAACTATCGAAGAGTATTTATATTCGGCTATGGAAGATTTCACCATAGATATTATTACAGGTGAAGGACTAGGCGCTAGAGTTATGAAATTTAAATTAGCGCCGTTTACCCTTATCGGAGCAACTACACGAGCCGGTTTGATGGATAAACCATTTTTAGATCGTTTTGGAATAGTAGAAAGACTTAGTTTTTATCAAATCAAAGATATTGTACAAATTGTAACCCGTTCAGCGAGCTTACTAGGTGTTAACTTAGATGAAAATGCTGCTCTTGAAATTGCTAAAAGATGTCGTGCAACTCCACGTATTGCGAATAGATTGTTAAAGCGAGTTCGGGATTACGCGCAAGTTAAAGATGAAAAAACAATTTCACTAGAGACAGCTGACTATGCACTCAACCATTTAGATGTTGATAGACGTGGTTTAGATCCTATGGATCGTCAGATATTGTTAGCACTTTGCGAAAAATTTCAAGGTGGCCCTGCAGGAATTGATACATTGAGTGCGTCGTTAAGTGAAGATCGTGGCACTCTAGAAGAGATGTATGAACCATTTCTATTGCAAGAGGGCTTTATTCAAAAAACCCCCCGAGGGCGAATCGCAACAGATGCAGCCTATACGCATTTAGGAATTAAAAAACCTAAGCAAAAAGCAAGTGCCACAACTGAAACAGAAGTTTAATTATTTAGATCGTCACAAAAATAAGATGTTGTCGAGTAATAAGACTTACTGTCATTGACACTACATTCTTTAAAGTAAAATTTTAATTTTTTAGGTTCTCTTTCAGGTCTTGGAACTGGGGGAGTAAAACCATCCATCGAATAAGCAGCAGGGTGTGGCCTTGCTCCATTATCTATTTCTTCTGTGGCACAAGCGCAGAGGAAAAGTAATAAGATGGGTAGAAATTTCTTCATTATAAATAGTGTAGCAAATGAATCAAGCTGGTGATATAACTAAGTTATATATGTATTTACAGCGCACAATACGCAAAAAAATTAAAGTCGATGGTATAGGTTTACACACCGGAAAACCTGCAAGCCTGACCTTTTGTCCAGCTCCCGATAATACAGGGGTACATTTTGTTAGGCGCGATTTACCGGGAGAGCCGCACGTATCACCCAAAGCGCAGTTTGTGCAAGCCACTAACATGGCAACTACATTGGGCGGAGAATATTTTTCTATTTCGACAGTTGAACATTGTTTGTCAGCGGTATCTGCTCTTCGAATAGATAATTTAATTATTGAATTACAGGGACCAGAAATTCCTATTGTAGATGGCTCATCCATTGAGTTCTACTCGGCATTGGTTGAAGCCGGAGTGGTTGAACAAGAGCAACCAAGAAAGTACTGCAGAGTTACCAAGCCAGTTTATTATAGCGATGGACAAAAACATGCCTATATTGTTCCTTACAATGGGCTTCGTATTACTTGTGAAATTGCATTTGATCACCCAGAAATTGGTATTCAAAAAATTGATATTGATATCACCCAAAGCTCATTTGAAAAAGAGTTAGCTAGGGCAAGAACATTTGGGTTTTTAAAAGATGTTGAAGCTATGCAAAAAGCGGGGCTCGCCCTAGGTGGTAGTCTTAAAAATGCTGTAGTGCTAGATCAGGTAAAAGTTCTTAATGAAGAAGGGCTTCGTTGGAAAGATGAGTTTGTTAGGCATAAAGCCTTAGATGCGCTTGGGGACCTTGCTACTCTTGGCATGCCCCTTTTGGGTCACATTATTTTATTTCGTGCAGGACATGAGGTGATGAATAAGCTTATTCAAAAGCTATTAAATGAAAAATCCTCTTACTCTCTGATGGAATTAGGAGCTGATTTACCAGCAATGTATCGCCCTGTTCTCTAATTCTTTATTGCGACAAATATAAAAAACTATGCTAGTCTAATTTTCGATGAAAATTACAACTACCTATTCTCAGCATCCGAAAGTGAAACCTGACTTTAACAATCTAGGTTTTGGTAAATATTTTACTGATCATATGTTTATTGCAAATTATAACTTAGAAAAAGGGTGGTACAATCCTCGAGTCGTTCCTTATGCTCCACTAGAGTTGAATCCAGCGGCCAGTGTTTTACACTATGGGCAAGCTTTGTTTGAGGGAATGAAAGCGTTTAAACAACAAAATGGTAATATCGCACTATTTAGACCGGATTTTAATTGGAGAAGGCTTACCGACGGTGCCGAAAGACTTTGTATGAAGTCACCTCCCAAGGAATTATTTTTTGAAGGAATACAAGCGGTAGTCAATGCGGACAAAGATTGGATACCAACCACAAAAAATGCAGCGCTCTATATTAGACCAACTTTAATTGCTACCGAGGGTTTCTTAGGTGTTCGCCCCTCACACGAATACATATTTTATGTAATTTTATCTCCAGTAAGTTCGTATTATACTGAAGGAACAGCTCCTGTAAAAATCTGGGTAGAAAAAGATTTTCTACGTGCGGCTCCTGGTGGGCTAGGAGCAACTAAGGCTGCTGCGAATTACGCAGGAAGTCTAATGGCCGCATCAATCGCGAAGGAAAAAGGTTTTGCACAAGTTTTATGGTTAGACATTCAAAAAGAATATGTTGAAGAAGTTGGAACAATGAATGTGTTTTTTGTATTCAAAGACGAGATTGTGACTCCAGCTTTGGGTGGAACCATACTTGGCGGCAATGTAAGAGACTCTGCGATTACCTTATTAAAATCCTGGGGAAAAAATGTGGTGGAGCGAAAAATTAAAATCAACGAGGTTCTACATGCTTCACAAAGCGGCGAGCTTTTAGAAATGTTTGGAACAGGAACTGCGGCAGTAATCAGTCCTGTCGGAGAATTAACCTCAGCTGATTGGAGCATAAAGATCAATCAGAACCAGGTTGGCCCCGTATCCTCAAAATTGTTCGAAGCGCTGACGTCGATACAATACGGCGTAAGCGAAGACCGTTTTTCTTGGATAACGACACTCTAGCCTGAAATTCAGGCTTCTTTATACTAGCGCAAGGCATCAACAGCGAGAAAGCGAAGATTTCTTTTTCCTCTCTTAAGATACTAATTTATAAATCACTAGAACACTATTTTAGAGAGAGGATTCTCTAAGGAGATAATCATGATTATTGGTGTACCTAAAGAAATAAAAATCAGTGAAAATCGCGTCGGAATGACAGAGGCTGGAGTACGTCAACTTGTAGCCGATGGCCATAAAGTATTTATTCAAAAAGATGCGGGCGTTGGCAGCGGGATTTCGAACCAAGCATTTGAAAAAGCAGGAGCATCACTTTTAGATACAGCTAAAGATCTTTATGCAAAAGCTGAAATGATTGTAAAAGTAAAAGAGCCTCTGCCGGATGAATATGATCTGCTAAAAGAAAATCAAATTTTATATACATACCTGCATTTAGCTGCAGAGCCAAAATTGACAAAAGTTCTTTGTGATAAAAAAGTAAAAGCTATCGCTTATGAAACCATTGAAGCAAGAGATGGAAGCTTGCCTTTACTCGTCCCTATGAGTGAAGTTGCGGGTCGGATGGCCACACAAATTGGCGCTTACTACTTACAAAAAGATCATGGTGGTAAAGGTATTCTTTTGGGTGGTGTGACTGGAACGAAACGTGCAAAGGTAACTGTGCTTGGCGGTGGTGTTGTAGGTATAAACTCTGCTAAAATGGCAATTGGCCTAGGTGCAGAAGTTACTATCTTAGAAGTAAATCACAAGCGTATGGAATACATTGATGATGTGTTTCAAGGTCGAGTAAATACTTTATATTCAAGCATCACGAACATCGAAGAAAAAGTAAAAGAAACAGACTTACTTATTGGTGGGGTATTAATTCCTGGTAAAAAGGCTCCGCACTTAGTTAGTCATGATATGATTAAAACCATGGGTGCCGGTTCTGTTGTTGTTGATGTTGCTGTCGATCAAGGTGGCTGCATTGCTACTTGTAAGCCGACATCACATGTGAACCCAACATTTGAAATAGATGGAGTGATTCATTACTGTGTTCCAAATATGCCAGGTGTTGTACCTCGTACATCAACGTATGCTCTTACTAACTCTACTCTGTGGTACGCTAGAATGCTTGCGCAAATGGGTGTAGAAGATGCTATTGCAAAAGATATTGGCTTATACAAAGGTTTAAATGTTTATGGTGGTTATGTTGCTTATGAAGCAGTAGCAAACGACCTAAACATGGAATACCGCCCGTTTAAAGTTTAATGCAAACGTCACTCTCTACTCTTTTAGATATTAAATACCCGATGATTGTTGCTCCTATGTTTTTAGTGAGCAACGATCAAATGGTGATTGCGGCTTGTGAGTTTGGCGCAACTGCTGCCATTCCCTCTTTAAATTTCCGCACGCCAGAAGACTTGAGAGCATCTTTAAAAAATATTCGAAAACACACCAAACAAGCTTTTGGGATTAATCTTATAGTGAATGCTTCTAATATTTATATGAAAGAGCATTTAAAAATTTGCTTAGATGAAGGCGTGGACTATTTTATTACATCCCTTGGTAGCCCAAAAGAGGTGATCAAAGAGGCCCATAAAAATGGCGCTAAAGTTTTTTGCGATGTGGTTGATGAGGATTATTCTAAAAAAGTAATTGATTTAGGTGCTGACGCACTTATCGCCGTTAATTCAGGTGCTGGTGGGCACGCTGGAAATATTCCTGCTAGCATACTTATTCCTAAATTAAAGCGTATGAGCCCGATTCCTGTAATCTCCGCCGGCGGCGTAGCAACAGGTGAAGGCATTTTATCCATGCTTGCACTCGGAGCTGATGGGTTGTCTGTAGGCACTCCATTTATCGCATGTAGTGAAGCGCCTGTGTCTAAAGAATACAAGCAAGCCTGCATTGACTATACAGCAGGGGATATTGTGATGACGACTAAGTTGTCTGGTACTCCATGCACGGTGATCAATACGGATTATGTTAAAAAAATCGGGACTGAGCAAAACACGCTAGAGAAAGTTTTAAATCATAACAAACAATTAAAAAAATATGCCAAGATGCTTACGCATTATAAAGGCATGAAGATGATCGAAAAGGCTGCCTTTGCCTCGACCTATAAAACCGTTTGGTGTGCAGGTCCTTCATTAGAGTTTACTGACAAAGTAGAGCCATTAAAAGATATTCTGGGTCGTATGTGGTCTGAGTATGAAGAGGCTAAAAAGCGTTTGCTTGAGTAGTTGGTCAAAACTACTAATACTTAATAAGGCACCGCTTGCGCCGGCGGTAGCTTTGCCCAAGCAGTAGATTATTAGTTGAATCAACAGGTCAATGCTTTTGTATGCGAATTATGGCTTTTATGTATTGGACTTTTGACTTTGCATATAGAGATTGTTAATTCTTAAATATGAAATTTAAAAATGTAATGCATAATTTTTTAAAAATATTCATTCTTCTTATGAATATTAGCTGCGCTATGCTTGAATATGAATCTGGTATTGGCATGGAGGCCCCAGGGGGCCGCGCATGGCGGTCGTGTGATCCGAGGAACAGTATATCAGGTGAAGGATCTACAAGACTTGAGTTTTTTACTGACGAGCTTAGATGGGGATTAAAAGTAAACCATGAGAATTTTCGTCGCAATGTAGCTTTTGCTCCACTCTTTATACCATTGATTCCATGGCTTTCTGGAATTTCTGATGTTCGGGAACATTCTTTTTTACTAAGTAGTTCTAAGGAAGTAGTTATCGATATGTGGTTCTCACCTAGATGGCATGGAACACAAGCTCTTAGAGCCAAGGCTTTTAATCCAAATGGAATTTTTTTGAAAATGAAGAATGCTAAAAATGTTTATCCTACTAGAATCGAAGCTCGTTCTCGTATCAAGGGCATGATCACAGCTAATACTGATCAGACGATTCACTGGATAGGTATAAGTGGGCCTGTTCCATTAGAAGACTATATCGCTTTTCAACTTATATTTGATATAAGTTATAGTGAAATTTTAGATTCGAAGCTTATTATTGATGTTCTCGAAGAAAATGGAAAAAAATCTGAAGGGTTCAAAAGGATAATTAAAATTCAACGTTCAGAAGGATACTGGTACGGTGATATAGCAATAAACTGCTAACAGTGACTACAATAACCTAAAGAATAAGCCAAACTATGTTAAGTAAAGTACTGGTCACACGATCAGCACTCTACTTTTCAAATAAAAATCCGTAAATCCATTCCGATTACGGACAGAATAAAATCATACATCCTTATATTTCAAATCACATTGGCACCTCACTTGCTTTTATAAAATTAAAAAAACTACTTAATTTATAAAAAGGAATGTCGATGGATACCATAGAACTTATAAAAAAATTTGAGAGCTCGGGTTTTTCAAGAACTCAGGCTGAAGTGCAGGTGAAAACCATGGTGGATCTTAAAAACGGTTTATTGACCCAAAAAGATGGGCAAATAATTTATAAAAACCTATCGAAAAGCATAAATTTTTTGGGTGAAAAAATTAACCTTGTGGATCGAAATTTGGGTGAAAAAATAGATTTGTTAGACACAAAGTTTGGCGAAAAAATAGGTTTGTTAGACACAAAGTTTGGCGAAAAAATAGATTTGTTAGACACAAAGTTTGACGCAAAAATAGATGCTCTTGATAAGCGCGTCGATTCGCTTGAAACATCCATGAAAGATGGTTTTATTCTTCTGCGTGATGAGATTCGTTTGCAGCCCTTACGTATCATTATTTATCTGCTGGGTGTAATGGGTAGCTTCTTAGGTTTGTATTCGTTTTGGCCAATGTTCAAAAGCTGGCTTCAGTTTTAGGCTCCTACAGCCTGCCATGAGTTTTTTTTAATACGTATAAGTGAAAAAAACACCTAAACATCATAACTTATGTATTTAGGGCCTCTATCAAGATACTACAGACTCATGATAAAAGTTTATACTGCTATTTTAATTGGTTTTTTACTTGGTGGTTGTAGCGCTGAAAAATCAATTTCAAATATATCTTCGCCGGTTCAAATCGTAACAGAAAGTCCGCTAATTGATAAAAAGGTAGAGCGTATTTTGCTAGAGTCTCGTTCGGTGGATGAGGTTTTACAAAAGCTATCTAGCGACATTGATACAAAAATATATACGCAAGAGTTTATTCCAATTTGGGAATCCTCAAGTTTGCAAAAAAGTTATTCTTATTGCCCTCGAATATTAATGCGCAATGCAGATGCAACATTCATTATGTCCATTGTTGGATGCCCAACGATCGAAGATGGTAGAGAAGATGTAGAGATATTGCAGTGGAACGAGAAGCAGCAAGAGTTTGAATTGTACTCGGTCCACTATAAAGATAGTAAGACAGTTAGTATCGGTGCAAAAAATCCAGCAGAGTGCATGCGCTGTCACCGTGGTGGAATCGCTATTGGCGCGTACGACGCTTATACGTGGCCCAATAGTAACTTAAGAAATAACGCCTTCCAATTAGCTAGACTTGCCGTCACATCATCTACTGGGAAAGCAGTTATATATGAATCAGGAGCATATATCCGTAGCCATAATATTGATCGGTACAAGCATTTAGACGTTTTATCTACAGCGGGAAAGTATCCGTATATGAATCGCTCTCAAATTTCTACATTCATTTCTAGGACAAGTGCCGGTGACTTCTCGTTAGAAGGTTATAATTTTATCGAAAAGTCATCTACAGCAAGTTTTCAAGAGACCACTCCAGTAAATGAATTTAATGAGCTATTAGCCAAAAAAAATCACCAAAGAAATGTGGCTAAATCCAAAGAGATTTTGGGCACAAATTATGATAAATACAAATATTTTATAGTGGCAGCTTTAAGTGATTGCGAGAATTTTTCAAAGATGTACCCAGAAAACTCTGAGTTCCCTGATCCCTATGCCTCTGAAGAAGGGAATAGAAAATTAAAAACAATTTATGACCGCATAGGCATGAAAGTTCTTGAACCAAGGCTGCTAGAAACAAATGACTTCTACCGGGCCCTTTATACGATAAAACAATTAGATACGGTGCGAAAAATATATTATGGATTTTTATCTCTAGGCTTAGATGAGGGTGTGAAGGATCTTAACTTTAATCCCATTAAATTTACGTTTCATCCAGCTTGGGGCTCCGCCAACATGATAGGGGCTTATTTAGCAGATGAGGATTTTAGTGATCTAAGATCTATTGGTGAGGTTGATACGGTAACTTATCTGCGAATTAGGTCAGGCATTCCGTACTTTGATTCTGAGATTGGAAATAAATGGCAGAATGTAAAACAGCTCTTTGATCATTCTACATCGAGTAGTATCAACCCAGATCAGTTTGGAGAAGCTTATGATAAGCTGTATCATGAAGATGCTAATTTTATTAAGTACTGCGAATCTATTGAGAGTAAATACAGAGAAAAATATTAACTCTACTAATCATAGCTATTAGACAAGCTGAGAATTCCGTTAATTGTCACTGTCTAAAGCCTATTCAACTATAGGCTAATAGGTAGTTTTTCTGATGGCACCTATCTTGCTGTAAATACTTATAAATACTAAACAGGAAATGATGTGAGAAGGATACGGGCAGCAATTCATGTAATAGGGTTAGTGGTTTTCACACTAGCGTCTAGCTCTGTATTGGCAAGCTCAAACCCTGAATGCTCGGTCATATTTGCCGACTCACATTCTTCGGTTGATTTTAATCATACTGTTTTAGAACTCGCGCGCTTAACTAAAGATTATAATGACCTGCCTGAAATGCCTAGCACGTATTATATGGCGGAGTATGCAAAGCTTCCGAAAGTAGCTTTCTTAGCTAAAAAGCCATCCAATGTAACAGCGGATTATTATGCTAAGATACACGAGCAAGAGAATAAGATTGCCAAAGAGCCCAGTAATGAAGGTGCTTATCTAGAATTATCTAATTTATACCTTCAAGGTTGGTACGCAAAAGAAGCCATATGGACTTTAATGCGCGCAGGTCGGGAAGATCTAGCTAATGAAATTACAGTAGCTTTAAAATTTGAATTACCTAACAGCCCTGGTAATTATATAGAAAATCTATCTTTATTTTTGAATAAGCTAAAAGTTGATAGAGAATTTCGGGATGCATTCAATGTAACATCATTAGATACTGTACGACAAAACCACTGGAGTGAATTAGAACTTGCGGCAGCACGTCTTAAAAACAGTAATTCGACTACAGACAAAGTAGCTGCAAAAAAAATGTACCATAGGTTGGGTGAAAGCTATTTAGATCATTTGATGTACCAAGAGGCCATTTGGTCATTTAGGTCAGCTAATGATTTTAAGCGGGCAGAAGAGCTGCAGCAATATGTATTAGAGGTACTTAGAAGTAATGAGTTAATAGTAAGTGATATGTATGTGGGTGGTGTAACAAAATCCAATGTATATGAGCTTGCTCCAGGAATAAGAGTAATTGCAAAGAAGCAATCTGGTTTTAAGACAGGTAGGCAAAATCCTAATCATGAAGTGACCGCGTATAAAATCTCAGAGCTTTTAAATTTAAATATGATAAGCACGACTGTTATAAGAAAAATAAACGGCACAAACCACTCTTTGCAAGTAATGATTAAACCTTTGCAAGGGCAGGCTAGGTGGTTAGATTATAATATAAAAAACAGTACATCTACTACGACAATGGATATCTTTGATTATTTAATTATAAATCAAGATAGACGTAATGAAATGGGGCCGCACAATACGGTAGTAAGAATGGGTGCAGTTAAAGCGTTGATAGACCACGGTATTATATTTAGACCATACTATATTTTAAGACACATTCCTTGGCTTAAAAATTTCAATCAAAATATTGATGTGGTTAACGATCCTACAAGTAGCATAAAAAATAATCCCATAGACCCTCAACTCATCAAAGCCTTAGAAGATTTGGATTTGCCTGAAAACCAAAAAGCCCTTCGAGATATATTTACTGGTGGTAGGTTATCCCCACACTATCAAATGTTTGAATATCGAAGACGAGAGCTTATCAGAGCCTTATGAGGGCTATATTAGTCCTAAAGTCCAGATAAACCTAGCCTCTACTTAAATCCCTAAAGTCCTAAGACTTTAGGTCCGAACTTGTTAGGGTAGGGAGATTTACACATGAGACAAGATAGACACCAGCTCAATGGAAGAAAGTTTTATCCCATTTTAGTACAAAAAGCAGAAACATCGACAGTTGCTTATCTATATAATTTGTCAGTAGACGGTTTTTGTATTGCCCTGCCAAAGCGCGCCGGAAAAGACTTTTTGAATGATCTAGTACTTGAGACAGAGTCTTTGTTTTTAAGTAATAAACTACACTTATCCATTTTAGATGTGAATGACTCTTTAAAAGTAGGAGACGGGGATGTCTTAGATGTTAAGATGGCTCCTTTTCGTATGGATAAGGTGCAGTGTAAATTTGAAATTATATTTAGCAGAGACGATGAAAACTACACCTACTTTGGCGGAAAAACGCATTACTCGGATCAAGAAAGTCGTTTAAAGGTAGAAGAAGAATTAGTAGGGATTAATCAGCGCCAAGCTATGACTAAAATAAAAAAGGCCCCTATTAAAGGAGCCCTTTGGGTAGCAGCAAATGTTGGAATATTTACTGCGATGGTAAGTTTTTTATCTGCGGCCTGATTTTAACTTCATCTGCATTTTTGAAATCAAGCTAACCGCCATGCGCTCGTGCATTTCATACATTTTTAACTCATCTTTTCTGTAAGAGCGTTGAGATGGAGTTAATGTATCCATCTCTAGTTCCATTTCATAATCCATTTTACAAGAGCGAATTGTCTCGAGCTCTTTAGTTTGAATCTTAAAAAGCTTTGTTAAGCCGCTAAACGGAGCTACCTCTAGCCATTCTTGTTTTTGTTTGTACCAGTTTACCATACGTAGAAAACGAGCTTTATTTTTTGCCAGGGTAAACTCAGGATAAGCATTCTCTTCCATAGAGAGGATGTCTTCATAGTTTTTACCGTACTTATTGTACTTAGCAAATTTATCGGCCTCTTTTGAGCTAGCCTTTTTTGCTGCAGACATGATGCTAGTCTTACGTTCGATTTCTAACACTGGACCTCCATAGATGTTTCAGGAATATACAGGTATAGCAAAGATTTTGACAAAAAACAAGGTACCCCAAGTAAAAGACTGATTTCACTAGGGTTTTATAAAATTTTTGCAATGTGTCTAATGCTACTACAGTAGCGTACAAGGTCTAGGCAAAATGATCCGGTGAAAAGTCCAGATATATCAAACGGTTACAAAATGGGATTTTTTTTCCTAATCATCTCAGAAGAAGTCGCCGATAGGATTATTGTGAGTCAGTATTGATTCATTTTTTTACTAATAAGGGGAGGTTTTTAATGGCACGTTCTCTACTAATCATAGTCAGCGATGACTACATGGAAGTACAGAAAGTAAGGTCTTGGGCGCA
>JBBKWS010000064.1:0-2619 GCA_037969075.1 Bdellovibrionales bacterium | reverse complement strand
AAAGATGGACTTCCACAAAATGAAGATATCCAAAAGCAAAGGATGAAAGAAATCAGTCCAGTTAAGCGTGCTGAGTTAAAAGTTATAAGGTTACTGATGCCGTTTATTAAGAGTCAGATTTAAGCGGCAGAGATAATTTTACATCCACACTCTGAACAAAATTTAGCTAGTTCAACTAGGCCTGCGCCACAATCAGGACACGCGGGGCCGCCTTCAGCTTTTTTCTTGAACTTAAATTCTTCTTCGGTCATATCAACAAAACCGCGTTCATTCCATTTATCAACTTCTCTGATAATACGCCAGTTTTTTAGAGTCTGTCTGAACTCTTTAATGTCATATGATAGCGTAACCTTTTCTTCTTGTTCAATTTGTAGCACGCGACGTTTTAAAAAAATTCCTCGCTGCTCTAAGATAGATAGATGATCGGGCTTTAAATCCATACCCAGCTCATTTTTAAAGTGTTCGCTGGCATCTTTAAATTCAATAGTTACAGCTCCGTGTCTGTCATTTTCGAGATTCTCTGCGCACTTCACAAAAGCACCAATTAGTTGGGTGGCCAACTCGTCAGATTTTAAGAGTTCAATTCTTCCATTTTTAAAATAGTAATATTGAAAAAATTCAAAAAATGCTTCAACTCCTGCTAAGTCATTTAAATGAAACACCATGATTTGATCTGGTGCTTCAGGGTCTTCAGGTGGTTTTCCCATTTCATAAGTTGCATATTTTAGCTTAACTAATATTTGTGTGGCACCCTCTAAACGCTTTAATGAATCTCCAAATACTCTTTGGGCGTACTGTCTAAACGAGCGCCAATCTATACTAACTTTGTTTGAGTCTGTCTCGTCTCTTTCACCTTTATGGTTACATACATGAAATATGCTGCCGAACACCCTAGCAATTTGGTCATCTGGGCACGGACTAGAGTCTTTTTCCATTTTATAAGCTTTTAAATCATTTAATAAAAGTCGCATGCGATCTAGCATAGATTTATTAAAGACTTTAATTGTTTGAGGAAGATTGTCAGTTAGTTGTTTAAAAGATGCTACAGGTAGTTCTAAGACTTTCGATTCAACGGTGGCCATTGCTGAAAATGGATATGTGGCAGTTCCGTTTAGCGCTTGTTCTCCAAGTAGCTGCGATGCTCCGGCAGTATAAATTTCAATATTCTTTGACGGACGACTTAAGACTACAGCAAAAGCTCCTTGCTGAATCAAGTGAAGATTGATGATTTTATCACCTTCTTTGAAAAGAAATTCACCTTTTTTAATGATTTTTCCGCCACTAGACATCTAGAAAATCCCCCGTAACTAACTTAATTTTTATCGGTTATAAGTCTTTGTCTCTAAAGAAAAACTAGGACCAGTCTTATTTTGAGACGCAAGCTTATGCCACTAGGATAGATTCTTAATTGTTTTGGGTTATTTTATGAGTGAAATCTATCACCACTTATCTTACAATCCCACATATGACTTTTGAAAAACAAACAGCATCCTCTACCTTCACGATTGCTTACGACTACTGGATACGAAAACCAGAAAATCCAGTGTCACTATTTTTACTACTCCACGGCTTTAGTCAGAGGGGAGAGAGTATTTTTAGCAAGTTAGAACCGTCTCTACCTAAAAATGCAGTGGTTTTGTCATTAAATGCACCTTTTCCTTCGCCCGTTAGAATTAAGGACGAATACAAAGAGGCCTATGCTTGGTATTTTTATATGTCAAAAGAGAAGCGTTTTGTGATTCAACCGACAGAGTCAGTGGCCGCCATTCATAAATTATTAAAAGACTTAAAGTTAAATACTCTTCCAATTAATATCATTGGGTTTTCTCAGGGTGGCTACATGGTGCCTTGGTTGGTAAAAGAGTTGGCCACTGTAAATCGGGCCATTACTATTGCTGCGGATTACCCCAGTCATTACTACGAAAATCTTAGGGCCTATAGATTTGATGCGATTCATGGTACTGACGATACGGTCGCCCCAATTTCAGAAGTAAGATCTAGTATTCAAGCCTTAGTGAAGACTAAAAGGGATGTTACATTTCATGAAATCACAAAAACTGGACACGAAATTAATGACGCGGTTATTGAGCGAGTGAAGAGTATCTTATAATTTTTGTACTTATCCATAAAAACTGTAGTGTCAGTATTTTAAGCACACCAATGCTTCTTGAAACCATGACTTGGTCATTGTGCTCAGGCGGGAAAGCCTTAGTAAAAAATTCCTAAAATGACTCCAGTTGTACTTTTTCACCTACAAACTGGTGTCATCAGCAGTAAAATTAATAGCATCTCATCTATTTTTTGATTGATCTCTAATCGAAAATAGGGGACTTCTGTCCACTATAAAAATGTATATTACTTAACCAAAGGAACACCAGTGAAAGAGGCATTTGCAAATTCTTTTAAAGGCAAAGAGTATTTCGGCCACCCAGCCGGATTATTTGTTTTATTTTTTACAGAAATGTGGGAACGATTTTCTTACTATGGAATGAGAGCTCTACTTGTTCTATACATGGTTAAATATTTATTAGCTGACCCTGCGGTAACCGCAGAGGTTTTTGGTTTTAATTATTTATTGGCTTTTTTAAACTCTACATTTGGTGAGTTAAACACACAGCA
>JBBKWS010000063.1:0-6396 GCA_037969075.1 Bdellovibrionales bacterium | reverse complement strand
ATTAGAATTGCTAGCAGAGCTTTTGAGCGATTTTTTTTATTAGTCTTAAGAGGAGTTAAGAATACAAAGTCTTTTGAATGCAATAGAGCTTCAAAACTATCGCTCTTTCCCCAAAAAACCAATAAATCATTTGCTCGAAATTCGATGGAAGATAGTTTGCCATGGAGCCATCCATTTTTTCTCCAAACCCCAACCACAATTAAATGCAGCTGATGCAAAAAATTTGTCGCTCGTAAATTGCGTCCTACCCATTTAGAGCTAGGGGCAAGTACAGCCTGTAATAGCATTGGTGGGCTATGGTCTCCTTCATCAAGATCGATAGTGTCCTTGTACTCTTTAACAGGCTTTAACTCGATACCCATATCATCATCAATAGACATGATTTCATCTGGCGATGCATTGATTAAAAAGATATCGTTTTGCTCGATCAGAGCATCTTCTTCGTAGGCATGCCTTGCTCTGCCACGACGAACCCAGTCAGTAATAATAAATCTTTTTTCAGTGGCGTTACGAAAGTCTTTAAATTCGGTTTGTATCCACTTTGAATCCTTTGGGATTTCAATTTCCGTATAAAACTGCTCTATTTGAAACCTGTTTTCAAATTTTTCTTCACCAGATCTTTTAGGTAGAACCCATCTAGTTAAAATCACAAAGACGATACTTAGAAGGGTTAAACTAATTCCAATAGGAAAAACATCAAACATCTGAAGCTTAGTTTCTCCCGCTCTAAACAAGATGTTATTAGCTAATAAAAATGCGGGGGCACTGATAATGGTCATCGTTGTACCAAGGGACGCTGCCGTTGCCATGGGGATTAAAATTCTTGAGGAGTAAATATTTTTTTCACGACAATATCTCATCACAACTGGGAGCATCATTGCAGTGATCATTAAATGGTGGGTAAAGGCTGATAGTAGAGCCACTACTAACATAAAAACAAGTATTGCTTGCCACTCTCTTGAGCCCGCCATTTTACCAACAACGTCACCAATACGATCCGTAACCCCTGTTGCCGATAAGCCTGCAGACAAAACAAATACAGCCATCACTATGATTGCAGGTTCACTAGAAAACCCGGAGAGCGCACTTTTAGCATCTAAAATATTACAGATAATAAGACTTACTATGATTAACAAAGACGTAACGTCTATACTAACCCACTCAGTAATAAATAGTAGAATTGAGGTTGATAAAATAAGTACAAATAACCACTGTTGTAAATCTAAACCCATCACCATATGTAAATAGATTAACATAAGTGCTATTGTATAAAAGCTTTAATATGTGAAGATTTAATGACAAATGTTTAGAAAATGTTTGATAAAAGCTGCCAAAACCCACTGCCAGACTGATTATTATCGAGTACAGTCCTTACTTTTTGCATTTCTATTTGATAGGCATTACCTACATGATCATTCTTTTTTACACCAATATTGATTGATACCATAAGGATATCTGGGGATTTACTCTCAAGTAGGTTTAATGAATAGGTACCTACCCTAGACCACCAGCTGTCACTAATCTTTACATCGTCTTCGGCGCTTTCTTCTTCATCAAGCCAAGCACCATAAAATTTTACTGTAGTAGATTCCTTCAATACACTGACATTTGTTTTAGGAATTTTTATGTTCCAACCAGAATCCTTACCACCACCATAAAATTTGCGGTTTAAATCATTAAAATTTATTAACTCATAACGATGGGATATTGGATTTAAAACAGGAGTAGCAAAAAATAGTTTAATTGTTAAATACGTTTGCGACCTCTGTTTAGAAAGAAGCTTGCCAGTCTTTGGCATAACTGAGGCATGAAAGCCTTTGGTAACTAGGCCCGAAAATTTGAGTCTTTCTGGTCCTCTGATAAATGCTGTCATAAGGCCTACACTTATATCTCCACCAATTCCGACTGCCGGAATCCATTTTGGAAAATTTACTTTAAGTGGCGTAGCCTCGCCGCCAAAACCTAGACCTACGGCAACCAAAATTCTGTTGCCACTAGCAGCTTCAATCTCTCTTCGCTGGAGAAGGATTTCGGCAATATCTTCATGTGCTTTTTCAAGTAATGCATTGACCTGCGCTAAGGCTAAGTCTTTTTCTACATCGCTTAAGGTTTGATTGGATATAGTTAAATCTCTGGCTACTTCAAGCTCAGAAATAATGGCTGCCTCTACCTCAAGATCGCTTGGACCACGCAGTTCATCTGATCCACTGGCAAAGCAGATGTTAGTGGCTAGTATTGTTATAATTAGAATGAAAGTTTTCACTATGCTTTAACATACAAAATGGGTGCCGCCCCTTATCCAACCTAAACCTTCGTAGCTGTCTATAAGACTGACAGTGGCAAAATTTGGCACTTAAAGTAGTCCTCAAATGCATCTTAACCGGCTTAAAATGGTCGTAAAATTGCATATATAGAAGATATGAGACTTCTCTTACTTTTAACTTTAACTATATTTAGCCTGAAGGCCACTGCAAATATGTGTAGCGTATTTGGCGAGGCTTGGCCCGTTGAGGGAAAATATGCTGAGGCAAAGAGGACCTACAAAAGCTTAGATATAGATACTAGCTATCAACTTTTATTTGAAAACATAAGAAAGAAATCCATTAGCGTTGAAGAAGTTATTGGCTTTTTGGATGCTCATAACACAGGGGCAGGACTTCTTATCGATAAATTAAGAGATCACACTACTACAGGCCCAACTTACAATCACCCGATTTTACGCTACCTAACCGCGCCTGTTAAAGTGAAGTCTGAGAAAATTAGAATCCAAAGAAGTGAATTAAAAAGCGAAAAAGAACTTAAAGTCTTTATTGAGAAGTTATTAAAGTCAGTTTACACGGTAGAATTAAAGCTTTTAAGAAGCAAGCTCTTACATTTTTATCCACAAAGTAAGTCGCAGGTAGAGCAAATCATTGCATTAGATCGATCGTATTATGAAAACATGGATGTCTTCGGAAAATTTATAGACCTAGCACCAAACGACGCAATAGCAAAAAACCCTTGGTTTGCCGCTTTGACTAGTTTTTTTATGAATGTATCTGACCCCGTTTTATCACACAGATTAAATCAATATGACTTAAACCTCTTCACAAAGGGGAGTTTAGATTCTCCTTTAAGAAAAAAGCTACTCAGCTCCATTGTCGCCAACAACTCACGTAGACAGATATTTTGGGCGTCAGTACTTAGCGCTGCTCTACTATTACCGACTAATATAGCAGAGTCTAATCAGGCGATAGCCATCGCTCAGAAGCAGGCCGCATACATGACTCAAAACTCTGAGCTAGTGGTTCAGATGTCTACTAGCAATTATCAGGTGGTATTAAATCGAATTTTAAATGAAAAAATTAGTTCTTATGAAGAATCTTTACATGAAGCACAGAAAGTAAATGATATATCAAAAATTGAGATTCTTGACGCCGAGATTGTTGAACTTAAAAGCCAACTATTATAATCTAATCAAATGAACAAGAATACTATTTATACCTCTACCCTAGCGAAAACTGCGGACTACTTATATAAAACAATCGGTCCTAACTTAAACCTAGGCTGCCCTTTAGGCTTAGGAAAACCTAATGCACTAATTAATGAAATTTATAATGTGGCCGCAGCAGATACATCTAAAACCCTAAATATCTACACAGCCTTATCTCTTAGTGTTCCAAAGCCCAAAAGCTTGCTGGAGAAGCGATTCTTGCAACCTTTTTTAGAGCGCCACTTTGGAAAAGATTATCCTGAGTTATCCTATATACAAGCGCAAAAAAAAGGCGCACTGCCATCTAATATTAATGTGATTGAATTTTATATGCAGTCAGGGTCAATGCTAGGGGTCGACTCTGCACAGCGCACTTATGTTAGTTTAAATTATACCCATGTGGCACAAACCCTAATTGAAAGAGATGTTCATGCCATTGTCCAAATGATTGCAGAAAAAAAAGAAAATGGAATATCCAGATATAGCTTAAGTTGTAATTCTGATTTAACTTTAGATCTTTATGATCTTGCAAAAAATAAAAATAAAAAATTAGTCATTATTGGCGTAATTCACCCAGACCTTCCTTTTATGGGCGGAGATGCAGAAGTAGATGCAAACTTTTTTGATGTAGTAACCTCAACTAAAAACCACCAACTATTTGCGCTCCCTATCTTACCAATTGATTATGAAGACCATGCCATCGGCTTTCATGCAAGTCAGATGATAAAAGATGATGGAACTTTGCAAATAGGAATAGGGTCTTTGTCGGATGCTTTGGTGCACTCTACTATTCTCAGAGCTACTCAAAATGACTTTTACAAAAAACTTGTTGTCGATTTTCCTATTCAAAACCCAGAATTAATTCCTGAAACATCTACTTTTGTATCTGGTCTTTATGGAACCAGTGAGATGATCATGGATGGCTTTATGCATTTAAGAAAAGCTGGAGTTTTAAAGAGAGAAATTTTTGAAAGTGACAAAAATATTAAACGTTACCTACATGGCGCTTTCTTTTTAGGTTCTAAAAAGTTTTATCAGTGGCTTCGAAATTTATCGGCTATTGACTATCAAGGTATTAACATGACCAGGGTCTCTCTAGTAAATGACTTATACGATGAAAATGAAATGGCTATACGTAGACAAAGAAAGCATGCGAGATTTTTTAACACATGCATGCAAGTTAGTCTGCTTGGAGGAGCCGCTTCAGACACTCTGCCTACAGGCCAAGTTGTTAGTGGTATAGGTGGGCAGTATAACTTTGTGGCTATGTCCCATGAATTGATGGATGCCTATTCTATTCTGATGCTAAGAAGCACCAGAACCAAAAATGGAAAGCGCATGTCTAATATTGTATGGACTCATGAACAACTATCCATTCCTAGACATCTACGTGATGTGGTAATTACAGAATATGGTATTGCTCATTTAAGAGGGAAAACCGATGAAGAAACAATCGTCGCACTACTAAATATTACCGATTCTGAATTTCAAGAAAATTTACTGCAAATAGCAAAAAATAATGGGAAAATTAAAAAAAACTACAAGATCCCTAAGCAGTATACGAACAACAATCCTAAGGCTGTTAAAGATTTTATCGAGAGCAATAGTCAAACATTTCCGCCCTACCCTTTTGGAAGTGATTTTACCCCAGTTGAAGAAAGACTCTCTCTAGTTTTATCACAGTTAAAAGAGCTTCAAAAAATTGGTATACTTAAATTATTGGTTGCTAGCTTATTGCTACAAAAAGATATATTTAAAGCAGAATTGGATCGTTTAGATTTATTCAATGTAAAATCGGTAAAAGAATACGTTTTTCAACGCTTAATTCTAGGAATCCTTCATCACAAATAAAAACCCCAGCTTGAAGGCTGGGGTTCAATATTTCTTCTACTACATGACTAAACTATGGCAATCGATCTTGTAATTTTTGAGCTTCATTTAAGCCGTCATCCACTTTTTCATTGAATGTATTTAGCATTTCTTGAAGGTCATCAATTGAGATATTAACTACTGAACCTGCTTGGCAACTAGCCCCCTTAGAGGTAACTACCAGCATACTAGCGTAGTTATCATCACGCTGTGGTCTATTGTATACACGTAGTAAATCTCCGCCTGATAATGTACATACATTACTATTTTGATCTAAAATAGTAAGTTCAGTATCTACTGCAAACAGATAGTTAGAATCATCGAATGCTTGTTCAACAGAGAAAGTGCGATCATTTTCGTAAGAAGTAACCGTTTGATCTACTTGACTACGGATTTGTTCTTTATACTCCTCAGTGATCCCTGAACTTCTAGTGTCATTCCAACCGTCTCTGAATCCATCAGCATAACCCTCTTCGTACTGTTCGCGAAGTAAGTCTGCGATCACGTAATCTGTTACCCAATAAGATGCTGAGTAATAGTGCGAGTACGGTGTGTAATACCAAGACCATCCTATATACCAAGAAGAACTTCTCCAGCCCCAGTTGTAGCTCCATGGAGACACGTACCTATGGCGATAAAAATTCCAGAATCCAGCATTATAAGTCCAATACGGTCTGTATGAATAAAGGTTATGATGTCCCCAACGGTGTGGACGATAGTAACGATTCACTCGAACATCGCGGCCCTGTACATGTCTTACACGGCTACGCTCAACCATGCTTCTACCGTTATGGCGCACGTTAACCGGGCGTTCAAAGTTACGTCTATGCTGACGGGCTTGACCATGATTACCATTGTTAGGTTGATTTGGTCTTACACGATCATTTGGACGAGTCTGATTATTATTGTTTGGTTGATTCGGTCTTACGCGATCATTTGGACGAGTCTGATTATTATTGTTTGGCTGATTCGGTCTTACACGATCATTTGGACGAGTCTGATTATTATTGTTTGGTTGATTCGGTCTTACGCGATCATTTGGACGAGTTTGATTA
>JBBKWS010000062.1:0-4065 GCA_037969075.1 Bdellovibrionales bacterium | reverse complement strand
CTGACTTTTAGAGTATCTATTTTATTGTCATCTACTATTAACACGTGCCGCTTCATAAAACCCTTCTCTTCCATAGGTCTATATACAAACTATAAACCAAAATTAACGATATACTTTTGGCAAAATTAAGGAGACTTCACCACAATCTCAAAACTAAACACTCAAGATCAAAAAAAATCATTTGCAATGTCTCAAATCAACATTACTAAGCACTTGCCATTTTCTTATTTGAGCAAGTTAGGCGGTAACCAACCCCATGTACCGCCTCAATACAAACAGAAGAATCTTCTAACTGTTTTCTTAGTGCACCTATATGCGTATCAACAGTGCGATCCACGATCGAAATACCATGGCCCCAAACAGATGAAATAAGTTGGTCTCTTGTGAAAACCTGCCCCACATTACTGACTAAATAATAAAGTAGTTTAAACCCAGTAGGAGTCAAACTCAGTAAATCTTCTTTTTCTCCATTGTGCCTAAACACTCTTTGTGTAGGGATTTCAATTCTTAAATCTCCTAACTTAAGCACATCTTCTTTTGTCTGCATTGATTTCATTTTTCTGATTTTTGACTCACACCTAAGTTTTACTTCTTTCGAGTTAAAAGGCTTTGTAATATAATCTTCTGCTCCAAGTAAAAAACCCATAGATTTATCACTAAGCTCTGACATTCCAGTAATAAAAACTACAGGCATCTTTTTAAATTGTGAATTTTGCTGAAGACCAGCGCAAAAATTAAAACCACTTCCATCAGGAAGTTTTACATCTAGCAACAACAGATCAAATTTTTCTGCATCAAGATAGTTGGAAGCTTCAAAAATAGTATACGCTGAGGTAATTGTATATTCAGGTTCAAACACATGCTTTAAAAGTATGTGAACATCTTTTGCATCATCAACTATTAAAATTTTTCCCATAAAACATCCTATTTAATCCTATTAACTAACTTCAATATCTTTTCAGATAAAATCTTTGGATCCACTGGCTTTATTATAAAGTCATCTACGCCAGAAATCAGAGCTTCCGTCACACTCTCTTTTTCGTCTACAGATGTGACCATAATGATAAATAAATTCTTTAAGCGCTTATCAGTTCTAACCATTTTTATTAGCGTTAGGCCATCCGTTTGCGCCATTTTCCAGTCCGTCAGTAAAATATGAAATCCTTTTTTTATATCTACTGCGGTATTGATTTTAAAAGCGCCCTCTTTACCATTCGTAGCAAACTGCAAATTCTTAAATCCCATTTTTGTTAAATGGGTTTTCATTAACTCTGTATCAATGGCGTTGTCCTCTACCACCAGAATGCGAAGTTTTTCAATTTTGCCTCTAAGCTCCTTTTCGTTCTCACTCATCTTTAGAGCCTTCACTAGCTGGAACTCTTGTGTCTATAACAGAACTATCATCACTAGTTAGCACTTCTTGAGACCAAGAATTTATCGCATCTTGGAAAAGCAAAGTAGCAAATATTATAAGACATATCAGCGCAAAAAAAGAGACCATCTTGCTAACCTTATATTTTTTAGTTTCATGCTGCTCACTACCAGATATGTCATTCTGAATTGTTACTGCCGCTCTACCATGACGATCTACTTTTTTAAAAAACGTCCCTTCGTTACTTTCTACTATCTCCCCTGATTTAGGCAGCAGTTTTATTTTATAAATAAAATATGTTAAGAGTGTTAGTATAACTGTAGCCAAGCTAAGTGATAAAATTAGGATATTAAAAACACTTTGCACCTTCATTTACAGCCCCTTCCTTTTTAATTTATTCCAAGTCATAGGTATACCTAGAACCTCATCTATAACTGATAAGAACCTTAGGATTTCAAGACCAAAACCATATGTAATTCGACTAAACACCGAATAAGGTATTAGCCGCAATGCTTTATTTTCTGTAATAACACAGTATAAAGTCAGGATTAGATCCAGCAAAGTCATTTGTAGAAAGTATTGTCCAAATATTTCACTGTTATTATATAAAAGTGCATATTCTAAGGATAGGATGGCAAATAAGAAATTAGCTATTGGAATACAAACAGACTCTATTGTCATGTATAGAACGATTGCAAAATTTCTGAAATTTTTAAATGGCCTAAGCAGCCAAACAGCGTTTTCGCGAATAGCTTGTACTATTCCTCTTGTCCATCTATACCTTTGCGCAATCAATGCCTTAAGACCTTCGGGAGCTTCAGTTACTGCCACCATGCCTGCAATATAAATAGTGCTATAGCCAGCGACTAGCATTCGCATTGTTAATTCGCAATCTTCTGCGTAGGTACTAGTTCTGTATCCGCCAACTTTTTTCACCACTGATTTTCTAAAAATTCCTATAGGACCAGGGACAACCGTGACCATTCCTAAAAATGATTGAGCTGCTTTAAATAGATTTAACCCAGTAATATACTCAAGCCTTTGAAACGATGTGATAACCGTATTTGCATTACCTATTTCTACACTACCTGCTACCGCACTGATGCTATTGTTGCCATGTATATGTGAAATCCCAAGCTCAATAGCACCAGGATTTAATTTGCTATCGGCATCCATGCAAACAAAATATTCACCCATACATTCTTCTATGCCGCGATTTAATGCCATAGACTTTCCACCATTGGTCTGACTAATAATCCTTACTTTAGTTGTCTTCTCAATCTCTGAAAGCAATTCAATTGTTCTGTCTTTAGATCCGTCGTCAACGGCAATGATTTCAAGATTAGGATATGTTAGGCTTAAAACAGACTTTATTGCTTCTTTAACAACTCTTTCCTCATTGTAGCAGGGCACTATGACCGACACTAATGGATATGAGCTTAACTTTTTTGGTTTTTTATAAAAGAATAAATTAGCAAAGCATAGTAACAAATGTATAGCCGTTCGAAAGAAGATAAAAATTAAGTACGAATACATAGAAATAAACAACCATTTACCCCATCCAGCAAATTCAGTGGCTCTATTGTTTAGTGTGTAAACCAAAACAAGTGAAACTGCTATGATCGCGAAGATCACAACAATACTAAATAGTTTATTAAATGTATTATTTAAAACGGGCATATATATCCCAGTCCAAGCATTAGGCTCTTCCATGAATTTCCATTTTGCTTAGATTCTATTGACTCTAATCTTAGCTCGTACTTGGATGTATCCTTTTTTTGATAGATTAGTTTCGAGTTAAAATAATAACCACTTCCTAAACCAAAATCGATATCTTTAAAACGGTTTATGTTAAATCCAAACGCATAAGAGAATCTGTCATTAATTGGAGCCGCAATATCAAGTCTAGGGCCGTAGCTGTAAAACTCTCTAGGAGTCCAATATGGCTGATTAGGTTTACTATTTTTAATCCACTCTCCACCCACACCTAACCAAATCCATGGCCAGCTTGGTGAAATTCCATACATCAAAGATATATCTGAATTTAATTTGATGTTACCGTCATTTAAGTAATTATTTTTAACAAAACCAAGTACTCTCCAACTGTCAGCAACTCTATGCTGCGCAGATAGCATATAGTAATTACTTCTAAGATAACCTTGCATAGAAGCTGTAGACTGTAGAGTCTCTGCCATATAGGCTCTACCAAGCTCTAAACGCAGTATACTTGCTGAAGGTTTAAATTCTAACAGAACACTACCAAATAACTTTTGCTCAGTATCTGCATTCTCTGCTTTTCTGCTAATTAAACTTGGTCTAAATATTACGTTCAATGTTTCAGCGGAATAATATACTGTAGAGCCAATTTTTTGAGATGAAAAATCCACATCCCCTACTTTTCCTTTTGCAATATCTGCATCAAGAGAAAAAATCAGTATATCTTTTGTTTCTGTTTTTTCATTATAGTTCGAAAACAATAAGTGATCTGATAAAAAATCACTGTTTGTTTTTGTATGGCTATAACTTGCAGTAATAAGCTCATCCGAAGGCAATGCTGGCTCAACGCATGTAAATGAAATAAGTAATGCTAGTTGGAATATTTTGTGTAACTTATCCATATTATCCTCTTATATTAAATCGGTAGGACAGTTGGCTGACTGAAGTGTAAAATTATTTTTTATTAAATAATTTCA
>JBBKWS010000061.1:0-10873 GCA_037969075.1 Bdellovibrionales bacterium | reverse complement strand
AAAAAGGAAGCAGGTACCTAAGGCTAGTGTCTAATTGTTTTACAGTCCAGCCCGTCACATTTCGCAGATTTAGCCTAATTTAGGTAAAAAACTTATAGGCAAATGCATTTTTCCTTAAGTATTTTAAACATTTCCCTAATGGTGTAGCAAAATTAGACCGAAATGTAAGGTTGAGGAATCTACTTTTTTCAAAGGGGGAAATAGTGAAGAATTTCTTTAGAAAGTTAATAAAAGACGAGTCCGCTCAAGGCGCCACTGAATATATTTTACTACTTGTCGCAGTTGTTGCGATGGTTGTGATTTTTAAAGGTGAAATTACAACACAAGTTAATAATTTAGTTGGAAAACTAAGCGGTCAAATTGATGCATTTGAACCTTAATAGGAAGTTTATATGGCTATCGAAACCATCATTTTATTTATAACCACCTTCTTTATTATTATTGGAGTGTTTATAGGTAATGGTGGTATCGAAACCAGCTTTCAAGAAGCTGCGCCAAAGCTAGGTGCCAAAATTGAAAAGCACCTAGAGACAGGCAGCGGCTTTACTAATGCTTCAGCCAATGCGGAGAACCCTATTGGATGGAGTCGTAAATCAGGTTCAGGCGGTGGTTATCGCGTGGAAGGTTTGGACAATAGAAATGAATAGTTGGATATTTTACATATTATCTTTCTTAATACTTTCTGCCTGCGTGATGGATATTACCACACGTAGAGTTAGTAATGTTTTCGTATTGTTCAGTGCCTTGGTATGCTTTTCGCTACATTTTTATATTTATGGTACTAGCGGAATCATTTCTTCTTTAACTTCCTTTGCGATTACATTTGCGGCTTTACTTCCTCTATACATACTTCGTGTAATTGGTGGTGGTGATTTTAAATTTTTTGTAGCTCTATCATTTATCCTTAGTCCTTTGATAACAACTGACATTATATTATTGTCTATATTATGGGGTGGACTGATTGGCTTTATACACACGCTAATATCTGGAGAAATAAAGAGTCTATTATATAGTACATATTTTAAGATAAAAGGTTTATCCCGCGGTTTATCCACAGACTTTAAAATTCCATACACTATTGCTTATCTGTTGGGTTGGCTTACATGGTACAGGCACGGAGGTATTTTATGATTAAAAATACTTCGGGACAAATTGCCGTTGAATTTATTTTAATTAGTATTGTCATCGTGTCTATGGCATTAGCGATAAGTCGTGGATTAAGACAATCTGAATACTTTAGTAAAATGACTGCAGGTCCATGGTCACTACTGACTGGTATGATCGAGAGTGGTGTTTGGGAAAAACCACAAATAGCTAAAACTATGCATCCAAATTACTTAAAAAGACATGTGACATTTAAAGGGGACAAAGACTAATGCTTAATAATGAGCGCGGAAGTCTTACAATTGATTTTTTATTTGCTACCGTCTTAGTGATGGGAGTGAGTGGATTATTGTTTGCCCTATGCTTTACATTAACAGTGGTTGAAATTTCACAATATATCGCCTTTGCCTCATCTAGAACATATTATGGAAGTCATTTTAATGAACAAACACAAACAGCCCAAGCTGAGCAAAAATTTAACCAACTACTGTATGATAGTCCTTGGAAAGTTTTATTCAAAAAAGAAGGTTGGTTTAAACTAACTTATATAAATACTGGTGATTTTAGGGAAGATTATCCTAATGATATCCAAAATGATAATGCAAGCTTTTGGGGGACTGTTGTTGAGCTAGAGTCTAAGGTATTAGACTTCAAGATCCCATTTTATGGCTCAACAAATCCAGAGGATAACGCTTTTAAGGCTAAAGTTACTAGCTTTTTAGGCAGAGAGCCTAGCTCGGAAGAATGTATCAATTTTAGTAATGAACGCTTTGATGAAATTAAAAAGTTAAATTCTAAATTTCAAGGAAATATACCAAATAAAAAAGTAGAGAGTTTTTATGATAACGGCTGTTAAAATAGTAAAAAACAATAAAGGCTTAGCCTCAATGGAGTCAGTGGCTCTATTGGTTGTGTTTGCTATTTTCATTGGCTATGGAATTGGCTTTTTTGGTGTTATCCATACCGGTATTTTAAACTCAATTGCTTCACGCACCTATGCATTCGAAACTTTAGATAATAGAGCAGATGTGACCTACTTTAGATCAAATCGTCTGCCGCCTAACGAAATCAGAGATCACTATGCTAACTATAACTTTCGTGCACATGGGGTAGCTACCGAATTTGCAGATCCTAGTGATCCTACATGGGAAGTAACTGAGAGAAGTATTTCAATCGGTAGACCTAGCGCTGGGCGCTTAGGCGATGGCGACCATAATGATCTAGGAAATACAATTATGGGTCCAGAAAGAAGAACTGTGAACCCTGTTTGGCTTAAGACAGTATATGGAATTTGTCTGAATGTTGCTTGTGGAGGAGCTGGATCATGAATAACAATAATGCGAGTCGTACATTATGGATCTCAATTGGGGCAGCATTGTTTGCTATCTTTCTTTTGTACTCTTATTCTCAAGAAAAAAAAGCCGAGTATGACAGCCGCCTAGGCACCTTAAAACAAGTGGTTGTAGCCAAAAAAGATATTTTAGAAATGAGTACTATTGACGACACAATGATTGAAACCGTATCTAAGCCTATTGATTTCGTTGAGCCAGGAGCCATAGAGAATCCAGAGGAAGTTATTGGTTTGGTAGCGGCAGCACCTATTAAAGAGAAGGAACAACTACTCAATACTAAGGTTTTAAAACCAGGAACTAACACTGGACTTTCAATGCAAGTAGCACCTAATAAGCGTGCGATTACGATTCCAGTGGATGAGGTACGTGGTGTTGCCAAGTTAATTAGACCGGGTGATAGAATTGATATATTGGCGGCCGTAGATAGTGGAACTGGTCCTAATCGCAGAACAAGTGTTAAGACAATTATGCAAGATGTATATGTATTAGCAACCGGAGTAAATATCACAAACAACATCCCAAGAACTGTTGAAGTTACCGCTAATAACAAAGTGAATATCAGAAATTTAAATGGAGACACTACGTTCTCTACAATTACCTTAGAGCTTAGCCCAGAGGAATCTCAAAGTATGATTTTATTGCAGGCAGCAAATCCTGGTAGCATTTATATTACATTAAGAAATCCAAATGACCGAGCTAAAAAACAATTACCAAATGCAGATTTAAGTGCTTATCAAATGCCTGACCCTACAATGTTTCAAGCACCACGCATGCCATCATCGCCGCCAGAGAATGTAGCGCCAGTTAAAAAAACCAATGGCAAAGGTAAGCGTAGCCCTTGGATAGATATTAATTAGGAGTTAATATGGTAACTTATATAAGACTATTAACACTTTTACCTCTTCTTCTTGGCGTTGCTAACGCTCAAGATGAAAATGTTAAAAGCCAGTTCTTGAGTCTAACCGTTGGTTTAACTCATGATGAAAAACTACCTTTTGTACCTGAAAATGCCAAGTTTGAAGGTAACTATGCACAATGTAGTAAAATATCCCTATCCCCTGCCACAAAAACTCTTCGTTTCACTCCCGAAAGAGTGAATACATGCACACTAACAATTAGAGATGCAAGACTTAGAAAAACCTACGAATACAGAATCGTTGTAAAAAAGAGCAGTTTGTTTGCTATAGCTAGAGAGATCAAATCACTTCTTGGCGAAATTGAAGGTATTCAAATTAAAATTGCAAACAACAAAGTTATCGTCGATGGACAAATACTATTACCGAGAGACATGAAACGTATTGCAAGTGTAGTGGCACAATATAAAGACACCGCCAGCAACCTTGTAACACTTAGCCCATTAGCACAAAGAAAAATTGCATCCTTTATCGAAAGAGATGTAAACAACCCAGATATTCAGGTTAGAGCTGTAAACAATCGTTTTATACTTGAAGGCGTTGCCAATGATACTGCCGAAAAAGAAAGAGCAGAAATCATAGCTAAAACCTATGTGCCAGATGAGGTCGTAGAGAGTGGTGATGAAGCCATTAGAAAAAGAAAAGTGCTACAAACGGTTATTAATTTAATTACCGTTAAACAAGCACCTCCCGCTGAACCAGGAAAAATCATTCAAGTTGTTGTACACTATGTTGAACTTAAGAAAGATTACACCAGAGGTTTTAAGTTTGAGTGGATGCCAACCTTAGGGGATAGCACGAACGTAACCTTTAGCCAGGGTGGTTCTAATGAGAGTAGTGGCATCGTAAGTCAAATTACAGGTACAATCTCTAACCTATTACCTAAATTAAATTGGGCCAAGGCACATGGGTATGCGCGCGTACTCCAAAGCTCGAGCATTATTGTTCAAGATGGTAAGCTTGGTACTTTAGAATCAAATACAGGTGTTCCTTATCAAACAATAGGTGCAGAGGGGCAAATAACAACGCAATTTGGAAAAGTCGGCATTACTACAAAAGTGACTCCACAAATTATGAATGGAAAATCAGACTCTGTTCATTTACAAATTGATTTTTTTGTTCGTGCACTATTAAGTATGACGCAAAATGGTCCCATAATAACTGAAAATAATG
Organism: Bdellovibrionales bacterium; assembly: GCA_037969075.1. Taxonomy (GTDB): domain Bacteria; phylum Bdellovibrionota; class Bdellovibrionia; order Bdellovibrionales; family UBA840; genus JAGRAL01. The sequence goes on along the minus strand of JBBKWS010000061.1, from coordinate 6,330 downwards.
TAAACACTGTCGTCATGGTTAGAAGTGGTCAAAGTGCGGCCATTGGTGGACTTGTGCAATCATCAAGCGGAACAGATTTTAACAAACTACCGCCTTCAGGTGCAAACAACCCTCTTTTTTCTCTCTATGCATCTAAAAATTTTAGACGCGACCAAAGTCAGTTCGTGGTATTCATTACACCTGTGATTAAGTCTTCTGCCTCAGAGGGATCAGACGAAATCAAACGTAAGTTCCGCCTAACAAATTAATACCTTCGTAGAGCTGAGTAATTAGCCCCACACTCCGATACATTTAATAGGAGTGTGGAATGTCATTTAACCCTAATTCACATATTATTACTATCAGCGGCGGCAAAGGCGGCATAGGTAAAAGTGTGTTTGCGGCAAACTTCGCACAGACTCTTCTTTTAGAAACTAGAAAAAGAGTTTTATTGATCGATCTTGATAAAAATTCTGCCGGCGACCAAAACATGATTACTGGTATAAAGCCAAATAAAACTGTCGCAGAAATTACCAGCTTTGCTGGAACTATTAACGCACAAACCATTGATTCGTTGATTAGTAAAAATGCCGCCGGTCTCTATTATTTAGCTGCAGTAAAAAGCCCTGATGAAAGTCTTCGTGTTAATAGTGAAACTTTTAATAGGCAGCTTATGCAATTCAGTCACTTATTTGACTACATTGTGGTTGATGTTGGATGTGAATATGATGAGCTGCAAATTGAAGTCATTCATAATAGTAGCGCTTGTCTTTTTATTACTACGCCCGAAATTCTAGCTCTAACACAATCAAAAAGACAAATTGGTAATTTAGTCGCTCAAACCATATCAATGGATTTATTTCAAATAGTAATTAATAAGGCAAGTAACACTGGTCTAAGTCCGCAAAGTATTTCGCAAACTTTACAGAGACCAATCATTTCGATGATTCCACAAGATGATATTACTACAGCGGGCGCATTACAAAAATCTACACTATTTGCGCAGGCGCAGGCCAATTCTCCAATTGTAAATGCTTACAGAGATACTGTAAGAAAATTAATCGGTAGCAACGTTTTGCAAAAACTTAAGATGAGACCAAAGGTAGCAAAGCCTGCCTCAACCTCAGCCCCTACTATGATTACATCTAGCAGCGATGATCCAAAAACGCTGATGAAAACCAGAATCCATACCGCACTTATTATGGCAATGGATTTAAAAAAAGGGATCACCGACACTAATGGGGACCCGGTTAAAGAAGCTGCTCTAAAAAACAAAACCCTACAAAGCATAACTCAGATTGTTGATAAAGAATATGGTGGCCTAGATAGAAATGAAAGATCACAAGTAATTAAAGAAGTTCTTGATGAGGCTCTTGGGCTGGGACCACTTGAAGATATGCTAAGCGATGATGACGTTTCTGAGATTATGGTAAATGGCCCAAAAAGAATATTTGTGGAAAGAAATGGTAAGCTTACCATGAGCCCGATAACATTCACTTCGGATCTACAGCTCAGAAATGTGATCGAGCGAATTGTAACCCCTTTGGGTCGTAGAATTGATGAAAAAAATCCCTATGTAGACGCAAGGTTAAAAGATGGTAGTCGAGTTAATGCCGTAATCCCTCCAGTATCTATTGATGGGGCCACTTTAACTATTAGAAAATTTAAAAAAGAAATCATAACAACAGACCATTATTTAAAGTGGGGCAGTTTAAATAAACAGATGATTAGTTTTATCAAACTCTGTGTTGAAAATGGTCTAAATATAATTATTTCTGGTGGTACGGGATCTGGTAAAACAACTTTATTAAATACCATGTCGAGCTTTATCCCCTCCAATGAAAGAATTATTACTGTCGAGGACGCAGCAGAATTACAGCTAAATCAACAGCACGTTGTTAGACTAGAAACTAAACCAGCTAATATGGAAGGCACTGGAGCTGTCACTATCAGAGATCTTGTTCGAAACACTCTTCGTATGAGACCAGATAGAATTGTTGTTGGAGAGTGTCGTGGTGGCGAAGCCTTAGATATGTTATCAGCCATGAATACTGGACACGATGGATCAATGACTACGGTTCACTCTAACAATCCGCGAGAGGCTGTCGCTAGACTTGAAACTCTAGTGATGATGGCTGGAATGGATCTACCTTCACGAGCTATTCGCGAACAGGTCGCCTCTGCCGTTAATCTAATTGTTCAAGTTAGTCGTCTTTCAGATGGTAGTAGAAAAATTATGAGCATTACTGAAGTGGTCGGCATGCAAGGTGAAGTGGTTACTTTGCAAGAAATTTTTAAATTTAAAGAAACTGGTTTTGATAAAAACAGAAAAATTATTGGCCAGTTTCAAGCTACTGGTTTTATCCCAACTTTCATTGAGAAATTTGAACGTAAAGGAATTAAAATAGGAACTGAGTTATTCAAAAACACAGCTCCAGACGCTACACCCATTAAAAAAGCTGTCGGGGGTAATGGATGAGTTTAAATCCTAGCACCTGGTTTATGATTATAGGCGTTGGTATCTCGATTTTTGTTTTATCTCTTTTATGGAGCGAGAGAATTATTAATTTCTTGCATCAAAAAAGCTTAGGCAGCAGAGATGTTATTATTAAGCGCATGGAATCCATGTTTATCGAATCCTCAGAAAAGCAGCTGACCTACCTTATGCTTCTCCTCAGCTTTGGACTTGGATTTATAGTTTTTCTATTTTTATGGCCAAGTGTATTTTTTAGTATCTTTATAGGAAGCATTGTTACCATTATTGGTTGGCAGATACCAAAATGGGGAATTGAAATGTTATACCAAAAGCGCTGCCGTAAGTTTGTTGCGCAAATGGTTGATGGTCTTACAATTATGTCTAATGGTATCAGAAGTGGTCTTAGTATCACACAATCTATGGAGAGGGTGGCTGAAAGTATGCCCAACCCAATCAGCCAAGAGTTCGACCTAGCTCTTAGTAAAGTAAGACTAGGCGTAAGTATTGAAGAGGCGCTTAATGATTTAGCGCAAAGAATACCTGAGCCAGATGTTCAAATGCTGGTAATGGCTATTAATATTTTAAAAGAAACTGGCGGAGATTTGGCGTCTACATTTTCTACGATCACTGATACGATTAGAGAGAGACACAAGTTACATCAGAAGATTGATGCACTTACCGCACAAGGTAAAATGCAAGGAATCATTATGACCATCATCCCTTTTGTCTTGCTAGTGGTATTTTCAGTGATTGATCCAAATTTTATCGGCCCCCTTTTCAACACGACTTTAGGGCGTATATTTATTTTGATCATGCTGGCCCTGCAAATTACAGGTGGCATATTTATTCGAAAAGTTGTTACAATAAAAGTATAATACGAGGTGAAGGATGAGAAGAACTCTTCTGCTAATTACATTGATTTTTCCAAGTTTTGCATACGCACTAGTTGATATGCGAAACGCTAACTTTTCTGACCCATGGATACACATGGAAGTAGCGGGCTCTGGCTATGATATGTCTGTAAGGACAACGTATAATAGCAGGACACTTTACAATGGTCACTTTGGCTTTGGATGGTGTTCGTCATTTGAAACAAAATTAACATCTAATCCAGATGGCACCCTACTGCTAACTGAATGTGGCGCTGGGGACGAACTTACCTTTTACCCGCAAAACTTTAAAAAAACAGATGTTAAAGGTGTTGTAGATCAAATCATCGAAGGCATGAAAAAGTCCGGCGGTAGATTCACCGCTAAATATTACAACGATCTATCAGATCAACTTTTTAATGACCCTAAAAAACGTACCGAGATGGCGGCTCAATACAAGGTTTCTACAGATCTTAAAGATGGTAGCATTTTTAAAGCAAATCTAAATAGTGTGGATGCCATTAAGTTCGTCAAAGGGCAATATGTTAGAAGTTTGCCAGATTCAACTATACAAAACTTTGATAAAGACGGAAGAATGGTTCGTCAGCTCGATAGAAATGGAAACTATTTAACCTATAGCTATAACAGCAAAGGGCAAATCGAAAAAGTCTCTGACAATAATTCTAGACAACTTAACTTTGTGTTTGGCAAAAACAATAAGGTTGAAAAAATTAGCGGTCCAAATGGTTTAGCCGCATCTTTTAAATACACTGGCCAAGACTTAGTTGAAGTGAATAATGCTTGGAAGAATAAATATACATTTAAATACGATGCTCTACACAACTTAACACATATCTACTATCCTGATTCTACGTTTAAACAAGTTTCTTACGATACCAATAAGGACTGGGTAACAGACTTTAAACATCGCGATGGTTGTAACGAAAAGTATACCTATGAAACGGACAAGAAAGATCCTAAACGACATTATTGGTCGACATTGACTAAGACTTGTAAAGCCAAGGTACTTACAAAATCCAAATATGAATTTTGGTTTAAACCATCAGTTACTGGGCAAGGAGATTATTTATCTAAAGTAGCATCCGTTGTTAACGGAGCTGAAACGGTAGTTGAATACCACCCTACCCTTGAAAAGCCGATATATACTAAAGAGAATAATATCGTTACTAAATACGACTACTTCGATAACGGTTTGGTGAAGACTAAAAAAGTGGGCGAAGTTCTTACTAGTTTTAAGTATTCTAAATGTAATAAAATATCAGAAGTAAGATCTGGTAAAGAATTAACTCAGTTTGCTTACGATAAAAAATGTAACTTAACCTTTGCCAAAAACGCTGCCGGTCTTGCTGTTAAACTAGATTATGACAGAAACGGTAGAATTGTTGGTTTAGTTGATCAGGCAAAACGTAAGGTTTTGATTAAATACGAAAACCGCTTCGGAAAACCAGAGTATGTAGAAAGACCTGGTGTCGGGAGCCTTCGTGTGATCTATAAATCTAGCGGAGAAATCGATAAAGTAGATAGTAAAGAGGGGCCAACTGTAGCAGTACAAGTCGCTAGAGCCTTTAACAACTTAGTAGAGCTAATTCGTCCCGCTGGGATAGAGCTTGGGATATAGGGGCTACAAATGATGATTATAAATATACTTATATTAGCAAACTTATGGGCCGCAGATCCAAATATGCCCTCTTTAACTGAGCCAAATGATGAGGGCCAAGTGCCCTGCATGGTTGGTTGTGGCAAAAGGCCAACTCCCTCTCAAATGCTATTAGACAAAACCAGTGGCATTAATAATGGCTCAAATGAAGACGCTGATGAGGGCGGCCTTTAGTGTTTAAAAGTTCTCCGGCTGTCTCATATTGAGACACCCCTGCTAACGATATATTGCCTTAGAAGGCTCTAGCCTTGGCACGAATGTAGCAATAGTAAGTAGTAAGGAGATATATATGAAACTACTAATTTTTTCGATTTTAGCTTTTAGTTTATCAGCTAATGCTTATGATCCAAATAACACCAATATGCCAAAGCATTTGGAAAAAGATTTTAAATCACAAACCTGTGCTTTTGCTGCAAAGAATGCTGCTGCTCAAAAGAGCTCAAACAATTCAAACAGCTCGGAACGCGCTACTCAGTAATTACGGTAGCCGCTTCCTCTGTTTTATCATTATCATTTAACCAATTGCTAAAGCGCGATCTAGCTTGCTTTGCCTTTGTCTTGGATTCGTCAATGTGACGCTTGATTTCAAATCGGCGATTGCCCGCGGCGTCTGATTGTTCTATTTGATTTTTTAATTTATCTGTAAAAAGTCCGCTAAAACCACGAAACGTATTTTTCACCCAAAGTACTCCGCCAGCAGCCACTTCATTAATAGGGCTAAGGATCGAAGAGCCTTTCATTTCAGAGTAAACCATATCATCAATGCTATTTTCTCCCCATTTTATCTGAAGAACCAGTATCAATGCTAATGATAAAAAAAATGTCTTAATAACAAATAATAAATTACCCATTTACAACCTTAGCCTTTTTGTGAACATGCTTTAGCACTGATAGTATATCAGTCACCTCAAATGGTTTTTTAATGTAATCTACACAGCCAATTTCAATTGCCCTTTGCATTAGCGACTCATCATGCATCGAAGATACAATCACTATCTTTGTATTTGGTAGCTCTTGCAATATTTCTTCGCAGGCTTGGATTCCATTTTTCTTAGGCATGGATAGGTCCATAAAAATTAGGTCTGGCTTATGGCGTTTTGCTAACGCAACAACCTCTTCCCCGTCACAAGCATCTGGTAAGAATTGGACACCTTCATCCGTTAATATATTCCGAATAACTTCGCGAATAAACGGGGCATCATCGCCGATTAAAATTCTCATTTCCATAGTTTTATTATAGTCTTACTTTACCAATTTGCCCATTTTGAAATCAAGCCTATGGAAAACTCTGGACTTAGTACAACCCTACTCACCTTTTTCGCTTCACT
>JBBKWS010000060.1:0-8351 GCA_037969075.1 Bdellovibrionales bacterium | reverse complement strand
GTCGCGCACGTAGGGCAAGAAGAAGTATTACAAGCTCCTGGATTTCCACCACTTCCATCTAAATATGAATCTGTTCCATCCCATCTACAAGTTAAAGAACTATTACCACAAGGCTGACCACAGGGAGGGTTAGGATCTAAAACCGTTGGTGTAGATTCACCCACTTCTAATGTCCCACCCCACGGAAGAGTACAAGCCCTATATTTACACGATCTATTGGCTGTGGCTGAATAAAACGTACATGATGGCGCCGGTCTATTTCCACAATATCCACCCGATGTGTCTGTACCGCAAATTTCTAAATTCGTACCACAAGCCATGGTGTTGTAATTACCTCCACCAGCTCTTGTTGTGGTAAATGAAGGGCAATATCTTGTATTTGCTGCAATCGAAAATGCAGGAACGGCAGGATCACAAAGTCTACTACCAGCTGTTGTATTGGTGTACTGTACTGCTACCGTTTGTGCGGCTCTTGCAGCGCACCCACTTGTTGCCGTATAGGTGTATGTACCATACGCATCACAGGCACTGATGGCTGTTTGTGGAGAAAAACCTGGTGCTATACTTGTATCTACCAATCGTGCGGCATAAGAATTTTTAACATGATTATTTGTAGTTGTTATATTGGGAGCCGAGCTAGGCGCCGGAACTATTGGGCTATTTAAAATCGTGTGTGATAATTTATACGGGTTAGCACTATTATTTAAAGGATTAAAACTATAGGTCATTACATTAGCGTTTAAACTAACCGTTGCAGGACTTGCTACCATGTCAGTGTCAACCGTGTCGACAAACCAAAGTGCGTCTCTTTTATCTGGTACAATTGCCAAAAACGCTGCACTTGCCGTACTACATTCATCACATGCCGCAAACTCTGCGGTCTTTGGACCATCACTGGGCCATGTAGCAAACGCTGCTGTACTTGTGCTTGCACAATTAAAACCAGGATCAATTGCCGCACCACTTACATATCTCTCTATAATACTATTGGCTGATACTTCTATGCCTGTAGCATTAATTGCTACGTTTGTTGGTACCCATGATGAATGACTTCTGTCATTACACTGATATCTATAGGTTGTTAAATCAGTAACAGTAGATAAAGGATATTTTGGGTTAAAGGTTCCAATGGTAGGACGATTTAAATCTAATAAGATTTCTCTTGTTATTGTTGATTCGTTTCTAGCAACATCTATGGCTTTTACATGCAGTTTGTAAGAACCCTCACTAGCATTTCCAACAATAAAACTAACTGTTCCGGCGTCAGCATCTGTATCTATCGAACTCACGGACAGCGGTGTTCCGTTAGGTGCCATCGCTGTGAGCGCTGCCGTCGGTGCGCTACAAAAAAACCAACCGCTATTGTTTGTGCTATTAACATTTGCTCCTGAATATCGTCCTCGCAAATAATCCAGTCGACATAAATACTGAACCCCAAGTTCTGCGGTCCCTACTGCGCTGATATTTACGGTAAAGCTAGCAGTGGCTCCTGTGCCGCAAAGAACGCCGCCGGTTACAGCAGTCATTCCTGCTTGCGGACTGATTGTTGCAGTTACCGCTGGTGCAATTAAATCTGATCCTGCACTATAGGTCGCACTACCTTGACAGGTTTTTGTTACGCCCTCTGCAGTTTGATAAGTAGCTTTAATTAATAAACGTAAACCCTCATCTGAATTTGTATTTACTGTCGTTGACGCATTCACCGGAACCGGTGACCAATTGGCACAAGAATTAGTTAACACTGTCCCTGTTGATAACCTGACTCTTTCAATTCTGGCACTAATCGTTGTCTCTTCATTTACGGCATCTGTGATGATAGTAGATAAGTAATCCGATCCATCTCTGGCTACTTCATGATCAGCGCTACAATACGTTGAATCACTATTAAAATATCCAGACAACATGTTAGAGGCACTATAGATCAATTGATAATTGTTGATTTGACCAGCGGCTGTGATTTCAGACGCACTATAATCATTCATGCCAGTACTTGCCCCAGGCATTGTGCTAACGATGGATTTAGTCATTCTAGTTTGTAAGTAATTAGTGTCATCTGCGGGCTGCATTTCGCCGTCAGTGGGCATCCAGGCATTTATCGAGGTATTACTATCTAATTGCTTTACCTTAGCGATAACACCAGCTACCGCTGCTTCACAATCACTAGAGTTTCTGACTTGGATTTGCTGTTTGGCTTGGTTGCTGACAAATTGGCTTACAACAAGGGCAGCGCCTGCAATAACAGCGATTGCAATCATAATCTCTATCAAACCAAAACCTTTAGATTTTTGCATCCTTCTCCTTAGTGCTAATCGGAATTTTTGATAGATTTATTAAACTAGCTGTATGTATATAAAACAACCTAAAAGTAGCAGTAGTCTGCGCAAATTTATCGCTGCGAATGACAGTTAACCTCTTTTCTATCTGTTATTTTTTTAAAATCGAGGCTTATACTTATTTCAATACATACCCCCATGCAGATAATAGCATCTTAGAGATGATTTGTTTTGTATATGTAAGCTCGGGGATTTTGCGTATCAATTGATGTGCAAAACCGTGGGGGTTCACATGAGATTATCAACAGTTCTAGGCATTGTGATGATCACAATTTTTTCTTATCCATTATTTGCTAATAACTTGGTCGTCGGCTCAAAATCAAATCGCTCTTTTCCATCCCTACACGGTGGTTTTATCGCAACATGGGATGGTAGAGTCGTAATATTTCCAAGCCATATTAAAGACTCCCTTTATAAATGGGACACTTATGCTCTGAGATACGAATCTATAAAAACAAATCATTTAGGTGAACCCGATTTAATGGACCAAAAAATTTTTTCCCCACTGGTAACACTAGATGGCGATTTTGGCTTTGACTCTTTAAAAAATAAATTAAATGCACAAAACCGTATGCATTTAGCAATCGCTCCAGACCCTGCCTTTACATTAAATCCGTATCCATCTGACTCTAAGGGTAAACAAACTAACGATTTAGCCTCTCCGTTTAAAACATACCGCCTATTTATTATAGGTACAGTTGGATCTTTGAAAAATTATGTTCCACAAAGATCCATTCCAGCAATGCTCGCGCAAAGTACTGCTGAAATTATCGTAAAAAACATTGGCACTGATAGCGCTGAGGTTGTGTCAGCAAAAATACTCGCCGAAGGCTTACCAGTTAGAAACGGCCAAAACACTGAACCATTTTTTGGCTTCGAACCCACACTATCAAATGACGGAAGACTCGTTTTATGGGGTGGTCACCCTATCAATGGCGGAATCCACTTTATCATGTATAGCTTTAATCCTACTCCTAAAAATAACTTAACTTGGTCAAAGCCACGCCATCTAACTGAGATGTATTGGGCGCATGGCGCAGGCGCACTAACTGAACCCATTATTGATGGAGTAAAATTTTCTGATCGTTATCCGATTGCAAAAAAACAATTACGTGATGCCTATGGAAACATCTTTGCTGCCGACGATGGATACCCTGGTGCCTATCCATGGTTGAGTTTAGACAACGGAGATCTTTTTTGTTCGACAGTCTCTACCTTTTTTGCGGCTAGACGCGCTGGCTTTAGTGTCATCGGAAGTTTAACAAACTATGCATCCAGACATATTGATGGAGCCATTAATATTGCAAGAGCCAATGTAACTGGTAGAGCTGATGTTTGGGAATCAACGAGTGAGGGAAAATCTTTAAGTGAAAAATACAATGCCTTAATAGACGAAAATGGAAAGCTCTACGGGTTCAATGCATTTCAAAGAATTATGATATCTCCTCTACTGCAAATACCATCTATGTGGACTCCGTTTGTAGACACAGATGACAAACAGGTATTGCCATTTACAAACAAAAAAAATACGTTCGGTCTTTTGATGTCCCACAGCAATCGATATGTAGAGGTAAGTTTGCCCGAGGCTGCAGACAATAACTTTGTATTAAGCCTGCCGATGAACGAAGCCATACGTTTTAACCGAAAATACTTACATATCATTGCAAAGCACCAAGATATAAAAGACTGGGACGACTCCTACAACGTTGCCACTTATGATCCTGAAAGCACGCCAGATGTCTCTGGGCTATTTCAAACAGGTAAATTATCAAATGGTGCCGAGTTTCCATTTGAGTATCATGAAGCTGTAAAAAAATGGAAGAGCGAGCGTGTATTAACCGACAGATCAATAGGCATTGAAGGGAATTCAATTTATTTTAAACCAAAATCATCAATTACTATTGCAACTAACCCCGAGAGCCTTGACAGAATCAAACAATCTAAAGAACTAAATATTTCTTTTTTCCTAAGAAATTATCAATCTTTAAAAGGTGAGTCTGTTTTTCTTTGGGATAAGTTTTTATTTTTACAATTAAACGATAATGATTTTACCGTTAAAAACTATAAAGATAATAACTGGAAAACTATTTTACAAACACCCATTGTGATCACAAAAAACAAGTGGCATCACTTTAGTGTAAACCTATCCTTAAAAAACATTGCATTTTATATGGACGGAATCAAAATCGTAAGCATGACAACCGAGCCTGTGACTCCTGCAGCCTCTAAACACATTTGGCTGGGACCATTTACTAGTAAGTCTACCTCAACCAGTGCTCTGTATTCATTGGACCAGGTGTCTATTTCGAGAGTACAGAGAACGACAAAAGAAATTCAGGACTTTGCTTTAATCAATAATAGTATAGTTCAAAAAAAGTTTGATGAGGTTAATGAGGCACAAGTAAGACTAGGAAATAAACTTTTTCATGACCCAATTCTTTCTAAAGACAAGTCGATAAGTTGTGCTACTTGCCACGTACCATCCAATCACTTCATGGATGGTAAAGCAGTAGCTATTGGCATTGATGGTAAACTGGGTACGAGAAACACTCCTAGCTTATTTAACTTAAAAAAAATCTCCCATTTTATGTGGGATGGTAAGGTGGATAGTCTTGAGGCCCAGGCCCTATTACCCATAGAGAATTCTAATGAAATGAACCTACCTCTTGCAGAGGCTATAGACAGACTTAAAGAAAAATATCTTGAAGATTTTAAAGAAGCATTTAATCAAGAACCTAACACCGAAAATTTAGGCTTGGCCCTGAAGGCCTTTCAATTGTCCATTGTAGCTCCAGAAACTTCTATTGATTCTGGCGTCCTCACCGAGGAACAAATTGCTGGCAGGGGTTTGTTTATAGGTAAAGCCAGATGCATTAGTTGCCATATGGGTCCTAACTTATCAGACCAAGTTTTTCATAATGTGGGCGCTAAACCAAAATCCTTACTTACAGATTATGGGCGAGAGCTTATAACTCGAAGAGAGTCTGACCGTTTTAAATTCAGAACTCCATCACTTCGATTTATAAATAAAACGGCTCCCTACTTTCATGACGGTAGGTTCTCTACTCTAGAGGAGATTATAGATTTTTATAACGATGGTGGTGACATTAGGGACAGTCAAAACGAGCTGCAACCACTAGGGCTTAACCAGCAAGAGAAGATAGCGCTTATAAAGTTTTTAGAAAGTCTATAACGTTATACAGCCTGTAACGAATGGTAATGGCAATTAATATATAAAGTCTTGCCTAAGTTTTTTATTTACAGCAAAGTCCATTGGAACCAGAGGTGATCGGGCATCCATTACCGCTTCCACAGTCGCATTCCGTTTCACCGCTTCCGCAAGACTGCGGCCACATACAAAGCGAACCATTTAATTGCACCGTACAAGTGGAGGACGCTTGCGAGCAACCTGTCATCCCAGCAGGACAGCAATTTACAGAACAAGTAGAGTTTTGATAATTATTAGCACCACTCAAAACGCCATCCGTACAAGTTCTTGTTATGGGTTGGCACGTTTGCCCGCAACTTACCGTATTAGAACTATATGCCATTATACTTGATCCATGATCGATTATTGTTCCATCATTTAATTGACAATTTTTTGATGGTCGACAACAGGAACCTAAAGACTCTTCATACTGGCATCCTGGCTCTGCTGGGTTGCCAAAGTATCGTCCCTTACGAACCGCCGTCTGATTTAAATCGTTAACACTATCATTATAGCAAGAACAAGTATAGGGCCTGGCTACAGGGCAAGTATGAGAAATGGGTGGCTCTGCGCAAGAAAATGTAGGGCAAAAATAAGTAGCTCCACCGCCGCCCCCTACTTGATACTGATAACTAGGGCTCGCAGCCAATCTTCCACAGCCATCTGCTGCCGCGTAACAATATCTTCCATATCTATTGCTATCACAATCGCCTGCCATTCCACTTTGAAATGGAAATGCAATCGGGTTACCACTATACCTATTTGCGCTAAAACCTCTGTTACCATACACCTCATGAGTTAGGACATAGGGATTGCTATTATTCGACCCAGCATTATAATTAAATCTTACCGTGTTAGCGGAGGCAGCAGACAGATTACCCGGTGCCGTAAATACAAAGTTCGTTGCTGTATCTACATACCATGTCGCAGAGGCAGCTGAACTCGCATCTCCTCCACAAAGGTCACAAGAGATGGCTTGCACCATATGGGGGCCATCGCTCCAATTTGAAGCCGGTATATTTTGTGATGAAGGATCACAAACCATAGCAACTGGAGTTAACGAAGGATGATAATTTTCAATAATTGTTGTAGGTGTTACCTCTAAACTTTCAACATTATCTATGTCCCAGCGATGCACGCTTTGATCTAAACATTGAAATAAATCATTTTTTAATTCATTGGTAATGCTTGTCACTAAGCTGGATCGAGCTGAAGCAGATAACATACCTGAATTTGGCGAAGTCGTAACGCTTGCGTTTAATATAGACTGTCTTGAAGGGTCCGTAATCGCCAAAATCTGTGATGGCGGCGTTAATTGTAATTTTGGTCGACTTATATCTATATAAAATTTTTGACTTTTTATAGTTTCATTTTGTGCTATATCAATCGCCTTCACATGAAATTTATAGGAACCTTGCACCCAGTTACTAACTATAAACTGTACTGCTGCTGGTGCATTATTATCAGAAACACTGATACCAGTAACAGTTAACTGAGTGTTATTAGGAAGAGCTAGTGATCCTATGGCTACTTCCGGCAAGCTACATAAAAACCAGCCTGTACTTCTAAAGGGATATACAACTTGATTATTGGTTGCATTTTTTCCTTCATAATCTAAACGACAAACAAATTGAGTTCCTGGCTGCTCACTACCCGTCTCTTGCGCTACATTAAACGTAATACTAGGATTTGCATTAGGGCCGCACAACACTCTACCATCTGTAGGAGGTAATTCATTGAAACCATTCACGACACTTATCAGCTGAGGATTTAATTTGGGTACTATCAAATTAGCACCAGTGTAAAATGTAGCATTGCCTTTACAAGTTTCTTCTCTATTATCTTTTGTTGTATAATTTAAAGAAACTTCAAATTCATACCCACTTTTAACACTTGCTGCTGATTGCACTCCCTGTGGAATAGGTTCCCAGCTCTCACAACTACCCGGCGCAGCTCCCAATACATTTACCTTAATAAAAATCTTTACGTCCTCATCAATTTCAGCAGTTAAAGAATTCAAAAAATCATCTTTAGACCTATCTAACTCTGTTCCAGTACAAATATTTGGTACAGTTTGATAGTAATAGCTAAGCAGGTTGCTGGCGCTATAAATAAGCTGGTAATTATTTGCCCCCAAGCGAATATTATTTTCAGCTACGGTATATGGACCATCTAAACTACCAGACGTAGAGGTGGTAATTATGCTTTTTTCGACATCTTTAGCTGTTTTAAATGCATCAAAAATCATTTGATTCATACGTAGCTGGAGGTATTTGTCTTGATAATTAGGAGCACCCTGACCTTCTTTAGGTAGCCAGTTAGCAACAGCTGAATTATTATCTATCTCTTTTAGTTTTGATAAAATAGAATTAACTGTATTTGTGCAGCTAGTTTTCTCACGAATTTGTACCATTTGTTTTGTTTGCGTCGTAATATATTGGCTTACAACTAAGGCGGCTCCCGCTACAATGGCAATGGCTACTAAAACCTCGATTAATCCAAAACCTTTAGTTTTTTGCATCACGGCCCTTACAATCAAATCGATACGTTTACCTGTTCAAGTAAACTATCAATTTTAATAGAAGACAATAGATGAAATGTAATTTTTTATACATTTTAAAAAATTAATTATGGCCTGCCCAAGCAGAAAGTGGACTACACCTATCACCATCACAACGACCTAACGAATCATCGTTGCCTGTTGTAACATTAAAGTAATACGTTTTGCCATATTCTAAAACACAGCTGCCATTTTGATTTTCTGGTGAAGCATTTGAGTATGTAAATGACAAAGCATGTACACTAGATGG
>JBBKWS010000059.1:0-18232 GCA_037969075.1 Bdellovibrionales bacterium | reverse complement strand
CTACTGACATTTTTGGTTGCGATGTTTATGTTTTATGTTCGTGTAACGGCAATAAAAAGTGGCTCAGTAAAATTTAGTTATTTTAAAACCTATGCGGGGGATGCTCCAGAACTTATCATCAAAACAAGTAGACATTTTACTAACCTATTCGAGCTTCCTGTGATCTATTACGCCACACTTTTGCTGGCAATACATATGGACTTAGCAAGTGCCTCTATTTACCTATTTGCTTGGCTTTTTGTTGTAACAAGAGTGATACACACATTTGCCCATATATTTTTATCCAATATATACCCAAGAATGCTATCTTATATGCTTGGCTGGGTTGCTGTATTGGCGCTCTGGATGACTATACTCAGCTATAGTTAGGTAGGGGAGCCGCATACTCTTTGTGGCTTGCATTTAATACATTCTGTATTAGGGCTATTTCTTTTAGATTAAAAATTTGCTATATATTTCAACAAATTAGTCTTTCAAAGAGTCGTGGTCCCATTGTGCTCCATAATCTCTTTTTAGGCCCAGGCTTTAGGAGCATTATGAAGTTTCAAGATATATCTCTTCCAGAAGAGATTCAAAAATCATTGGTATCCATGGGGTTTGAAACTCCCACAGAAATTCAAGAAAAAGCAATTCCACTAGTGATGAGTGGTAAAGATATTATAGCTGGAGCGCAGACGGGGACGGGAAAAACCGCTGCATTCGGTATACCGATGCTTGCCCAAGCCATGGAGAACCCAGAAAAAACAGGTCTTATACTTGCTCCAACACGCGAGTTAGCGGCTCAGATCTTAGATGTGATCAGAAGACTAAGTGCTCATACTCCACATATGACGATCAGCATGTTAATTGGCGGCACTAGTATGCAGGGTCAAATACGGTCGCTGCGAAAGAACCCTAGGGTAATCGTTGCTACTCCAGGGCGCTTGATGGATCACCTTCAGCAAAAAAACTTAACATTAAATAACATATCTCTTCTTGTTTTAGATGAAGCAGATCGAATGATGGATATGGGATTTACTCCTCAACTAGAAAAGATACTTACTTATCTACCAAAAGAAAGACAGACTTTATTTTTCTCAGCCACTGTTCCTCCGGATATTGAGAAACTAGCAAAAAAATATGTTACTAATCCAGTTCGCCTTATTGTTGGACCAATCAATCAAAAGGTAGAAAAGATTGAGCAAGATGTTAGAGAAGTAACTAACGCCACTAAAAACGATGTGTTGATGGCTGAAGTTAAGGCCTGTGAAGGTTCAGTATTAATTTTTACCAGAACCAGAGGACGCGCTGACAAAGTATCAAAGTTTTTATTAGATGGCAGACAATCTGTTACTAGAATTCATGGAGATAGAAGTCAGGGTCAAAGAAATGCAGCTATCAAAGCATTTAGAGATGGTAAGTATAAAATCTTAGTGGCAACTGATATCATAGCTAGAGGTCTTGATATTCCTCATATTTCACTCGTGGTTAACTATGACCTTCCACAATCCCCAGAAGATTACATCCACAGGATTGGCCGTACCGCTAGAGCTGGGGCCGAGGGTAAAGCATTATGTTTACTTTTATCCGAAGATAAATATCAATGGGCAAGGATTAATAAGCTGTATAATCCAGAGGTGTATAAAGAAACGTTAAAGCAGCAACAAAAAGAAAATGCTCTGTCTGGTAGACCCAATAAATACGGCAAAAAGAAAGCTACAGATAAAACTCCGCGTCGCCCACGTGAAGACGAAGGAAAGGCAAAGCGTTCTTTTTTCTCAAAGCGTCCAGGTACAATAGAAAATACAAGATGGAACCCAGATGATTTGACCAATAAACCAAGTCGCCCCACAGCTGAAAAAAGATCTTTCAAAGGAAAGAAAAAGTTTAGCGGTAAGAAGGCCAGTTCTCAAAAAGTTGAAAAAGGATCTTGGTTTACTAAGAAGTTTGGTAAAAGTAAAAATGCTAGAGGATAGGATACTTTATGCGTCAGTGTCCACTGTGTTTAAGCAAAGAGGCTAAGCTATTTTATGTTCATAAGAAAGCCGGCGAGTACTTTCATTGTGAACAATGTGATCTTCGGTTTTTAGCGGCAGAATTTTATGCTGATACTACCCTAGAGAAGCAGGTGTATTTGCAGCACACCAATGAAATGGATAATCCCTATTATCTAGATTTTATTAGTCCAGTAGTTGCTGTTAGTAAAAAACATATATTACCACAACAAGTAGGTCTTGATTATGGTTGTGGCTATAGTCCGCTTTTAGCTAAAATGCTAAACGATGATGGGTACAATGTTAAGCACTATGATCCGATGTTTTTTGCCGACCCTATGGTTTTAAAAAATACATATGACTATGTTATCTGCACAGAAGTTGTTGAGCACTTCAAGGGTGCAGGAGAAGAGTTAAGCAAACTGCTTTCACTTTTAAAGCCAGGTGGGATTTTGATTGTGATGACTCTTTTATATAATACAGACATTGAATTTGCGCATTGGCACTACAGAAGAGATCCAACCCATGTGTCCTTTTTTACTACCAAGACAATTTCTTATATTTGTAAGAAATGGGATTTAAAAGCTGTACATAGTGATGATAAAAGACTTTTTGTTTTTAAAAAAATTACTGATAAACACTAGGGAGATAGAATATGAAATTATATTTAGTTCACTGCGGATTTTACGATAATGATATTTGTGATGGGATTTTTGAATCACACGTGAATTTATATGTAGTAGCTGAAAGTTTTGATGAAGCTAAAGTTAAAGCAAAGCAACAGGCGATCTTTAAAAACAAAAGAATGCATGTAGATGGTCTACAAGAAATCAAAACCGTTGATGGGTTTGATATAGGTCTTACCGAGAACTCTGCCGCAAAGGGTGAAACCGTAATACTTAATAATAAGCACAGGGATTTAGCTCCTAAGCCTAACCCCAGTTTATAACATTATTGTAAATTCTCAAAAGAACCTTGAATCCTTATGCCAGCCACCTTACCCTCTGCCTAATTAGCTTCGAGGTAAAATATGTTTGTTAAAAAAGCGTCCTATAATTTTGATGAGCTTCTTGAGGAGGTTCGTCATATTATTGAGGGAGATTTAATTGCTGACTTAGCCAATGTCAGCTCACTTCTATATTCTACAATCCCTGATCTCAATTGGTTAGGTTTCTACATTTTAAAAGGTAATGATTTAGTGGTTGGCCCTTTTCAAGGGCAGCCAGCGTGTGTACGCATTCCTTTGGGTAAAGGTGTTTGTGGTACAGCTGCTAAAGAAAAGAAAACGCTCTTAGTCGATAACGTTATAGATTTTCCTGGTCATATTTCTTGCGATTCGCAGACTAAGTCTGAGTTAGTGGTTCCGATTATCAAGGGTGGTGTAGTTATGGGTGTGCTAGATGTGGATTCCCCAACGCTCAAACGCTTTACTAAATTAGAAAAAGACTTCTTTGAGAAGGTCGTAAACCAGATATTAGTGCATTTAAGCTGGTAATAGTATTGCGGCATGTTGATTACTATTACTAATTCTTGAAATATTTTCAATATCCTCTAAATTATGCAATAGGGGGACATCATAATGATTCAATTTCTACTGCTTACTGCGTTTGCACTACATCCTCAATTTATAGAGGTAGATCTAAGTGTCACAATAAATGGAAAAAAATTAAATCACATCAAGGCTTTGTCTGAGGTGGGGAAAAAGTCCGTCTTCAAGCAAAAGTTTGATAATAACTTAGTTGTTATTGAAATGACTCCTAATGTAGAAAATGGTGATGAGCTACATGTTGCGTTTAAGGTGGTTGAAAATAAAAAGATCTTATCTACGGCCGAGGTAATTACATTTGATCAACAAGAAGCCTCAATAGAAATAGGCGATAATACTTCTGGTGAGGTTGGTTTTTTATTAACTTCAAAAATACTATAATTCCTGAAAAGAAAACTTAACTATAGTTCTAGCGATTCGTATGGCAATTTGATCATCGCTTAAAGTGTCAGGGTAAAGCCATTGTCTATAGGCCTCTTCCTTTTTCTTCGGTGATACTTTTTGAATTACTAACTTATAAGATGAGTACTTACTATCTTTTGTAAGCCTTGCTGTAATGATATGTTTAGGGCTGGCACTCATATCTAGTGAAAAACTATGTATTCGCTTTCTATATATAGATCCCTCAGGAAATATTTGAGATGATAAAAAACTTTTTTCAATAATTAGGCCTAGGGTTGCATTAGATAGTAGGGGCTTAATCTCGCTAGGGTCACTTGTTAAATCTACTTTGTAAACTACAGTTGCTATATCGTCGTCAGTGCTTGCGCCATCATGGTATGGATAAAAAACCTCTTTAACGGGTTTAGAAATAGTTGTCGGCTTTGTCTTTTTGGTAGAGCAGGATATGATACTGATAGATATTAGTGCAACTAGCAGAAATTTCATGTTTAGTCCCTTAAAAAATGGCAAGTGTAGCCAGCTGGATTTTTTTTCAAATAATCTTGGTGAAAGTCTTCTGCTTTATAAAACTTCGTAGCTGCTACAATTTGTGTAACGACGGGTTTCTTCCACTTTTTAGAGGTGTCTACTTCAGTTTTTATTTTTTCGGCAACAGCCTTTTGATTATCATTTTGATAAAAGATAACTGAGCGGTATTGGGTGCCTATATCATTTTCTTGACGATTTAATTGCGTAGGGTCGTGCAGGCGAAAAAAGTAGCGCAGTATTTCTTCATAGCTTATTTTTTTCGTATCAAATACAACCTCGATAGCCTCAGCGTGTCCGCTGGCTCCTGTTTTTACCAAATCATATGTAGGGTTTTCTATGGTACCACCGGTATAACCTACTGTTGACTCAATGACCCCGGGGAGCTTACGAAAAATTTCTTCAACGCCCCAGAAGCAACCACCGGCTAAGATAGCGGTCTCTTTTTGTTCCACAGAAGCCCCTTTCGCGAACACTACGGTTGAGAGTAATGCAAAAATCAATTTGATCATTCTTTAAATTAGCATGTCTAGTTTGAAATGCCAAATTAGAAAGTTCTATTCTTTTATTTATAAGTATATAAGCTATTCGAGTGGAGGATTTATGACAGTTATCTTGGTTTTACTATCTATGTTTTCGTTTGCTGACTTTGGTATTTTAAAATTAAAGGGCGAGGTGACCTATTGTCCAGTGCAAGCGGCAGGGAATAATAAGGTTCAATCTGTAAAGGTAAGCGATACTATCAAAGATGGTACCTGTATCCAGTCAAATAAAGGCTATATCGTTTTAAAGCAAAACTCGAATATCATCATGGCAAAGGGAAGTTTTGTGGTGAATGTGTCTGACAAAAAACCAGTTATAACGACAGGTAAGGTTCGCTTCAAACTTAAGCAGGTAAAAGATTTTAGACTGACAACAAGAAATGCTGTAGCGGGTGTTCGTGGCACAGATTTCTTTGTATCTTATAATCCTGATTTAGGTGAGACAGAAGTGATTTGTTTTGAAAGTAAGATCACTCTTTCAGATCTAGATGGCACAAATTTAAAAGAAATACCCGCAGGATACTGGGGAGGCAAAGGTGGCCGTTTTGGTGCATCTATAACAGAGCCCATACAGCTAAACTCTAATTTTCTAAATGCGGCTAAGAGGGATCTTGCTTTCTAGCTAAGGTTTTTGTCTAGCTAGTGTTGACCATAAGGCGAGATCGTTATCAAATAGATTGTAAGGAGTCTTAATATGACAAGAGTAACATTGCTTATACTAAGTTTTTTATTTTCATTTTCTGCGCAAGCTGCAGACATTAAAGCTGGGATCCTAACAGAGCCGTATGCAGGTTACTTTCAGGGTGAGACCGAGGGCGCGGACCTAGGAGATGCTGATATTAAGAGTTATACCGTTGGAGCTAGATTAGGGTATCAGACTGAGGCGGGTTGGAATTATGGGATAGATTATGCCCAGGGCAAAGGTAAATATCAGGCTACAGGAGAGAGCAAGTTTGATTATAATTCAAAAGATGGCGGAATATTTATTGGTTACTCGTTTGCGGCTCATATAAAAGTTTGGGCCTCTTATATTTTTAAATACGAGTCTCTAATAAAGGGCTATGGTACAGGTGGAGTAGATGTAGAAGTTGATGGCGATGGTTTTAATGTGGGTATTGGTATTCGCGGAATTCCATTTGTTTCAGTAAACATTACTTATCAAGAAAGAAGCGTGGGTAAGATTGATAGTGTAGACGTGGGTAGTGATAACAAGATTAAGCTAACTATGCTATCGCTCAGTTTACCTTATAACTTTCCTTGGAAACCGTAGTGTGTAAAAAAATATTAATTGTCTTTTTAGTTTTGGCTGCTGTAGTTGCAGCCACATTTTTTTATTGGACTAAGCAACCGTCTTATACGCTGGTTAATATTATATCCGCCGCTAGATCCGAAAACACAGAAAAATTAGAGCGTTATATTAACTTAGAAGCTGTTTCAAACTCTATCGTTGAAGAGGCTTTGCGGATGTCTGAAAAAAAGTTTCCGGTGACTGCCACAGCAGAGCCCAGGTCTTCAAAAGCTAAAGAATTTTTTAAGCAAATGGCAAAAAGTTTTATGCGCGATATTTTAAACAGTAAAACCCCAGGGTTTAAATTTAAAGAGATGTCTTCGATAACCTATACTTTGCTGCAAGCTAAACTTTTTGTAGATTTTCTCACGCAAGATGTTGTAAGTGAATCCGAGACAATTGCAGATGTATCGTATGACTTACAGCCATTGTTTGATAAAGATTACTTGGCAGTGTTTACATACAAAAAAATTGGTGACGAGTGGACCTTGTTTGAAATCAAGGAACTAAACCCACGCTAACGCTGTAAAATCCAAGTTAATTCATTTTTGTTTTGATACAAGTGAAAGAGCTTAGACCCTTCAATATTTTGAATAGCCTGTACTTGCTCGGGTTTAAAGCGATCTTGTAATTTAACAGTGCAAACAAAGTTTTTAATTTCATCAACCGTTAACCAATACTGAATCAGTTCTAATAATTTATCTGGATAACAGGCTATATCAGAAAACAACCAACTGACTCCTTGCACATCTTCTTTTCGCAATTTAAACGCATCTTGTGATAAATAACTAACATTTGGTACTGCTAATATTTTTTTATCTAATGGCGCTTTGTCTACACTGATAACCTGCTTAGCATGATTTTTTAGAACCCAAGTCCAGCCACCAGGACAAGCTCCTAAATCCATAACAATATCCGACTTTAATGGTGGTTTAATGTGGAAGGTAAATGTTTCCCATAACTTTAAATACGCTCTTGAAGGAGGGGAGTCTTTGTCTTCATTGAACTCAATTTGTCCCATTGGGGTTTTACCAGTGTTATTTAATGAATAAAGAATTGTATTTTCATCAAGCAACATCCACTCAGCAAAAGGTGTTGCAGTATCTAGATAGTCGTAGCGCTTCATTTTATGAACTTTGATATTTTCTTCAATCAATTTTGTTCTGCGATGTAAGTAAGGTGTATAAGAAATCCATGGGCCCGCAAAAGTAGACCTTAATTTTTTAGCTGCATCCTTAATGGATTCAATTTTTAAAACTTTAGGCTCTAGCCATGTTGTGTTGGGCCAGATCCAGTTAGAACTTATTTTTTCATGAATAAAAAATAGTAAGTCTTCTTGCGTATACTTAGTTTCACCTAACTCTGCTTTAAGATTCTCTATCAAATGCATTGGCGCAATATGAACTAAATAAATAGGTTTTTCAGTTAGAGACATTATACGCTGCCAAGCATTTTAAATAATAGCCTTGAGAAAACTCTAGAAGCCACGGGTGATCGGGGCTATGGCCACCTTTGTAAACCCACTTCAGATTTTTCTGACTCAATTGTTTTGCCCTGGATAATGCGGTAGAAAAATCTTCTTCATTCACTAGGCCCGAGCAAGAGCATGATACAAAAAGTCCGCCATCACTAAGATGCGATAGGCTTTCTTTGTTTAGCTTGGTATATGCCTTGAGCCCTAAAGTTAAATCCTTTTTCTTTTTTACGAAAGCGGGTGGGTCGCAAATTATAATATCATATTCAGAAGTAATGTTTTTCCATTCATGCATTACATCCATTTTTATAGCGTTTACGTTTTCAGAATATTGCGACACATTTTTATGCGCCAATTCAAGCGCAGTGCTAGAGCTATCTAGTAGATCACAGTGTGTTGTAATGCCAAGTTGCTTAAAATGGTAAGCCAGGTGCGAGCTCCATTGCCCTACATAGCAACAAACATCCAAAATACGCACTTGCTTTTTATTAAAGCCTTTTAGGAGCGGTAAAATGTGATTCACATTTTGTTGTTGATCTAAAAAGAAACCGGTTTTTTGACCAGATAATAAATCTGCCCATACAGTAATATTTTTATCTAGGTGGCGTAGTAAAATGCATTGGTTGTTTAAATTAGCAGTTCCATAAACTAATTCCTTCTCTTCTACCTCCAATCCCTCCATCGTCCTAGATGTTGAGTTTTTGGCCACAACGATAGAATAATTTGTGATCTGCAAGTGATCTTTGGCAAAAGCATGTAGTGCTTCAAGTAGTATTTCTAAGAGCCTGTCTGCGCCAGCGGTATGTGGTTGTACAACAAAGACACTAGAGTTTTCATTTGTTATAAAACGGTCAATGACCAAACCTGGTATACCATCAGCTTCAGAAAAAATAAGCCTATGGCTGGCCAAATTCATACCAGTTAATACGCGTAAACTTTGTGCGGCAATTAATTTTTTAAGTGCCCACATCTGATCTGGTAGCTCAGACTGATTCCGACTAAGGATTCTAAAGCAAATAAGTGAATTTGGATGACCGTAACCGTAAGCTAAAAACTCTCCCTGATCACCGTGTAATTCTAACAAGTCTCCGGGCTCAATGCCCTTTGGACTATGCGCTAGCTCATTCGAAAATACCCATGGGTGCTGGTATTTGAATCGCTTGTTGGCATCTTTATTTAATGTCCAAATCTTCATATGCTTACACTCTGGGTAAATAGTTGGAGGTTATAGTGTAACGATAAGTATCTTAAATTGCTATGACGGTCTACATTCATAGCAAATTATACAGAGATTATATTCATTTTTATGGTCACATTGCCTTAGGCCTACTTAATTATAAAAAAATCCACTATACTTGAGGGCCAATGGCAAAAAAGTTTAAAACCTCATCCGCGTCCCGTTTATTTACCCTTGGTAAGGCAGTTGCTAGTGCCTCGGCTTCTTATGTATATGATAAAGTCCGTAATACAAAAGATAATGTAGAAAAAATACAGGCAGCGACTGAGATTATAAAATCTATGGGTGAGTTAAAGGGCGGATGGATGAAGCTCGGGCAAATGCTTTCAATTACTGAAGGTGCCATAATTCCAAAAGAGATCTCTGATCTATTTAGGACCTTGCAAAAAGATTCACCTTCTTTAGATTATTCTGTGGTAGAAAATATATTTTTTACTCAATTCAAAAAGAAACCAAAAGAAGTTTTCTCTTATTTTGATGAGACAGCAATTGCTGCCGCTTCTATTGGTCAGGTTTATCGAGCAAAACTACCTTCAGACGAATGGGTTGCTGTAAAAATACAATATCCTAATATTGCTACGGCCATAGAGAATGATTTGAAAAATGCTGATAAAATTGATTCGTTTGTGGGTTTATTTATGAGCTCTAAGCCTAATTTAAATGATTTAATTGCTGAGTTGAGACGCTGTCTTTTAGAAGAGTGTGATTATCTAACAGAGGCAAGACATACAATATTTTTTAAATATCAATTAGAGCCACATTTTTCTAGTATTAAAATCCCCAAGGTCTATAGTGATTTAAGCAGCGAAACGATACTGGTTACGGAGTTTGTTGAGGGTGAATCGTTTGAAGATACGATGCTCTATGATCAATCTACAAAAGATAGGTTAGGCGCTCTTTTATATGAATCCTTTATGTTTTGTTTCTTTCATTTAAAAAAAATACATGCAGATCCTCAAAATGGGAATTTTTTATTTACACCTAATAAAATGATCTGGTTGGATTTTGGGGCTGTACGTAGTTTTGATACAGATTTTGTCGAAGATTATTGTATGTTACAATATTCTGTAGAGGTCGATAATATTCAAATTTACATGAAGGCTGCAAGAAGTTTGAATGTGCTACAGGCGGATGATTCTGAAGATTTTATTATAACGCATTTTAATTTAGTTAAAAAAATATATGCCCCTTATATTCTGCCCGGAGAATATCAAGCTGAATATCCCAATGCATTAGGCATGATTAGAGATTTTGTAACAGATGTGTCCTGGAAAAACCGTCCTTCACCCAGGCAAGAACTCGTGTTATTAGACCGCAATAATATAGGCCTATTTATGAAGTTAAAGGCCTGGAACCCTAAAGTTGACTGGGTGGGTCTGCGGGATAAGTGGCGAGCACCAATCTTAGAGGCAGCTAAGAAGCGCTACGGGGTCTGAGTAGGCATATTTTTTCTGTATGATGGTTTTTACTTGCAGAACTAACACAGTCTTTGTAAAAACAGAGAATCAATTTTTGGGGAGTCCATAATGAAATTCATACTAGCGACCATACTATTTTTTTCTGTAGCTGAAGCCAGAGATTTTAAAGACATTAAATCCTCAGGTACCATCGAAATTGCAACCGAGGGTGCATTTGCCCCATTTAATTATTTTAAGGGTAAAGATTTAACGGGCTTTGAAGTGGATGTAGCCAATGCGGTAGCCAAAGAACTTGGATTAAAGGTTAGTTGGAAAACTTATGGGTTTGATTCATTACTGATAGGTTTGAATCAAAATAAATATGATGTTGTTATCGCATCTCATGGAATTACTTCTGAGCGTGCAAAGGCTGTAGAGTTTACAGATCCACATTATTGCACAGGTGGAATTATTGTAACCAAGGCTGGAGGGCCTCTTACTGCTAAAGACCTGGCTGGCAAAACGATTGCTGTACAAGTTGGGACAACATACTTTACAGCTCTACAAAAAGTACCTGGTGTGAAAAATATTAAGACTTATCCTAAGGATACGGATTCATTTCAAAACCTTATGTCGGGAAGAGTCGATGCATTAGTGACCGATAGGTTTATTGCAAAAGAATCAATTCAAGTACATGCAAAAAAGTTAAAATTATTAACAGGCGAATTACTATTTTCTGAAAGCGTAGCTATGGCTGTTGCTAAAGGGAATAAAGATTTAGTTTCCAAACTAAATGAAGGTTTAAAGAAAATTTTAGCTAATGGTGTTTATAAAACAATTAGTGAAAAATATTACTCTGAAGATATTCGCTGTAATTAATAATGTCCATAGCAGTTCAGCCTAAGGGTCTCAAATATATTGATTCAAGATTAAAATCACTTCTGGTTTTAGCTTGGATTACTGTAAGCATTGCTATTGCTTATGCTTTTTTACTCATAGTCATCCCCATCATGCCCGAACCAATTGGTTCACGCGCAAATCTTTTTATTGAAGGCGCAAGAACTACTGTTTACTTAACACTGATAGCAGGTTTTTTTGGTCTACTTATTGGTTTTATATTGGGCCTTAGTAAATACAGTACAAATAAAGTCTTTAATTTACCGGCTTCATTCTTAGTCTGGGTCTTACAGGGCACACCTCTTATAGTTCAAATTTTATTTGTGTATTATGCGCTACCAGAAATTATTCCATATTTAGTATTAGACGAGTTCTCTGCAGCTTGTTTGGCGCTTGCATTAAATGTAGGGGCCTATAATGCTGAAGTGATTAGAGCGGGGATTGATGCTATCCCTAAGGGACAATTTGAAGCCTCGCAGTCGCTTGGGTTTAGTAAAATGCAATCTATGCGGTTTATTATTTTACCGCAGGCTATACGTATAGTGATACCACCTCTTATTAATAATATTATTGCGCTATCTAAAGACTCCTCGCTTGCTTCTGCTATTGGACTTTTAGAGTTGACGTTGGCGGGACAAAGAATATCTAGTGAAACTTTTCTGCCAGTGCCAGTATTAACAACTATCGCACTGATATATCTACTCTTAACATTTATGATTAACGTAGTTACCTACTTAGCTAAGAGGTATTTATGATATCAATTAAAAACTTACACAAAGCTTATGGCAAGCATGAAGTGTTAAAAGGAATATCTTTAGAAGTTCAAAAGAAAGAAGTGGTTGCCATTATTGGCCCTTCAGGTTCGGGTAAATCTAGCTTTATTAGGACGATCAATGGACTTGAGACATTTCAGCAAGGCGAGATTACTGTAGATGGTATTAAGGTTTTACCGGATGCATGTAATCAAAGTGTTACAAGAAAAGTTGGAATGGTTTTTCAGAGCTTTAATCTGTTTCCTCATATGTCAGTGATAGACAATATTACGTTAGCTCCTTTTGAAGTAAAAAATGTCAAAAAAGATGTAGCAATTGAGAAGGCGCAGGAGCTGTTAAAGAAAGTGGATTTATCAGCCCATGCCTATAAATACCCACACCAACTTTCTGGTGGCCAGCAACAAAGAGTAGCAATCGCTAGGGCCCTGGCACTTGATCCGCAGATTATGCTATTTGATGAGGTTACAAGTTCTTTAGATCCTGAGATCACACATGAAGTGTTGAATGTGATGAAGGATTTGGCGAGTTCGGGCATGACTATGCTTGTTGTTACTCATGAAATGAATTTTGCCGAAAAAGTTGCCGATCGGGTTATCTTTTTTGATTCAGGAATAATTATCGAAGAGGGAGATCCTGAAAAGTTTTTCAAAAACCCTGAAACGGACCGGGCTCGCGCTTTTTTAAATCAAATGGCCTAGTCCTCGACCTTTGGGCAGTAACTCTCAATACAAAAAACCTTTTGGCCTATGAAATCTTTCGCTCTATACTTGATCATATAAAAGTATAAAAGGAGTTCAGAATGATTCGTATATTAATTTCGGCCGTAGCTCTAACCTTTCTTATTAGTTGCTCAAGCACAGAAAAGGTAGATATCCCACCTCCACTTGAAGATAGTGGTATGCCTGCGGAAACGCAAAACCAACCAGTGGTTGCACCAGCAAGTCCTGTGGATGCAGTCTGGTCGTATGCAGGTGCTTTTGCTCCACAATATTGGGGCGACTTGGATCCTAGCTTTGTAATGTGTAAAGAGGGGAAACATCAATCTCCGGTTAATTTAAAATGGCAAAAACCTACTAAAAACAACCCATTTAGCGCCTCCTATGTAGCGACTCCGATTAGAGTTGAAGATACTGGTAACATACTGCGGTTGAGACCTACTGATGGTTCTTCTATTAAAATGAGAACCAGTGTTTATAATTTACAAAATGTAGATTTTCATAGCCCCAGTGAACACTCTTTGTCAGGTAAAGCATTTCCGCTAGAGATTCAGTTTGTTCATAAAAATGACAAAGATTTTCATGCTATTGTAAGTGTTTTTGTTAAAGCAGGAAAAGAGAATCCAGTTGCAGCAAAGATCATCTCTTCATTTCCAGAGGGTAAAAGTGCAAGTAAAGAAATTTCAGAGCCCATTTTATTAAGTGCTTTGATGCCGACAAAAGTTACTCTTTATAATTACGCGGGTTCTTTGACACATCCACCGTGTGCTGAAGGTGTGAACTGGATTGTTTTAAATACTGCAATTGAGTTTTCAAAAGAGCAAATTGCTGCGTTTGAAGCAAGGTATTCAAAGAACAACAGGCCAAAGCAAATGTTAAACGATCGATCTACAATTAATTATTAGTTTTATATAGAACTATTCAAATAGCCCTGCGGGGCTATTTTTTTTGAGTATATCAATCAACAAAGTTGCAATTAGATAGATATTTTTTATCTAGTTTGGTTTCGATTTCTGACGGCTTATCAGTATTGATACGTAAAATAAAATGTACAATTGCAGAATTATTTTGAATTGGAAATAGGTAAGAATAACTTGTTTCGGTGGCAATACTACGAAAGTAGCCCTTGGTATTTATAATCTGTGATGGTGTGACCTGCACTGTATCTTTAAAGGAAACCAATACATCAGTTACGATACTATTTGATTCATCTATTTCTAAAGATGCAGCTAAAGTAAAGTTTGCTGAGCTGCTACTATCAGGCTCACAGTAAATCTTTACTGTCTTGGCGTGCGCCGTAAAACTAAAAAATGAGAATAGCAGAGTAAGTATTTTCATGGGCTCATCATTAAAAAGAAACCATAGAGTGTCAGTAATAAAATTATAACGCACTTCACTATTATAATATAATTAGATCACCAGTGAGTTCACATTATTTTGAGTAATCATAAGTTGATGTGCTCCGCATTCTTAGTTTGGCTAAACCTCTTTTTTAAAACTAGAGTCCTGTAGTCAAAGA
This sequence comes from Bdellovibrionales bacterium, assembly GCA_037969075.1. Taxonomy (GTDB): domain Bacteria; phylum Bdellovibrionota; class Bdellovibrionia; order Bdellovibrionales; family UBA840; genus JAGRAL01. Next base: position 3,943 of record JBBKWS010000059.1, on the reverse strand, counting down.
TCTTATTTACATCTTTGGTTGCATAAAAATGCGCGATACATCTACCTAACCAACCAAAGGGCAATCGATATAACACTCGGTCCCGCATTAATGTTCCATGCGGTAGCGATATAAAAGTGTGTGTGTGGTGCCAACGTTTATATGGCCCCTTAGTTTGGTTATCAATAAATAGCGAGTTGATAGCCAAGTCCTCAATGTTAGTTAACCATTTTAGTGGCAGTCCATGCAGTTTCAATTTGTAAGATATTGTTGTGCCTTTTTGTACAACCTTGTCGCTAGTGCTTACGACTTTAAAGTTTAAAAAAGGCGGCGTGATTTTTTCTAGATTATAAGGATCTGTGAAAAATGGAAATACATCTTTAACTTCAACAGGTAAAAACATTTGTCTTTCTAGAATGTGTTCTTGTCCACAGTTTGGATATAAGTTTTGAAGTGCGCTATCAAAAGTTTTAAAATTAAAAGTAAACCCACTGCTTAGCAGTTTTGTTGGGTACACTTTTTGACTATCTAAAAACAAACCTGCCATTTCTCCCAATACAATTTTCGCCACTGTCGCTGGTAGAGGTAAAAAAGGAGCTCTGTTCAAATGACTTGATAGTATTTTAATAAAATTCTTGTGTTGTATAGGACTAGGAGAAACAAAGTTTACTGGCCCAGAAATATTAGAGTTAGAAATACAATGCTGAATTGCATTTACCCAATCTTCAACATGAATCCAGCTCATCCATTGATTGCCGCTACCTATATTTCCAAGCACTCCTAGGTCAGAAAATTTTACCAGCTCTTTTAGAGCCCCGTCGTTGAGGCCTAAAACTAAACCACTTCTAACATTAATTACACGGACACCAACGCTTTCGAGTGGCTCACAAACACTTTCCCATTTTGCACAAAGTTCAGCTAAAAAACCCTCACCAGCAGGGGAGGTTTCATCTAAATCCTCTTGCCAGCGATCACCGTAAAATCCTACAGCGGAGGCGCAAATGAATACCTTGGGTTTGATGGGTGCTTTTAAAATAGATTCTACCAAGGCGGTTGTGCTCTTAATTCGGGATTCCCAGAGCTTCTTCTTTTGTGCTTTGGTCCAGCGCTTTCCTGCAATATTTTCACCTGCAAGATGAATCACCGCATCACAGTTAAGGTCATCTGCCGATATAGTGGCACTGACATGGTCCCAGTCGATAAATTGAGCATTATATGGGAATTTGTCTAAAGATTGTCTAGCATGCCGGCTTAAGATGCGTAGCTTAGCTAGATCTTTAGTATAATGATTGCAAAGGTTTTGTCCCAGAAATCCTGTGGCGCCCGTAAGTAGATAGTTCATGTAGCCCTTTTTGTTTGTAGGACTCAACTATAGTTAACTACGAAAAGCTTGTCCACAAAACTAAGAAATACTGAGGAAACTTAACAAAGGAGTATTCATGGGTATTTTAAATATTAGCGGCTTAGCTAAAATTGTTGGTATGAATGTACACACGATTCGTGCATGGGAAAGAAGATATAATGCTCTACAGCCCGAGCGTAGTCCTTCGGGCCAGCGCACATACTCTATTGAAGATGTTGAAAAGCTTAAAAAGTTAAAACACTTGAATAAAATGGGTATGCCGATAGGACGCATTGCTAATTTAACATTGAATGAGCTAACCATTATTGAGCAAGATCACAGCCTAACTTCTAAGTTAGAAAGTAAGGTTGAGGATGCATCAAAAAAGAGCTCTACAGTTATTAACGATGAAGAGGTTCAGACTATTATTTCTGAAACGATAGATTGCTTGTATCAATACGATGTAGACATGATTCACCAACAGCTTAATAAATATCGTATTCAGATGTCATCGAAAGACTTTATTCTTAAGGTGATATCACCACTTTTTAATACGGTGAATAGGCTAGTGCTAGAATTAAAATTAAATATTGCGCAAGAGCATCTTTTATTTGCAGTTGTTCGTGATCAAATTAGTTTTTTAATCACTCCTGTTACCAATGAAGAGGCTCCGCGAATTGCTCTTGCTAGTCCCGAAGGTGACGTGCATGAGATTGCCATTATTTTATCCCATGTGCTTTGTATTGCGAATGACATAAAGTCTTATTATCTCGGCACCAATCTGCCTTTAAAATCACTAGTAGAAGTTACGGATGCGATTGATTTTGACTATGTAATTTTAGGGTGCGGATCACAAAACTTAGGATATGAAAAATTGACTTTTAACGAGTACATAGATCAATATCTTCAGACAGCCCAATCCGATGCGACTATTTTGATAACTGGTAAAGGGGCTCCACTTGTAGATATTAGTACGTATGGTAGTCGCGTAAAACACATCGAAGACTTACTGTCATTGGACGAGATTTTAAGCGTGAGGAAGAATGGAAACTAAAAAACAAGCAAGTGTATTAGCTATTGGAAATGAGTTATTGCTAGGCCAGATTATTAATAAAAATGCGGCGCAAATTTCAGAAAAAGCTTTAGATTACAACTTGCGAATAGCTTATCACTTGGTAGTTGCTGATGACATCCAAGAAATAGTGAGTGCATTAAGGTATCTATCGGATAAGACAGATATTATTTTTGTCTGTGGTGGCCTAGGGCCCACCGAGGATGATCTTACTCGTGAAGCGATTGCAAAGTTCATGAATGTTTCACTTCATCAAGATGACATCGTGTTAAAAGAATTAAAGCAAAAGATTCAAAAGCGTGGCGTACAGTTTACACTTAACCATATTAAGCAAGCGCAGTTTCCTACGGGTAGTAAGGTAATGAAAAGTGATGTGGGTACAGCGGATGGGTTTCACTTAAATCAATCGAATAAAGATATCTTTGCAGTACCGGGCCCGTGGGCAGAGATTGAGTCTTGCTGGACAAACTATATTCATGAAAAATTAAAAGGCATCTCGTTAAATAAAATCCAGTTAGAGAGATATCAGATCATTGGCTTTCCAGAATCTGAAGTCTCATCGCGTGCCCAAGAAATTTTTAAAGGAAGTCCATTCACAGCAGAATACAGAATTCACCAACCCTTTATCGAATTACGAGTAGATGTAAGTCCACTAAATAGTATCAAGTGGTCGCAGTACGCCGAGAAAGTTGAAGAAGAATTTAAGGGCTCTATTGTTGGTAAAGGTAATGTTGATAAAGCAAAAGAATTTGTTGATAAAGTAAAAGATAAAAAGGTTCTTTTTGTCGATGCCGCATCACATGGTTATTTTGGAGAGAGACTTCTACCTCTGATAAAAGGGCTTGATTTTGACTTCTTTCAAATTTCATCTTTGCCGGCAAGTTATGCGGTAGAAGATTACGATATGTTTTTTGAAATTCGTCCGGTGAATGAAAATGAATGGCTGGGTTTGATTAATAATACAATACATATACCGATAGAGAGGTTGTCTACAAGGCAAATAAGAGACAGTCACCTTAGAAAGAAATTTTCTGAAATTTTCTTTTGGCGTGTATTAAACCATCTATGAGCATTCCTTCCTATAAAAAATCAATCATGTGGTTCCGCCGAGACCTGCGCCTAGATGACAACAATGCTTTGGCGCATGCGGCTTATGTCAGCGACGAAGTCTATCCTGTTTTTGTATTCGATAAAAACATTTTATCTTCTCTAGATAAAAACGATCGAAGACTTACTTTTATCCAAGAATGCCTACAAGAAATAAAAGATTTTTTATTAAAGAAGGGTTCAGATCTTATCATTCTTTACGGTGACCCAAAAATTGAAATACCAAAGCTTGCCAGTGCCATTGAGGCGCAGGCGGTTTTTATAAACCGAGACTACGAGAAGTATGCAAAAGATCGCGACCAAGCTGTAAAATCCAAGTTAAAAGAAAATGGTATTGATTTGCACTCTTATAAAGATGCGGTAATTTTTGAAGCCAATGAAGTTAAGACACAAACAGATGATTACTATAAAGTCTTTACCCCATACAAAAATCAGTGGCTTAA
>JBBKWS010000058.1:0-37574 GCA_037969075.1 Bdellovibrionales bacterium | reverse complement strand
GTCCATAGGTGCCAAATATAGTTTCATCGCTTTTAGGCTTACCTGTAATCTAAATACAACGCAAGGACGCTCTTTTGAATTGCGGTATATGCATTTTAGAAAATCATTTCCCTTTCGACCTAAGTTCTTCATACTATATACAATATATAGAGGTTGATTATGGTATTAGGGGATAGAGTCCAAAGGGCAAAGTCATATTACGAAAAGCATCAAAAATATTTTGATATAAGTGTTTTTTTTAGTGGTTTCTTTTTTGATATCTTTACTCTTGGCAATGTAGACGATTTTTTGAATATCACACAACAAGCTGTCTACTTAACCCTATTAGGAGTGTTTTTGCTTCTTGAAGTTAAAGAAGACGTGTTAGGGACTCTTTTTTCAGAACGCTTTAAAAAAGTATGGAAGTATAAAGTTCTGATTGTGCACTTTTTATTGGGAAGCTTATTGAGTGTGTACACGCTGTTTTTTTTAAAAAGCGCGTCTTTATTAGCATCATTTGTCTTTATATTAATTATTGTGGGACTTTTGGTTTTAAATGAAATTCCTTATATGCAAAACTTAGGCTTACGCCTTAGAACGGTTTTATTTTCTCTTTGTGTGGGAAGTTTTTTTGCTGTGTATTTGCCTCTAGTATTTGGAGTGGTTAGCTGGGTACCATTTTTACTGTCTATGATTTTGGGACTTCTTGTTACTTATGGAATGTTTGTGCTTATCAAGCGAGGGCAACCAGATGAGCTTGTTAAAAAAATAAAGTTTGTCTTTATGTATCCAGCGCTTATTACTTTTATTATGTACACAAATTTATACGGCTTAGGCTTGGTACCTCCTGTGCCGCTTTCCCTGCAGTATATTGGCATTTACCATAAGGTCGAAAAGGTAAATGGAGAGTACTTATTGTCTTATCATAGACCCAGTTGGAAATTCTGGCAAAATGGTGCGCAAACCTTTTTGGCCCGTCCAGGGGATGAGGTCATAGCATTTGCCACAATATTTTCGCCGATTAGTATTAGGGACCGCATTCTTATTAATTGGTATTTTGATGATCCCAAACAAGGCTGGGTAAAGTGGGACGCGATTCCTCTTACTATTAGCGGCGGAAGGGCCGAGGGCTTTAGAGGCTACGGGGTCAAGAAAAACTATCAACTAGGTGATTGGAAAGTAATTATTAGTACAGGAGATGGGAGAGAGATCGGTCGTATTTCATTTACTGTAGAAGCTGACGCGGATACCACGCCTATTGATTATGATGTTGATAGGTTCTAAAGATCTTCAATTAAGAGTTTCATAAATGCATTTCGATAGTTAGAGAAGGTATTACTTATTGGAAAAGACAAAAAAGTATCGGTATGATCAATTTCAAGATCTGCCCATAAAGTACCCGTGTCTGGTACCCACTGCTCATCATGCAAAATTAGGCCATCATTTTCTGAGTAATACGTTTCTAAGTAGTGGCTTGGACAATACAGTAAGTATGATGTTTTATAAGCTGGGCTTTTACTGATTACATAAGAAATCTTAGATCTAATTTTTTTAATATTTCCATCGTAGTATTGCCACATATGCCTAAGTGTTCTTTGCGCCTGATTTGTTGTAAGAGCGTAAATGCCTCGATTGATCTTGCTGTCTAATAAGTATCTAACCCCAAGTGCAAAATTACAGTTCCATGTAGCTATCAATCCTAAATTTGAGTCAATGGCTTGCCCTTCTCCGTTTGCATAATCAGATACGGGGCTTCCAAAGGCTGCCTGTACAATATAAAGTCTCTTAACGGATTCTAAAAAAAGGCTTGTATGTTTGCTAGCAAATAAAAGTGCTTCAAAGCCACCTTTACTGTGAGCGATAATAATCCAGGGTTTTTGAGAATTTTTGTTAAGTCTTTTTAGTTCTGCTGCGATGGCGTCGGAATTTTGATACAAACTTCCGTTAGATGGTGGGTAATAAATATGAATCTGCTCTTTATCAGTGCCGGCTTGGTGCAGGTATTCAATGTTCTCACTAAAGTAAGCCGGTAAGAACTCATTTAAAAACCCTGCGATGAATAAATAATTGTATTTTTTAATTTCTACACTTGCGTGTTTTGATGGTTGTGAATTTGTAAGAGCTTGTAAGAAATCTTTTTGGTTCAATGTAGCGCTATCAGCCATTGATGTAGAGATCAGTAAGTGCCATAGAATAATTGTTATTGTAGCCATAACTTAGTCTTATTCATTATAAATTGAATAGACAAAAGAATCTTAGCTGATTTCAGGTAATGTAAGAATTTCAGACGCTCTGCGATCAGAACATGTATTGCACAAAGCTTAATACCGACATTTAATTTTACTACTACGGAGGGATCTATGAATATATTAATTTTACTCATCACATCGGTTGTGATGGCTGCTCAAGGGAATGCTACAAAAATACAGCCTCATTTATTAAATAAAATGTCGGCAAAAGCATTTGTTGAAATACCTGTGCTGGTTTACATGAAAGAGACTGCGGATTTAAATACAATCTCTGCAGGTCTAACAATCAGTGAAAAACATAAACAGGTTTATAATTTATTAAGAGTGACAGCTCTTCAGTCACAAGTTTCAATTCGTGAGCTCTTAGATGCCAAAAATATATTTTATAAAGCGTTTTACGTTACTAACGCAATTGCCATCGACTCTGCCGACAGCAGTTTAATCAATGAACTATCTATGAGATCTGATGTAAGAAAAGTATCTTACAATCCATCTATTAAACACGATGATTTACAACCAAGTATCGCCAAAATAATTGAAGATATAACGACTGTCGAATCAAGTATCACCTACGTAAAGGCTGATAGAGTTTGGAATGAACTTGGCGTTAAGGGGCAAGGAGTTGTGGTTGCAGGTCAGGACACTGGTGTGCAATGGAATCATCCAGCATTGATACTTCAGTATCGTGGATCGATGACTAGCGGAGTGGATCACAACTACAATTGGCATGATTCGGTACACTCGAACCGTGGCAGTAACTCTTGCGGTAGTAATGTTACTAGCCCTTGTGATGACAATCAACATGGCAGTCATACGATGGGAACTATAGTTGGTGCTGATGGAGCCAATAATCAAATCGGTTTAGCGCCTGAAGCTAAATGGATCGCTTGTAGAAATATGGACGCAGGAGATGGAACACCAGCAACTTATATTGAGTGCTTTGAGTTCTTTTTGGCTCCGTATCCAATCGGCGGAAATGCAATGACAGACGGAGATACTACAAAAGCACCAAACGTAATTAATAACTCGTGGGGTTGTCCTCCGAGTGAAGGTTGTGAAGGGGATGAGTTTATTCCTGTTCTTAAGGCCCTTGAGGAATCAGGTATTATGGTAGTAGTTTCTGCGGGTAACTCTGGTTCTGGTTGTGGCACCATCAAGGATGCTCCAGCACATAATTCAGCTAACATATTGTCTGTTGGAGCTATGAATCACCAGACAGGACAGATAGCTGGTTTTTCTAGTCGCGGTCCCTCTGCTTTTGATGGAGCTATTGGACCAGGAGTAGCAGCGCCTGGTGTAAATATTAGATCTTCGATTCCAGGAGGTGGTTATGCACAGTTTGGTTGGAGTGGAACATCCATGGCTGGTCCTCATGTGGCTGGACAAGTAGCCCTTATGTGGTCAGCAAATCCAAAGTTAATTGGGCAAGTGGCAAAAACTAGAGATTTGATTTATCAAACGGCAAGAGCAACTGCAGCAAGTGTATCTTGCGGTGAAGATGTTAATGCCGTTCCTAACAACACGTTTGGGTATGGAATTATCGATGTGTACGCGGCAGTAAAAGCAGCGATTGCCGTAGAGTAGTAATAAATGTAGCGCTCAGTCTGTGGGCGCTACAAATCCAATAAAGGTAAGATATAAGCAAAACCAAAGCCTATCATCCAAATTAGGGTGGCAAGCCAGAGTATGATTTTTGAACTACCTCTGGTCTCTTTGCATGCTACGCCTTTTTCATCTATAGGGCAGTCTAAGGGTTTAGTGTAAAACTGCACAACATGTGAAGCTAAGAGTAATGTTCCTGATATCGCAAAAACCAAGACCTTATGTTCTGAAAGCCAGATAAGTTGAGGAAAATAAGTTAGGAAGCTCGCCAGCGTCGCACCTAATCCCAGTACAACAAGAAGGGCCGGAATAGCACAGCAAATAAGTGTTGCTGTGCTAGAAAACAAATTAAAAAAGTGTAGCGCTTTTTTCATATTGTTCGTCCTTTATTTTTCTCGATGAATCGTTGTAATAGTATAGCCCGCTTTTGTGATTAATTCTTTTAAATGATCATCTGAGATATCTTTATCTTTTTTGGTTGTAATGCTAACTATCTTTTTTTCTAAGTCCACATCTACCTTTTCAACGGAAGCTTCTTTTTTAAACGTTTTCTCTATTCCGTTTGCGCAAAACGCACAGACCATCCCATTTACACCGACATGAATTTGTCCTGCGAAAGTGAGCTGACTTATTAGTAATAAAATAAATGAATTCATTTTTCCTCCCTAAGGGTTATAGTGCAACATAAAGTTAAATATTGGTCCTCCCTCAAAAGAGGAGCCCATTTCCCAATATACATTTTTGTAAAAGAATCGTAATAGTACTGCGCCCACTCCATTTCGTAGAGTATCTGGGTGGTAAGCTAGCTCACCGATAAGCCATACATTTAGGTCGTTGTAATCTGCTAAAAATGGGGCAAAGCCTGCTTGTACCGCATAGTTATCTCTGTTGAATTCATCATAATTATCAAACCTATGGTATTTAAAAGCAGTAAATATTTCTCTGGTTTCATAGTCTATTTGCGTTCCATAATGTGCAATCCCACTGGTTCGTTTGTCTTCTTGCTCTAACATCCCATAGCCACCAAATACATAGATATTGGCTTGAGCTGCGGGTAAGTTCCAACGTTTAGCCAATAGACTAAGTTGGGACGCATATACCTGGTCGTCTTCAAAACGATTAAAGCTAGCCCCGTACCCCAACCAATACTTTTGAGAGTATATAATAAGTTGCCTTCCCATATCGTTAGAATTTTGACTGCCCAGCATAAATGAGCCCTCATAACTTACCGGGTGGGCATAGCCTAAATGGGGGGTCAGTAGTAATAAAAGTAGCAATATTTTTTTAGTCATATCATTCCCGTGTTGTTTCTACCCTTTATACGGGCTAAAATTTATTTTGTGACATGTCACAATTTAAAAGGCTGTTCCGTAGTAACTTGTAACAGGACGTACGTTTGCAAACTGATGAAAAATTGATGGTACTGTATCAAAATGGTAATTTGCAGGCTTTTGAAGAGCTATATAGTAGGTATACTTCAAGGGTTTACGCGTATTTAAAGAAGCGGCTTAATACAAACGATGTAGTCGAGGATTTGTACCAAAAGATATTTTTAAAATTGCATGAAAACAGGGAGAAATATGACCCTAGTTTACTGTTTGCCCCATGGTTGTTTACGATTTCTAGAAATGTGTTGATAGACTGGTACCGGCTAAAAAAAGACATCCCCATGGATAAAATAGAGATCGTAGTGGATACATTGTCAGAAGAAGTAAAGGTTGATGATGAAAAGTGGGATATCAAAGCGATGATTGAAAGTTTACCAGAAAATTATAAGCAGATGATTGAACTTAGATACATTGAAGACTTGGACTTTGAAGAAATAGCTAAAAAATTAAATATAAAAGAATCTAATGTAAGGAAGATTGTAAGCAGGGGAGTAATTAAATTAAGAAAATTGGTCCTAGGAGAAAAAAATGAAGCGTAAGTGGTTTGCACAATTTACAGATTTTATGAACTCTAGCATTAGAGCTCCTTTATCTCTTACATCAAAAGTGCTGCAGCAAATTAAAAAAGACTTAGAGCCAGCATTTTCTACTACATTTCAAAAGTTTATTTTGAGCCAACTGGTAGCTGGTGTTGCGACTCTTTTTGTATGCCCGCAATTTGGTGTGAGCCTTACAAAGATGAGTGGACATCATTTTATACACTCTGTAATGGCTTATGGAGATTGGGCATGTGCGGCCCTTTGTGCAAGTATTTTTATCGGAGCGTCCTCTTTAATAAGTGTGTTTGTATTAAGTCGTGCTGAAATGAGGGTTTTGCGTACTAAGCCACTTGTTAGCATTGCACTTCCGCCATTAGTGTATCTATTAGTATTTATAGTGATGAGAAAGCCTGATGCAGCTAATGCTGAGGTATTTATGTCACCAAGTTATTTAGCCACATGGTATCTTGTGGCCGTAGGAATTGTTGTAATCACACTTTTCAGTAAAAAGAGATCGTTGTTACATTAAAATAAATAGCGTCTGTATGACACCGAGGATATAGCTCCAAGGCCAATCATAATAGAGAGCATACCAGTTCCACCATAAGAAATGAGCGGAAGTGGTACACCCACAATTGGTAACAGTCCGCAAACCATTCCTATATTTACAAACATATGCCAAAATATATAACTAGAAAAACCTATAACTAGTAGGGCTCCAAACTTATCCCTAGCATTAGTGGCGATTCGGATGCACATAATGAATAAGACCATAAATAAGAGTAGTGTGAATACGCTTCCTATAAAACCATGTTCTTCACTCAATACACTGTAGATAAAATCTGTATGTCGTTCAGGTAAAAAATCAAACTGAGCCTGTGTTCCTTTTAAAAAACCTTTGCCAAAAGTTTCCCCGCTTCCCACTGCAATTTTTGACTGAATACTGTTATAGCCTGCTCCTCTAGGATCTCTGCCTGGATCTAAGAAAGTAAATACACGATCCTTTTGATAGGGCTTTAAGCCAAAGGACCACACCGCCGGCAGGGCTATCATAACAGCAACAATGGCTGTGATAAGGGGGCCTTTGCGAATTTTTGCAAATAAGACCATGCTGACAGATATGGCTGCCAACATTAACCCTGTTCCAAGATCTGGTTGTTTAACGATGATGAAAAATGGTATAGCGGTAAAAAACATGGGGACAATTAAATCTCTAAACCCTAAACCTTGAATAGAATTCTTTTTTTGCAAGATGGTAGCTAAAATTAAAACCATTGCTAGTTTCATAGTCTCAGAGGGTTGATAGGCAAAGAAGCCTAAATCTAGCCAACGCTTTGCTCCGTAAACGGTTTTTCCCTTAAAGGTTACGAGGATTAGCATAACAATATTAAAGAGCCAGAAAGGAATTGCGAGTTTACTTAAAAACTTATAATCCATAAAACTCAGGGCTAAAAAAAATATCCAACCTAATATGATCCACACCACTTGCATCGCGAAGGTACGACTAAACTCTCCGTGATCATGGGTCGCACTATAAACATTGATAAGGCCTATAATATTAAGTGCTAAAATAATTAGTGCAAAGTTAATGTCGAAGCGCTTAAAGATGGTTCTGGATTCTATTTGCATATGTATTCCTATTCCTCAATGTTGGGTTGAGGCGTAGCCTTAGGAGCAACAATTTTATGTAGCTCTTTCGTTTCGAGTAGTTCAGGGTGGTATTTTTTAAAATAAGCCAGCATCACATCTCTTACCACTGGAGCTGCGCTTGAGCCATGACAGGCATGTTCAGCAAGAACCGCAATGGCAATCTTAGGATTGTCGGCCGGAGCATAGGCAACAAACCAACCATGATGTCTTTGTCTAAGAGGTCTGGTTTCACACTTAGTATAAATTTGATCTGCAGATAGGCCAAAGTTTTGTACGGTCCCAGTTTTACCGGCGTACTCTATTCCAGGGATTTTATACCACTTAGCAGTTCCTCTTTCACCGTTAGTAACTTTAAATAAAGAGTCTTTGATGATTTTAAATGTACTTTTTGAAATCAAAGGTTTTCCGTCAGGACCTGGCTGAGATGAGTCCATTACGAGCTCAGGTTTTACTTCTCTGATAACTTTTTCATCAGGATCTAAAACTTCTCGTATAATGTGAGGCTTGTAGTAAGGACCCTCGGCACCTATGCTGCCATACGCTAAGGCTAACTGTAGTGGAGTTGTAAGGACAAACCCTTGTCCAATAGCATTACTTAAGTTCTCTCCTGGTTGCCACGGCTCTCCGAACTGATCTTCTTTCCATTTAGTAGTAGGCATCAGGCCAGAGACTTCGTTTTTAACTTCAACGTCAGTTTTTTTACCAATACCAAGTGCAGAGGCGTATTTTGCTATGTTGTCTATTCCTAGTTTTATCCCAAGCTTATAAAAAAATACGTTACAAGATTGCTCGAGCGCTTGATAAATATTAACATTCCCGTGACCTGATCTTGACCAGCAATGGTATCGTTTTCTACCGAACTGAATGTAACCGGGGCAATACTCAGTGGTGTTAGAAGTAATAATCTTTTCTTGTAAGGCCGCTAAAGCTACAAATGTTTTAAATGTAGAGCCTGGGGCGTAGTGATCTTGAATCACTTTATTTCTTAATGGCTTAAATGGATCGTTAGTCAGTTCAGCCCATAATTTTTGCGAGATGCCCGTTGAAAATGTATTTGGGTCATAAGAAGGTGCGCTAATCCAAGATAAGATTTCTCCATTATTAGGGTCAATAGCGACCAGTCCACCAATGAACTCTTTGTCTTGAAATGCTTTGTATGCAGCATTTTGTAAGTCAGCATCTATTGTTAGTTTTAAGTTATTTCCTGGAGTTGGTTCTTGTTTTGAAGGTAGGGCAGTTAGTAGCCCACTATCTTTTATATTTGCAATTCTTCCTCTTGCATCTACTTGTACGAAACTTAGCCCGTCAATTCCTCTTAAACCGTCGTCGTATGTTTGCTCAATTCCTGATTTTCCAAGTATATCACCTTGCTTGAATTTTTTATCGTCTGGAAGCTTTCTGTTTAATACAGGTAGTTGTGACCTAGAAATCTCGGCCACATAACCTAAAAGCTGCGCGCCGATCTCATGGTAAGGATAAGAGCGCTTGATAAACATATTTACGTCAAGGCCAGGGTAATCTAGGCGAATTCGTTCAACTCTTGCCACCTCATCACGTGTCAGATTTTCTTTAATGCGCACAGACCGATAGCGACCCTCTTCTTTTGCGCCTTTTTGTACAAGACGGACTATATGTTTATCTGGAATATTTAAAATTTTAGATACAGCAAGAGCGGTTCCTTCTAAGTCTTGTACGTATTGCGGGGTAATAGTGGCCTCAAAACCTGGATAGTTGTCTACTAAGACTACGCCATTGCGATCAAGTATGCGTCCACGAGGCGCCATCATTTTTTGAAATTTAATTAAGTTCTGTTCAGAATAATAGCGAAACTCCGTGCCTCTGAAAATTTGTAAATACCAAAGACGCATTAAAAAAATTCCTAATGAGACGGCAAGTAGGATATATATAAATTTATATCTGTCGCTATACTCTTTAACTTCATCTTGAGGAGTGCTTACGCGCCAATTCATAGCATGTCTTCCATTGGTATGATCTGCTCTTTACCTGTCCACTTATCTATATATTGATATAGAAAATATAGAAATGGTGAAATCAGAGTGGTCAAAAGCCATTGTAAAAATAAGAACAACCAGCGAACTTTAGCAAAACCTGCTTCTTCAAAACTCCAGGAGATAAAGTAATACAATATTATAAAAGCTAAACTTGCGACAGAGCTGGCTGCTAAGTAGTAGGTGGGGCCAGGCCAAAAAACTCGATGCTTAGCTTTTTGTAAAAGCAGAATAAGAATAAATGAAATCAGGAATACCAGCGCATATGGTGCAATTGTAAAATGCATCAAAAGAAAAAATCCTACGATGCCTAAAAGAATTAGATCTTTCGCTTTTCTGTAGATTGAAATATAGGATAAAAAAAGTACCCAAAAAAATGGCGGCGGAAAACCACCCAATAGTTTATACCACAACCCGCTTTGAATGGCTGTCAAAACCCACAAAAATAAAAAGTGCAATAGTATATTTAAATAGAGAGACCGGTTTTCTGTCATTGTAAATTGGCCTCAGCAGTTGGGTTAACAACCGTGTGAACAACAAAAACCTCGTCAAGCCGACTCACATCTACTATTGGCATTAGCTCGATGGTTGGACTAATCTCTGATTTACGCCGAGAGACATTTTTTACACGAGCAATGGGCAAACCTTTTGGAAAGATATTATCTAAACCACTGGTAACAACGATATCGCCTATCTGTACTTCGTCTGAACGCTGTAGATATTTTAACAGACATGAGTCAGACCCGCTACCCTCGACAATACCTCTAGCGCGAGAATTTTGAATGATAGCATCAATAACTGCGTAACGATCTGTCAGTACCAAGATAAGAGATGTTGTATCATTAGCTTCTAGTATATAACCAACAGCTGCTTCTTTTGTAATAACAGCCTGTCCTTTTTGAACTCCATCTTTAGTGCCTCGGTTGATTCTTATACTGGAACGCTCGGCAAAAATGTCTATCCCTATGACCTGGGCAGAAATTAATGTCATGTCAGCGCCTTGAGTAAATTGTAGAATATTATTTAAGCGAGTATTTTCTTTTTCGATTTCAGTAAAGCGCATCACTTCGGCTTTTAGTTTTGCATTTTCATTTTTTAAAGAGGCTATCTCTTTATTGACGTCAATTAGGTATAAGTATTTACCTGTGGTGTCTTGGATAGTTTCAGAGAAACTTACAAACAGGCTTTGTACAAAACCGGTGACGTTTCCTAAGGGTCTAAAAATCCATAGCCTATCACCTGGCTTTAATAAGCTAAGCGAGAATACAGGTAGTAAAATAAGCAGCGCAAAAATAAATAATTTTTTGAGATCAAAGCGAAAGAAATTCAAGTTGTTTCTCCTATACCTATAGTTAACGTTTTTTATGAATGGAAAGAAAGTCTTTGCTCTTTGCGTTAGCGGGCAATTCACTTGCTCTTTTGGTGTAATTTTTGTGAAATGCAAAGGCTTCACTTGGAGGAAGAATGTTCGATATATTTACCAACCCAAAACGCCGTAAATCATTATTAGTCTACATCATCTTGGGAATGATCTGTATAGTCTTCGTATTCATGTCTGATGCTAACTTTGGTAGCTCTCAAGGTAACTCAGGCTATGCAGCTAGTGTAAATGATTCGATTATTAGCATAACTGAGCTTAAAATGGCCACAGACCAAGTCATTCGCGTAAATTCGATGTTTTACGGAAAAGACTACGGCAACACCATTGAACAGCGACAACAAGCTACCATGCAAGCTTTGCAGTCATTGGTTTCACAAGAGCTAATGTCGCAAGCAGCTACTAAATCTGGCTTACATGTAACTAAAGATGAGCTGGTGCACACAATCCTTAGTCTTCCTTACTTTCAGCAAAATGGTATGTTTAGTAAAGATGCGTATGACTATTTTTTACGTAATCAACGTATGACTGCTGCACAGTTTGAGGGTCAACTGCGCAAAGAATTGTCTGAATCTAAGGTGAATGATTTATTTCGTAGATCTATTGTAGAGTCTAGTTTGCAAAAAAAGAAAGAAGAAGAGGCTGGGTCTGTTCTTTTGCAAGTTAAATACATATCAATCAATAAAGACCTATTGGCAACCTCAGCTACGGCTAGCCAGACTCAAATACAAAGTGTTGCCAGTGATAAAGAAATGGAAAGCAAACTTAAGGATTTATACGCACTTAACCAAAAGCTATATCAGCAAGAAGAAAAAGTGAAGGTAAGCCATATTTTGATTCAGCCTAAAGATGACAACTGGGACGCAGCTAAAGAAGAAATTGAAAAAATTCGTAACGAGACTACACCTCAAAACTTTGCAGCCATGGCAAAAAAACACTCTACTGATCCTGGTTCAAAAGCTGAGGGCGGAAGTTTGGGCTATATCTCTAAAGGTGCCATGGTTAAAGAATTTGAAAATGCAGCTTTTCAGCTAGACACAGGCAGCGTAAGCCAGCCAATACGAACCGAGTTTGGATACCACCTACTTTTAGTTCAAGATAAAGTCGAAGCTAAAACCACTTCTTTCGAAGAAGCAAAGCTAGCGCTATCAGAGAGATGGATAAAAGAGCAGCAGGTTGAATCTACTATTAAAAAACTAGATGGATTTCTTAAAGAGGGGAATGCAACTGAGGCGGAAAAACTGGTTAGCTCATTAAAACTGAAGTGGGTTGATTCGGCAAAGTTTGATCTAGCCGCAGAAAACCTTGGGCCACTTGGTCAAGTAAGTGGTTTAGTTGAGGAGTCACTGAAGTTAACAGCAGATAAGCCATATGTAAGTAAGGTCTTGCAAAACGGCCATGATTATTATGTGGTTAAATTTGGTGGACGAGAAAAAGCTAAAAAACTAGATGCAGTGAAGCCTGAAGGTCCGCAAAATATGCAGAGCCAAATGGTAATCCGCAGATGGTTGCAAGCTCTTCGTGAATCGGCAAAGATCGAGGCTAATCCAACGGCTCTACAATAATATTTTTTGCCAGTTCGCTGGCGGATATATAATTTTTCTTTGTTTTATATCCCAAATAGCTGCGCTGATTTCAATTTCAGCGCCTATTTTACCATCTTCTTTTACAACTGTATGATGAATAGTAAATATCGTATTTCTTACCTTGGTAAAACTAGTTAAAATTTGTATTTTCTCTCGATTTTTAATTTCTTTTTTATATTTTATATTCGCTTCTAAAATAATGGGCCCAATTTTTTCCCTATGAATGTCTTCAAAGCTAATTCCATTTTCAAGGCAATATTGCCATCTGGCTTCTTCACAAATTTCTAAATACACAGCATGGTTTACGTGGCCAAAACTGTCTAGGTGATGTTCTTTTACCTCTAAATTGTATGTGTGTGAGTTAGCCATTAAACTGATCCTTTCTTTCTCGTAGGATTTTAAACTCTTCTGCTGTTTTAGCTTGTAAAAATAAATTGTACGTTAACTCAAAAGATAATGATGACGGCGTAGTGGGTATATCACTTTTTCTTTTACTATTAAGACTGGTCTCAACTTGTGTCCAATCAGTTTTAGTGTCTATAGATTTACTAAATTTTAAGTTTGCCAGTGTATATTCGTGGGTAAAAAAGATTTGTGTGTCGCTAGGTAAGGCTTTAATTTTTTGCAGTGAATCCCACATTTCTTTATGGCTGCCTTCAAACAAACGGCCACAACCTAAACCAAATACAGTGTCGCCACTAAAGAGCCAGTTTTTATCACGAGAGTAATATGCAATGTGGCCTAAGGTATGTCCCTTAATATCTAAAATATTAAACTTTAATCCAAGAAACTCAAGAGAGTCGCCATCTTTTAAAAAGTGATCGGCAAAAGGGATGCGTTTTTGATCATATTCAGAGCAATATACTGGCAACTTTTGTTTTTGCAATAAACCATTGATTCCACCTATATGATCTGGGTGATGGTGAGTGATAAAAATAGCGATCGGTATTAAGTTGCGTTCATTTAAAAAATCAACAACTGGCTTAGCTTCTCCTGGGTCTACAATTACGGCATGGGTATTATTGTGTATAATAAACACATAATTATCTGTAAAAATGGGGAGAATACTTACTTCTACCATAGTGCAATTCTACTTGTTTTCATACTATCGGTATACTATTTTGAGAGCTAATGTTTAACCGCTTGCAGTCTTTATTATTACTTCTGCCGCCAGAGTCAGCACACCAGCTAGCTTTTATAGTGGGCAAGCGTTTGCAATCGATGAAGTTTTATAAAAAATTCGAAATGCAGTATGAAGAGTTTGGTGCAATCAAGTCTGTGCAGGTGGCGGGCTTAGAGTTTACACACCCCATTGGACTGGCCGCGGGTTTTGATAAAAATGCAGAACTCATTGAGCTCTTGTCGCATATTGGATTTAGTTTTATAGAAGTGGGTACCGTTACGCCCTTGGCTCAAAAAGGAAATCCTAAGCCTAGGATATTCAGACTCCCAGAAAAAAAATCACTAGTGAACCGATTGGGGTTTAACAATCACGGCGTTGACCATATGCGATCTAATATTTTACGCCAAAAAGACAAGATGAAAGATGGGGTAAAATTAGGAATCAATTTTGGTAAAAATAAACTTACTACTAGCGAATTGGCGGCAAATGATTATCAAATTTGCTCTGAGGGCTTACTAGATCTAGCGGATTATATGGTTATTAATATCTCCTCACCCAACACCCCAGGGCTTAGAGATTTGCAATCCGTAACTTTTTTAGAACAAGTTAGGAAGGTTGTAAAAACAGAAAAACCGGTGTTTGTGAAATTAGCTCCAGAACTAGAGGGAGAAGAGCTTAAGGATCTTTTAGAAGCTATCAGTGATCTAAAATTTCAGGGAGTGATTTTAACAAACACGCTATCAGTTGGGGTGGATAAAAAATTAAATGATACTTATAAAACTGGCGGGATTAGTGGCGGAATGCTTCGAATCTCATCTCGTGAAATGCTCTTAAAAGCAAAAAAATATACAAACCTACCAATCATTAGTGTTGGCGGAATTGATACAAGTGATGAGATCCTGTGGCGTTTAAAAAATGGTGCAAGCCTTGTTCAAATTTACACAGCTATGATTTATCAAGGACATACAGTTGTGTTGGACTTACTCAGAGGGCTCGATGCAAATAAAAATTATTAATTCTAAAGAGGTGCTGCCACTTAGGCACAGGATTTTACGGCCAAATCGTGACATCTCTAGCGCCACATATATTGAGGATGATGATAAGACCACCACTCATGTTGCTGTCGTGGAAGACAATAAAATATGTGGAGTTCTAACATTACTGGCAACAAAAATAGTGCCGAAGAATTTAGAGTTTTTATCTATTAATACCTATGACTTTATCCAGCTAAGAGGGATGGCAGTGGACGAAAAGCTCCAAGGTAGAGGAGTGGGAAAATTTTTAATTGATAATACACTCTCTAGGCTGCTAACAGAGGCGCAGTATAAGACTCTTTGGTGTAACGCAAGAACCTATGCATTGCCATTTTACCTGAAATTGGGTTTTAAAGTAGTAGGGGATGAATTTATAGTTCCCGATGTTGGGCCGCATTTTATAATGTATAAAACGATATAGGATTTTTTATGGAATGGACAAATGTTGATTTAAAAGTGCAAACACTAGAACATTTTAAAGGTGAGCTACCAGCGTATGCAACGACTGGTGCTAGCGGTTTTGATGTTAGAGCACGGCTTGATACTAGTGTGACCATAAAGCCAGGAGAGCGGGCTTTAATTCCTACTGGTCTTGCCTTTGCCATCCCTGCCAATTATGAGATCCAAGCCCGTCCTCGTAGTGGCTTAGCCATAAAGCACGGGATCTCGTTAGTAAATAGCCCAGGCACCATTGATGCCGACTACAGAGGGGAAGTGAAAATCATCGTAATCAATCAAGGCAATGAGCCGTTTGAAATCAAAGACCAAGAGCGAATCGCGCAATTAGTTTTATGTCCTGTTGTAAAAGCCAACTTTCAACAAGTGAAAAGCTTGGATGAAACAAGCCGGGGAGCTGGTGGTTTTGGTTCTACGGGGAAGTGATTTGACATTTTACATGGACAGTGTTTTTTTGTTTTAATTGTGTTAACGTACTAGGAGTGAGGTATATTATGAGAAGTTTAATTAATTTAAGTCTAGTGTTTTTAGTTTTTTCATGGGCGCATGTTTCGATTGCCGGTGAGTGTCCTGAGATTTCTGGAACGTATTTGTGTCATTCAGAGGCTAACACCTATAATCTGAAGATATCTCAACAGACAGAACGTGCAGCTACTGTGTATCGAATTATTGCCGATAGAGATACTACAATCAAAAACTTTATGCTGACTGCAGATGGTTTAAATCGTTCTTTTGACAGTAAAGATGAAGATTTCGTAACTTCTAATAATATAAAAGCAACTTGTTTTGGTGATAAGCTTGAAAGTATTTTACAAAAAAAGATTTATCAAAATAATACTGAGAACCCATTTCTTTGGGCTGAAGGTCACACAAAAACTATCTACTCTAAAACAGGCCATATTTTAAAGATTAGCTATGATAGCTCTTCAAGAGTTTGGAACTCGGGTGACAATAGATACAAGCATAGAAAAAGAAATCTTGTTGAGATTTGTGAGCAACAATAAATATATATAGACTTCTTTATTAAAGCGCTATTCAGTACTACCTCTTTTTAATTAACCATTTTATTTCGAGTAAGTGTCCGATAATCCATTGTATTATCGGACAATAAAATCCTACACACTTTTATATTTCAATTTACATTGGCACTCCTGTTGCTTTCATAAATTTAAAAATACTACTAAATTTATAAAAGAGGAATGTCGATGGATACCATAGAACTTATAAAAGAATTTGAAAATACAGGCTTTACAATAGTTCAGGCCGAAGTGCAGGTAAAAACTATGGCGGATATTAAAAAAGGTTTAATGACTGAAAGTGCTGGAGAAGCTCTGTCAAAGCGCATGGATTTTTTGAATGATAAAATTGACTTCGTTGATCGTAAGTTGACTGATAGAATAGATCGGTTAGAGCGAAGTCTGAATGACAAGATGGATGCAAAGTTTCATGGTATTGACCTTGCCTTTAAAGCTATCAATGACAGGTTTAGTGCGCTAGAAACTAAAATTAGTTTGAGTCCACTGATCAACACAATTTATATGTTTGGTCTTTTGATGATGTATTTGGGGTTTACAAAGTTTAAACCATTGATCGATACATGGTTACTACGCTAATTGATTAAGAAACCCTAGTCCAATCTTGCTTTAAAGAGTAACCATACTGGGCTAACCAAGACAGACAGATAAATAAAACAAAGTAAAATACGAGCTTAATAACTTTTCTTTTTTCTAATTTATAATTTTCAACAATCCCTACAACTAATAAAAACCCGACAATAACAAACCCTACTAAATCTACAGTGTTAAAAATAGGGGAGAGAATTCGCAAAATCAAAACAGGAATATTTGCTAGAACCAGTAAAATATACGTTTGACGTACAGGAAACTCTTTTTGAAAGAAAAATAGGATTAAATAGTGCAGAGACAAACTCACCAAAAAACTAATCGTTAGGGATAGTAGGGGAAATAGTAAGATACCCCACACGATGAAGATAATGTTTTGTGAAATGACCCCAGCCATGACTCCACTGAATAACGATAGCAGGCCTTGTAGCAATAGAACTTGTCCCCAATCAAGATTGGGGGCGGTCTTCATTCCTTCTACGGGATTTTTGAGAAAATGCAGAACAAAATTACTTAAGTACTTTATATCACCTAAAAATTTTTCTGCATTGAAGTTGAGCATATGCTCCTAAAAGCTAGTGTCTACTCGAAGTGTAAAATCTAGCGTATTTTTGTCAACAGTATCGTTAACAATGCTAGTTTTAAATGCCACATCTCCAACCACAGCTATATGATTTGTTAGTTGCATACCACTTCCCGCCATCAATATTAATGAAGGAGTAGTGTATCTTTTATTAACATCTCTGTTTTCAATATTTGTTGTTAAGTTTCTGGCGGCTATCCCACTACCAACACGGTAAAATAAATTTTTTGCGTATAAATTTGTATTTACAATTTTACCTTCAAACTCACGCAGTTGGTAACTAGTTCCGTTTGACCTTGTGTCATTGTAATTTCTTAATGTTCCTTCAGCGATCCAACTCGGGCTCATTAGGTTAATACCAAATTTGATTTCAATACCGCTGATAGTGACTGCATCAGAAGATCCGCCAGATTTAACATTCAAAATACTTTGCGAGAAACCAGCACCAATATGAAATTTTACATTTTTATACGGATCGCCAAAATCTTCTGGCTGTTCTGCGCGGTTTGTATTTAGTTGGTCCACGATGGTGTCATAAGAGTATATGTCTTCTGACTCCTGTGCATGAAGTGTGGTAGTGAATAAGAAGCTTGTTAAAATAAGGATTAATTTAGTCATACTTATATTTTGAAACAGTTTACCTGAATTTCATAGACTAAGATTGGTACATTCTAGTCCTAGGTCAAGTGCAACTGGCCTTCTTAAAAATCAAAATGCTTGTTAGAGTAATTATATGGCGAAAAAGCAAACTTGTTTTTGTTCTTACTGTAGAAATGAAAGAACCTATGTTTCTAAGAAGCATATTCAAATTTTAGATATCGTATTCTTATTGATTCCTAGTGTGCTTTTGAGTTTTATCTTCTGGCAACAGCTAGACCCAAGGTTGCTACTGTTTTGGGTAATGCTTGGGGTTGTAGTTGAGATCTTCTCTAATCTAAGGTGGCGCCTAGCTATTGTTTGTAAGTATTGCGGCTTTGATCCAGTTTTATACTTAAAGAGCCCAGAGCTAGCAGCTGAAAGCGTTAAAAACTTTATGCTAGACAGAAAAAGTTCTGCTAATTTCTTACTGTCTACAAAGCAGTTTGAGCAAATTCCTAGGCGTAAGATTCCAGCCATTGTATTAAGTAAAGAGGATAAATCTGCTAACACCTAGTTGCCATTTATGAGGCTTCTAACTACAATAAAAGTACACTATGATTAAATGGCTTTTTTTATTTTTCTTTTTTAGTACACAGGTTTTTGCTGCCCAAAAGGGTAGTGTCGTTACCGAAGGTGCGATTGTTTATAAAGGCCCCAGCTTTGATGCTCCGATATTAGGGTATTTTAGCGCAGGAAAAAAAGTCAGCTTATCTAACAAGCTATTTGGGGCGTTTTATAAAGTCAGGTTCAAGCAGGGTATTATTGGTTACATCTCTGATATTGATGTAAGACCTGATAATGCAAAAGCGGGATCAGATTTTTTTCCAGGCAGTGAAAATGAAGAGAAAAATAAAGATCGGCCATTTTTTGGTTCAACACACATAGGTATAACCTACGCTATGATTGGTTTTGAAGATACGGTTGGTGGCTTCACTGATAATTCCCAAACGAGCTTTATTGGCGGGGTGCTTACAACGCCATTTACATTTTTAGACGGCTCTACGCTACTTAGTGTGAATGTTCTGTATTCGTTAGAAGTGCCACAGTTCTATTCAAAAATCTCAAAAAATGCACCAGAAGGCTTTGTGATTATTGGTGATATATCACTGCTCTACCCACTAGCGAGTTTCTTGGATCGAAAGTTAACAGCTTTTGTAGGAGCTGGCTTAGGTCTCGCCTACACTGATGTGGATTTAGTCCAAGAGATTGGTGGCAGTCCAAAGCTAGTGCCCACATCTAGCGCAAAAATTGGCGGAGTGTTTTCTGGTGGACTTGTATACAAGTTTTCCTCATTTGCTCTTCGATTTGAGCCTAAATACTACTATGAAGAGAATGCTTATTTGGGCATCACCTCAAGTCTTTCTTTTCAATTTTAAAATAGACTTCAGTAAAAAATATTGCCATATTTGCAAGCATGGAAATTCATCGTTTATCAGAAGAAGTAGTACATCAAATTGCAGCTGGCGAAGTACTAGAAAGGCCTGCGAATCTAGTAAAAGAGTTGGTTGAAAACTCTATCGATGCAAATGCAACATACGTAAAAGTAAAAGTGTCTAAAGATGTAAGAAATTTTGTCATTCAAGACAATGGCAAAGGAATAGCAAAAACTGACCTGCCGCTTGCATTAGAGCGTCATGCTACCAGCAAAATATCAACGACAGCCGATCTTTGGGAGCTATCCACTTTTGGGTTTCGTGGAGAAGCTCTTTCTTGTGTAGCAGCGGTCAGTGATTTAAAAATCATTTCTCAACAAAAAGGTCGTGATAGCTTTGAGATCACATCACACTTTGGAAAAATCTCAAAACCAAGTGTTTCTACGGGAGTTGAAGGCACAACGATTCACATAAATGATTTATTCGAGAATGTACCAGCTAGATTAAAGTTTTTAAAGACTGAGGCTGGAGAGCTACAACAGATTAAAAAAGTATTTCGTGCCTTCGCGCTGTCATATCCGGGGGTTCATTTTCAGTTGTTTTACGAGGATAGAATGCTGCTTGATTTACCGCTTCAAAACGAGAGAAAGCATAGAGTAGAAAATTTATTAGAAATCAAAGAGATGTATGAGACTAAGTTTGAATCAGGTACGTACAGTGTGCATGCAGTGTTTACTTCTCCAAACGATGTGCAAAGAACATCGCAAAATATTTGGGTGTTTGTAAAAAACAGATGGGTTGTAGACCGTAGTATTCAGTCTGCTGTACTTAGTGCTTATGATAGCCTGCTGATGCATGGAGAGTTTCCACAAGTTTGTCTATGGATTGATTGTGACCCGCAAGATGTAGATGTGAATGTGCATCCTACTAAGTCGCAGGTGAAGTTTCGGGAGCCTTCGGCAGTTTTTAGAGTCGTTAGGCAAGCTCTAAAGCAAGAGCTTGAAAAAGCTCCGTGGCGCAAAGGACTAGTGCAAACTGAAGGCGCTACCGCTACTACCTCTCAATATGACGAATTGAAACCGCAATCATTTCCTCAGACTAACTTTGAATTTGCGGCAACTCAATTTGCTCAAAAAACTTGGCAAGAGGATGAGCCAAAAGACTCGCTAGGAAGTATTTTAGATTCTTATCAAAATAAAAAGCAAGAGAAGGTGCTACCTACTGTTATTAGTGAAACATTCGAAGTGAAACCTTACTGGAGCCAATTGCAGGTTTTGGGACAAAGCAATTTAACCTATATCCTTGCACAGTCTTCCTCGGCCCTTGTTCTAGTGGATCAACATGCGGCACACGAGAGAATTGCTTATGAGAAATTAATGATAGCTTGGCGTGAGGGAAAAATAGAAACACAAAACTTTTTATTTCCTTACGAATTAGATATCGATGAGATTGCGGTAGATAAAATTTTTAAAGCAAAAACTGATTTAGAGAAGTTAGGGTTTGAATTACAAATGCTTGAGAGTGGAAGGTTGGCTGTTATCTCGGCTCCAGTTTTAGTAAAAGATCATGTGATTGGCAACACCATGACTGAGCTTGCTCACCAAATAACAGAACTTGAAGATTCAACAGCATTCGAAAGAAAGATCGGCGATATTTGCGCTACCATTGCTTGTCACTCGGTGATTCGGGCAGGACAGGCCTTGTCTCATCCAGAGATGCAAGCACTTTTAAAGCAGATGGATGAATACCCACTGTCGACTTTTTGTCCGCACGGAAGGCCCGTTTTTGTTGAGTTTAGTTTTACCCAGCTAGATAAATCTTTTGGAAGAATTTTTTAGACAATGAAAGTCGTATTTATCTTAGGTCCTACAGCAAGTGGAAAAACTAGGTTAGCTATCGATCTAGCCAAAGAATTTGGTGGGGAGATTATATCTTGCGATAGCATTCAAGTTTATGAAGGCCTAAATATCGGCAGCTCAAAACCAACAGCGGTAGAGCAGCAAGGCGTAAAACATCATCTGCTATCTACGGTCAAAACAGGTGAAAAGTATACTGCAGGTGATTTTAGACGTGATGCGCTCTCAATTTTGCAAAATTCAAAACAAAAAATTATGTGGATTGTCGGTGGTACAGGATTTTACTTTAAAGCCCTAGAGTTTGGAATGGGTGAAAACCCTAAGATGAATGATGAAGGCAGAGCAAAGCTGATGAGTGAATGGCAATCAAAGCCAAGTGCTGAGTTTCACAAAGAGTTGAGAGATAAAGACCCAGTGAGAGCAAAAGAGATCGATAAAAATGATTCTTATAGAATTTTTAGAGCTATTGAGATTTTGCGCCTAGGACATATTCCCAGTGAATTAAAGAAACAATTTAAAGCCGAAACGTTTCCATATCCGCTGCTTAAAATTGGAGTTCAAGTAGAAAAAGAAATCTTACGAAAACGAGTAGAGACTAGGGTGCAATCAATGTTGGCAGCCGGTTGGATTAGCGAAGTAGAGATGTTAAGAAAATCTCACTCAGAAAACTGGGACCCTATGCAAAGTGTAGGCTATAAAGAGATCAATGAATTTTTAGAGGAAAAGCTTAAAGAAGAAGAGCTGCCATCACTAATTACCACTAAAACTATGCAGCTTGCGAAGAGGCAGATGACTTGGTTAAAAAAAGATTCCTCTGTTCATTGGATGCAAATAAAAAACATGTTACAAATCAAAGAAGATGTTCGTAAATTTATAGGTGGAACCAATGAATAAAATCACTAATGTAGTTATAGTGGGTGGCACGCACGGAAATGAAAAAACTGGAATTAACTTAGTTAGACATTTAAAAAATGAGTGGATGTGCCCTTTTCATAGTTTTGAGATTTCTTACATTGAGGGAAACCCTAGGGCTATTAAAAATAATCTTCGCTATGTGGATCATGACTTAAACCGAAGTTTCAATGCCGGTTTAGAAGATAGTATATACGAAAGCCAGAGAATCACAGAACTAAAAGCCGAAATTAAGAATTCCGAAACTACTTTTGTAATTGATCTGCATACAACTACCGCCAACATGGGGGTTACCTGGATTTTTTCAAAAAAAGATCTGCTGTCTAGACAAATTGGCTACAGAGCTGCAGGGGCACTAAACCAATCCTACATTTTAGAAACCATTGAGTTAGATCAAGACACGCACTACGTAAATCAAATCGCAAAGCATGGATTGATGTTAGAGGTGGGACCGATAGCGCAAAACCTAGCTGTGGCAAAAATTTATAATGATACTAAGCTAGCTCTCTTACAAGCGTTAGAAGGCATTGAAATTTATAATAAGTCAGGCCGAGTAGATTATAGTTTTAAATTACCTTATTTTTATAAAGAAGTGGGCAATGTGGATTACCCAAGAGATGAAGTTGGTAATATCACAGCGATGATCCACCCTGATTTACAAGGGCAAGATTATCAGCAGTTAGCAGAGAAACCAGCATTTTTAACATTTGCGGGGAAGAGCATTAGCAGTGAGGCCGTAAAAAAATATTATCCAATCTTTGTGAACGAGGCAGCGTACTACGAAAAAGGAATCGCCTTTTCATATACGGATAAAAAACCCATTAAACATTTTTTTGAGGAGTAAGCATGTTGTTATCATTACTTTTAAGTTTATCTTTTGCCATTCAAATAGGTGACGCTTTACCAAGCGTATCAGCTCTTAATGAATCTGGTAAAATGACTAGCCTTGCGGATTTTGCCAATGAAAAATATGTGCTCGTTTACTTTTACCCAAAGGCCGATACCCCAGGCTGCACGGCGCAGGCCTGTAGTTTAAGAGATGCTTATGATAAATTACAAAAAAATAAGATGGTTGTCTTAGGGGTGAGTACTGACAGTGTGGATGATCAGGCTAAGTTTAAGAAAAAGCATAGGCTTCCGTTCATGTTACTGTCTGATCACAAAGAAGAGGTAGCCAAGGCTTTCGATGTGCCAGTGCGCTTTGGCTTTACTTCTCGTCAGGTATTTTTATTTAAAGAGGGTAGCTTGGTTTGGTTAGACCGCTCTGCCTCGACGGCAGAACAAGCTAAGGATGTGATGGAGTTTTTGGAGAAGCATAAGTAGTAGTATAAGTGATGTCATATTCACTCAGATGCCATATATTTGAGCTAATTGGCTAAGTTTTTTTAATAATTGACATAAACCCCCAAAATATCTTACAACATTGCTTCGTCAAAAAGTGAGTTTTAGGTAGGAGTGGCAACATGGCCAAAAAAGGTAAAGTACGTATAATTACATTAGAATGCACAGAAGCTCGTAAAGAAGGGAAGTCTCCTTCACGTTACACTACTAAGAAAAATACACAAACTCACCCTGAGCGTTTAGAGAAGAAGAAGTATAATTCTGCTTTAAATCGTCACACTATTCATAAAGAAATTAAGTAAAACCTGCTTGCTTAAATCAGTCTGCGGTTTAAGCTATTTGTTATGGCTAGTCTTTCTCATTTTACATCTTTTGATTTGTTAGAGTTTTCTAAAAAAGTAGAGACTCCTTGTTATTTATATTCAGAAAAAAGAATCCGTGAGAATATTCGAAATCTAAAGACTGCAGCCCATCCATTTTTTTCAGATTTTCGTCTGCAGTATGCGATCAAAGCAAACTCTAACCCTCATATTTTAAAAATTGCTGTGGAAGAGGGGATAGGGGCAGATTGCTCGTCTCCTGTTGAATTAAAATTAGCAAAGCATGTTGGCTTTGATATGAAAAAATCCATCTATACCGGTAACTTTGAAACCACTAGTGACTTCAAGGTAGCGCTTGATAGCGGTAGTGTTTTAAATTTGGATGATTATAGTCGAATCGATGATGTTATAAAATTTGGAATACCTGATGTGGTGTCGATCCGCATCAACCCAGGAGTCGGGCGCGGTTCCCATGCAGGAGTTGTTACAGGTGGGGTTGATGGTAAGTTTGGCATTCCACATGAGGAGACCAAGAAAGCTTATGAGGCCTGTCTAAAAGCAGGGGTAAAACGCTTTGGCATTCACATCATGACCGGATCAAACAACTTGGATGCTTCCCACTTTGCTGACATCACTAAAGTTTTATTTGATATTATCGAAAAGCAAGTCACGCCACTTAAAATCCCACTAGAATTTATTAATATTGGGGGAGGATTGGGTGTGCCTTACCGTAAAGGTGAAAAGCCTCTAGATCTAAATGCTTTATTTTCAACTGTTGCGAGTGTGTTTAAAGAAAGACTTTCCTCCTTACAAATTGGTACACCGCAATTAGCCATGGAACCAGGAAGGTACATAGTTGCAGACGCAGGAATATTGTTAACGAAAATTCATCACATCAAAACATCTTACAAAACTTTTGTGGGCATCGACGGCGGGATGACGACTATGGTTCGTCCTGCCATGTATCAATCTTATCACCCGGTTACACAATTGAATTCAAGAGAAGGTGCTGCAAAAGATTTTTGGATTTGCGGGCAAATCTGTGAAAATACAGATGTGTATCCAGAGGCAAGAAAGCTTATTGACCCACAAGTTGGCGATATACTCGCTATCGAAAACTGCGGAGCTTATGGGCATGTGATGAGCTCAAATTATAATCATCGCCCACGTCCTGCCGAGTTTTTGCTCAAAGAAAATGGTGAAATTCAAAAGATTAGAGACGCTGACAGCGAATCTGACATGTTTAGCAAATATCCTGATTTTACTTGGTAAAATCTAGTGCAGACTTGTCTAAGTTCTGTCTGCTTACATTGACTTCTAAACCCTAAAAATTCGATAACTATACAAAATATGATCTAGCTCATGCTTTTATTGTTTTATTTAAAGCATAGTTTAACAAACCAAGGGGGTTTTATGTCACGTGTTCTATTAGTAATTCCATTTATATTTTGTTTTCAAATGACTGCATTTGCAGATTCATCTGTTGTTGTGGCTCCGACGGACCATGTCTTTGTTCCTAAAGGCTTTGATAATAATGATTCGGTGGAAGTTGTTGTAACAGGAAATTTTTCATCTAGCTGCTACTCTCGTAATATTACAAAAGTAAATGTTAGTGGCACACAGATTGATATTTCTGTTGATGCTATTGAGAAAAGAGATAAAGAAGGAAGTGAGAGTCTGTGTGCTTTGATGTTAGTTCCATTTAAAGATGTAGTTAGCATTGGTTTATTACCTGCCGGCCTTTATACTATTACCGTAAATAAGGGTACTCAGTATGAAGTTGTAAATACTTTAATGGTAGAAAAGACAGAGAGTTCATTAACCGACGACTATACGTATCTTGATGTTCTTTATATTGAGCAGTTAGAAGTCGCTAACAGATATAAAGTAAAAGGAATGCGCTATAGTCCATGTCTTGAGTTGGATAGATTTGAAGCTATTAGCAACAATAAGGATACCATTTCAGTTCTTCCGATCATGAAAAAGGTTTCTGATTTTTGTCCAATGAAAATGACTCCAGTTGTGTATGAAACTGAAATTGATACAAGCGGATTGCCAGCTTCAAAAATATTGTTGCATGTAAGAACAATGGATGGAAAATCTGTAAATACTTTAATACAGAAAGATTAATTCAAAAAAATACATTCAGTAAAAAAAAGAGGAACCTTTTGGGTTCCTCTTTTTTTTGTAATAATTAATTTAACAGTTGCGACGATCTACACATCTTCCGGCTCTGTCGCGAGCATTATTGTCTGGCTCACTTCTGCTTGGCGGCTCAGATCTAGAAGGCGGTTCACTTCTGCTAGGTGGATCAAACCTAGGAGGTGGATCGTTTCTAACCGGCTCTTCCGCTCTTGGAGGTGGAGTCGGTCTTGGTGGACGGCTCGGCGGATCTTGACGCGGTGGTGGATCAACACGTGGCGGACGAGTCGGCGGATCTTGACGTGGCGGTGGATCAACACGCGGCGGTCGAGTAGGCGGATCTTGACGAGGTGGAGGATCAACACGCGGCGGTCGAGTAGGCGGATCTTGACGCGGTGGAGGATCAACACGCGGCGGTCTTGTTGGCGGATCTTGACGTGGTGGTGGATCAACTCTCGGCGGACGAGTTGGTGGATCTTGACGCGGAGGTGGATCAACACGTGGCGGACGAGTTGGTGGATCTTGACGCGGAGGTGGATCAACACGTGGCGGACGAGTAGGCGGATCTTGACGTGGCGGTGGATCAACACGCGGTGGACGAGTCGGAGGTGGCTCCTGACGTGGCGGTTTCACTCTCGGTGGTCTTTGACGTGGAGGTTCTGCACGAGGGGGTCTACCAATCGGTGGAGGTCTACGATCTGGTGGGTTAACACGAGGAGGTAGAGGTCTACGAGGCGGATCAACACGTGGCGGTTGTCTATGTGGAATACATCTTCCTAAAGAAGGAGAGTGTGTTTCACCATGACCACAGCGTCTAATTCTATCGTCTTGGCGTGGTAGACATCTATTGCCATTGTCATACTCATGTGGACGGCATCTTACACGACTTGGCTCACATCTTCTGGTTTGTGGACTGTAGTATTCATCTCTTCCACAGCTTCTGTAGTTTGAGTTCCATTCGCAACGATTCGTGCGTGGATTCCAAGATTGTCCAGATGAACAATGTCTGTACTCACGAACACAAGTATCTCTTGCATAATCGTAGTTATAACCAGATGGACAAGTTCTTCTGTATACATATTCACAACGACGTGATGACCAGTCGTAATTGAATCCTGCAGGACATGAATACGAGTAGCGTACGCACTGATTGTAGTAGCTATCAAAGTAAGAGTTTAGTGGACAACGTGGGTATCCGACACGAACGCAACGAGATAAAAAATGATCGTAGTAAGAATCTGTTCCACAATAAACTGTTGGAGGTGCTTGTGGGTACTGCACACATACATTTCGTTCTGGATCATAATATGTATCTGATGGGCAATTATCTAATTGATCTTGAACACAATATCCAAGTATATCGTCATAATAATAGCCTGGAGGACATTGGTTTTGAGGTTCTTCGTCAAATATATTTACTCTAAATTGTTGAAAGTTCTCATAGCCATCTTTGTCGACTAAGCGAAGTGCAAGTAAATGCAGGCCTGCTGTTTGAAAACGACCTCTGATCTTTACAGTTTCATAATCATTAGAGATTTCAACTTTAACATCCGCAGTATTAGGGATGGTTGAGCTAATCAATTCAGTATATACTAATGGCACGACTGAATCGGTTTCAATTTTAGCTTCATATAGTTGTTTTTTGATCGCATATTTTAATAGACTTTTCGTTTTAAAACGAGGGTAGTCCATTTCGTCATTGTCTTCGCTAGATACGCAAAGCTCACGATTATAAATATTATTTTCAACTTGTGCTGAAACTAAAAAGCACCACTGATCGGTAAACATAGGTGTACCGTACAGGTATGCTGTTTTTGAACTAGAGTCTTCTAGTGTTAAACCTTCTGGAAGTGATCCAGCAGTAATCGACCATTTTACTGGCTTATTACTTGTGTTTGCATCTAGGTTAAGTTCGACTTCGTCGTACTCACCATACTTTACTAACAATTGTGTCTCATCGACAACAATGGGTGATGCTGTTTTCTCGCCGGCTACCGGGACTTGTGCTAAGGCAGCACCAGTCCACAGGACGCACAGGCCGAACATACATCGCCTGAATAATTGGTTCATTTATAACCCCCTTTAATGGTTGCAAAATTATACTTGCAAACATAAGAGGGGCAAAGACTGTACCAGCCCAACTAAGTTCTAGGTCCTTATTACGCAGTAAGTGGTGTCCTTAAGATACTACTCCATGAAAAAGGGGACTATTCGTCCCCTTTGATATGCTTACATTTTCAGATATTTTGCAATTAGAACGGAACGTCTTCGTTTGCATCAAAAAATGGCTCAGGAGTAAAATCATGATTACTATTATTTCCAGAAGTTGCTCCTTGAGAGTCAGAAGCATTCGCGCCTCCTCCTAAAAATTGAACAGTGGTAGCTACGATTTCGGTAGAATATTTTTTTTGTCCACTTTGGTCTTCCCAAGATCTGGTTTGCAAGCGACCTTCCACATAAGCTTGGCGACCTTTGCTTAAATACTTGGCGCAATTTTCTCCAGATTTACCCCAAACGACAACACGGTGCCATTCAGTTCTCTCTTGT
Organism: Bdellovibrionales bacterium; assembly: GCA_037969075.1. Lineage (GTDB taxonomy): Bacteria > Bdellovibrionota > Bdellovibrionia > Bdellovibrionales > UBA840 > JAGRAL01. Next base: position 9,246 of record JBBKWS010000058.1, on the reverse strand, counting down.
TTTTGCCCATTTTGATCTTTCCAAGCTTCGCTAGTAGCAATGCTTAAAGTACAAACACTTTGGCCACCAGTTGTTTGCTTTAGCTCAGGATCATTTCCTAAACGACCTATTATAATGACTTTATTTACTCCAGACATATTTATCTCCCCTATAAAAGAGTAGATATGACCTTATGAGGTGTAGGAGGTCAATGGGTTTTGTCAGAAAAGTGCTCGGATAAAAATGGATAAAAAAATCAGGCAAGTGGAGGCCTGAAAATACAGGGTTTTTTGAAATCTACAGATTGGCCTGTGAAGCAATGCTTCTAAGCATACGGCCAATCTTTAAATGATTATTTAGACCAGTTTGCTGGCAAATAAAAATAGAAGTTTCCTTGTCCTTTAGGTAAACCCCAGTCGTCAATAAAGTTTGGTTGACCCTCTCCGACTGTAACCTCATCGTCTTCACTAAATACGTCGTAGGCATTGAAGCTTGCCTTATACAAAGTAGCGTAACGACCTTTTTCAACTACCACGGCTGTGAGCATCAAAAGCCCTTCGTCCTGAGAGATACTTACGCTTTCTTTTGTCGCCCAATCGAGTAAACCATCGTCAGCATAATAAAAATCATCAACAGCTAGGGTAGAACAAAGAGTGATTGAGTTTACAGTTACGCTAGAGGCTTGATGCGGATATTTTTCTGCTCTTTCAGGAGAAACGGACATCACGCCAACGATTTCTTTTTTATCATTTAGAAGTAATACCGCGGTCTCTTTATCAGTAGCAATATCTTCTAATTTATTAACAAAAAATTCGGTAGTGTTAGTTGCATAACAGTTTTGTAATATGTCATTCCCTTGCGCAATTCCTGCGGCAAAAAAAGCAAGCGTGATAAGCAGTGTAGTTTTCATCGAATTCCCCCATAGTATTTGAATTTACTATATGGAGTAATAGCAGGGTTTAAATTGATCTAAATTTAAAAAGTGAACATTGAAAACTTTACTTCTGGGATACAAAAGGAAGAGTGAAAAAGCTGCTTATTGTATCTTAGTAATGGTTGGAGGCGAGCGCATACTAGTGGCACTAAGAGATAGATTGAAAACCGAATCTTTACCAGATTGAGAAGATCTAAAGTTCTCAATAACAGGCTTAAGTGTAAACGCATCCAAAAATGTATTTTGTAGACGTAAGCGGACAATTAAATCGTAACCAGTTGGGACAACTTGCGGTCCTTGAGGGCCTGCCATTACACGGACATCAATAGTTCCTTCAATGCTCCCGGTAAGGGTATCGCCGTCTTTTCCGATACTGCCTTTGGTGATTCGAAGCTTGTTCTTTTTTAATTCACCCTCAAGTTGTAAGACACTAATTTTGGCTGGAGGCAAAGTGACCGCGCCATACTGCGTGGGAACATTGTTCTCGGGCAAATTGATATCTCTAGAATCTATTTTAATGCTAGCTTCGGTTTCTTGCCCTGCTGGATCTAGGGTAGAATCAAGATTGATTTGTAAATTTCCGCTGCCCTTAAACCCTAAGCTTAAGAACTGTAATAACTCATCGATAGCTAAATTTTGTGCCGAGAGTTGAATGATTTGTTTTGTTTGTGACTTGCTATTGTTAGCTCCTGAACGCAAGCTAAAATCAAAGTTCCCACCAAATAAGTTTTCACCGAAAAGAGTGACTCCAGGTTTTAAAGTAATTAGACCTAAAATAGAAGGTGAAATTTGTAGGCTAGACATTTTTAATGTCGAAAATTGCGGCGTAGATAAACTTACTTTTTCTAATTCTAAAGATGGTTTTGGTAAAAAATTTAAATTCATTTCAGAAAAGTCCAAGGAAACTTGATTTTGTGTCGCTTGAGAAATTTTTTGACTGATTATACCTCTTAGATCATTGATCGGAAACAAGATAAAGCTAAATACAATAAAACATGGTAAAACAATTTTTAAAAAGATGGACAGAGATTTTTTTAAGATAACCTTATTCATTGCTTCCTGCCTCGGCGCCCGTGAAGCTGGCTAGTAAGTAGGTAACATCGTAGTAGTGATTATCATCCTTATTTGCGTTCATGCTTAACTCGATAAGTTTAGCATCAGTATTGAGATTTTGTAGTTTCGTTCCGATATCAAGAATCTGGGTAAGATTAAGTTTACTTAAAACAATTTGCACGCCAACATAGTTTATATCTTTAGGAATAAAGGTAAACTCTCTTTGCGCACTAGTAACAATGCTTGAGGAAGTAACTTGCTCTTTAGCTAACCCAACTTTTTCGATCATCTCACTCGTTTGCGTTTGTAAGACATTGGCATCGATTTTGGTTTTTACATCAGGAGCATTTTTAATCTCAGTCTGTATATTTAAGAGGTCCTCGATAAGCCCGCGGTTCTTTTGATATTTGGCTAAATTGTCTTTTGCCTGATTGTTCCAAGAGAGAGGAAAACTAAATATAAAATAAACCAATAAAAACACAGCACCGTAGCGAATTAACTTCTGCACATTGGGATTTAATTCTTCATATTTTTCTTGCGCTTGGATAAATACAGAGGATTCTTTAACTTTTTCAGTATAAAACTTTGCTGACTCTATGATTTGTTCTTTGATATCGTCAAAACGCATTACAGATCTCCTACATTACGTTTTACTTTTAATTCGTACGAAAATGGTTGCTTGCTTGATTCTCTAGCTATGGAGAAAGGCGGCGTCTGTAAAGTCTTATTGAGATTAATAGAGCTGAGAGCTGATTTCAAAACATTGATTTGCTGTTGGTTATCAACATGACCCTCTAGCTTTAAAATATTTTCTTTGATAGAAAATTTTCTAACATCTAAAGTAATAGAGTTGGCTGCAGGCACCGTTTTACTAAGGGTCAACATGATATCAAGGGGAGAGTTGATCTTTTGTAGATCCGAAATCATTTCTTTAGCTTTTAAGTCATTTCTTTGATTTCTAATATAGCGTTGGATTGCATTTGTGGTGGCCTCTCTGCCTTTTAAACCAATTTTAGACGCTTGCGCCTTTAATTTTTGATTAGAAAATGCCTGCATCTGATCTGTAACAATGCTCTTTGTAAGGGTATATATAAATAGTATTACAAGTAGGGCAGCCATGGTTTTTAAAGTACTTCCCCATTTTTCTACAAATATATGCAAAGTTTGACTTTGTTTTGCTAACTCTAGTTTTCTAAATTGAATAGGAGGGTTTTTGTTTGGTCGAAGGCCTTCGATGGCAAGTCCTACGGATATAAGAGCGTTATGAAACTTTTCTTTTGGCACTTGTATTGGTGAAGCCTTTAACCTCTCATCAAACTCCATCAGGTTGACTGGCAATATAAAACATTGTGTTAAATGCTGACATAGGTTCATTATTTTTGATGTTCCACCAGTAATAAATATTTGTGTAACACGGATATTCTTTTCGGCCTCAATTGAGATCAAATGCCTTTTAACTTCGGTTGCCATTGTATCAACGCTTGAGGCAATAAGATTAGAGAAAGTGATCTGGTCTTGGCTAACATTTTTTTGTGAAGTAAGGATAAAAGCTTTTTCTTGTAGTGTTTTTAAAGACTCAATGATTGATATGTTATATTTCTTTGATATGGCTTGGGCTATCTCTAAGCCACCGAAGTGAATGCTTCTTAAGGCTATCAGCTGATGTTTATGGTGTACGGCCATCAAGCTTTTAGAATGTCCCAAGTAAATGGTAACTATGCATTCGGTCTGTTCGATGTTGGCTAAGTCGATGATTTGATCTTTTGGTGCTTCGGACCAAATTTCAAAAAAATTACTAAGAGCCGCACCTTCACAACTTACGATGTCAGGGTCTATGCCTACATCGTTACAGATCTTAATGATCGCAGCAATATTTGCTTTGAGAGCAGCAAACGCCATGACTGAAGAAGCTTCACCTGATGTTTGTACGATTTTTGGAGAGATAATGGCATCTTCGATATCAAAAGGAAGGTCGTCTTCTAATTCAAAGCCGATTGATTTTTCAATTTTAAATTTTTGTTTAAAAGGAAAATTAAGCACCCTGTTGCAGACATACTCTTGTCTAATTCCTAATACGAAGCGATCTAAATCTGTATCATACTTATCGGCTATTTTTTTTAATGCATCTACGATATGTACATGAGGGTCAACAGTTGGGTCCTGCGGTAAAATGAATTCATGAAATGATTTTAAACTATAGCTCTTATTGCTGTATTCAATTTCAGCGTATTTTATACTATAGGTGCCGATGTCAATTCCTATGCTGCGCATACACCTTCCCTGGTTGCTTTAAGTATATCTGGATGAGCACATATGGACAAGAAAATGTCTTTCGACGATAGTCTAGGATTCCTTCCAATATAGAATGGTAGGGCGACCTTTATCAAAGCTGTCTTTTTTATCCTTATCATCTTTTGGCTGATTGTTCGCAGGAGTCGTATTATTTGGAGGTTTTGACGAATCGTCATCATCACCGCCATCCTCTGGTTCTGCTCCCTGTTTTAATTGTTCTTCTAATAATTTTGTGATTTCAGCTTTTGCATTGGTGACATCATAAACAATGGCGATGATCTCTTTGGTTTGATTGCCAAACGAGCCAATGCTACTGATTCGAAAGTTGAACTCTTTTTTAAATCGTAGCGGGAGTTTATTTTCGTTGTATGTAGATGTATTCACACCAAGGCCTTTAATAAATCCCTCAAAATCTTCAAGGTCTTTAAATGGGCCAGTGTCAGGATTTTTTCTTCTGCTGATAATTTCTCCTGCTATCTCTTCAGTGATTTGCGGATCAATGGCGCGTATTAAATCAGATTCGGCATAATTAACATTGACTCCTTTTGCTCCGTAAATGGTAACTACAGGTGCGATGACATCGTAGATATCATCAGTAATTCCATCTACCATATGAAGCTCTTCAAGTGTTTTGAAATCTCTATTTGGCGGAAGTGTGGCATCAGAGCCTTCTGGGACAACATTTTGATAATTTCTTCCTTCATCGCCGCCATTTAAAGATTCTGTATCCGAATCCACCCAATCAATAATATTGTTTACAATCTCATCCACTCTAATATCACGATTTCTTTCGGCCCAGGCATCTTCTTTGTCTAGCTTGTTTTGTAAAAGCGTTATGAGCTTTTCTCGGATGGCTTTTTGCAAGCTTTCTACTGGCGAGTTTAAGTCATTAATGTCAAACTTTGTACTTTCACTTCGAATGTCTGTCGACCACATGGCATCCTGCATAGTGTCTTCTCGGATGGTATTGATTTCTTCTTTTGTACCCATGCTAGCATCCTCACCAACAGCTGGAGGCCAGGCGAAAGGAAAGTTCCAAATCATATCTAAAAGTTTGGGATCTGGAATTTGCTCTCCAAACTGCGCTGAGACTTGCTTATAAATGGCAATTCTAAGAAGGCTTAGCTCAGCTCCTGATTTTGCAGCATAGCTAGCTTTTATTTCATCGATTTTATTTTTGGCAAGACGGTATTCTATACCAGCTTCATAGCTAATTTCTACGGACAAATAAGAGATAATGATCACAGCAAATAGGGCTGTGAGAAGTGCCACTCCTTGGTTATCGGACTGGATTTTGTGCGGGGGCATTTGTCTTTGTCTCCTTGTTGTTTACAAAATCGATAGGTACAACAATAATATTTTTAATAGTTCGTCCCTTTATTTCTGCTTCAATACTAACCTTTATAACATCAGGAAACTTTCCTCTTGTAATAGCATCCCCTGATTCATCTGATCTCCATGAGTCTCTCCAGTCTGTGTCTGGATCTTCCATCTCTTTTTTAGTCTTGTATTGAAATGTTAATGATTTTACATTTTCCATTAAGACTGAGGTGCCTCCTCCTTCTTCAATATTTTTGTCTATAAAGGGACTTTCTCTGCGCCAAAGGCATTGGCTACGCTTCTCTGCATTTAATAGTTCTCTGCACTCTGCCAAATAGTAGCCGACTTCCATTTGATCACTTTCTTGCGCGTCTTGAAATCTTCTTACGTGGTTAAGACTTGTGAAGTTTAAAACTTCTTTTCCACCTAAAAATTGCGATTGGTCCGTTGCTTTTTTATATTTTGACAAGTAGTCATCAATTAAATTAACAACAGTTTTTTTAGTTGGCCCATCATTGGGTTGATTTGGCTTAACAGGCTGGTCAGGTGCAGGCGGGGGAGCGTTTTCATCATTTTGATTAGGATTTGTTGCTTTGACCTGATCTTTTTTGATCTGGATCAAAAGATCATAGTTAAAATTATTGTAATGAAATGCAGATTTGACATCTTTTTCAATCACTTTTAGTGCGGTTCTTACTTCAGAAGATACATCAATCCTATTTTGCAGCTGCGTTTTTGCTGTAATGGCATTGCTTATACTAATTGCTGATAGATAGGCAAGGCTTGCCATTATGGTAATAGCGATGACTACCTCTAGGATAGTAAAGCCAGATTTAGATCCCAATAGGTGTTTCATAATCAACCAATAAAAAAGTTACCGAATACTCTTGTTCTTTCTCTCCGGGTTTCCAAAACACAGTGACCTTTACTTCTTTTGCTGCTTTTTGTAAGTGCTCAGAAAATTTATTTAAAATTGTTAAAAGCATTTCATTTTGCCCTTCTTCTTGCTGAGCCATGCCAGCTAAATTAGGCGCTGGAAAATCTTCTACCTGAACTGCCCAGCGATACTCAGGATAGTCCGAGCCAAAGTCACCTGCTTCAGACTCTTTTAGTTCTTCAAATTTCTTACCTTTATACGTTAGTTCGTATTCACTGGCTTTTTGTTGTAGGAGCTGTGCAATGGTCTCTAAGGCTCCAGCTTTTTGTACACTGGCAATGCTTGAAGAGGAGGAGGTGTTAAGCACAGTGAGTGAGGCTGCCAAAATTAGCAGAGCTATCATGACCTCAATTAAAGTAAAACCTTGAGAGCGTTTATTGGACATAGTTTATTTTGGTTTAAAATAAGGTTAATGTCTACTTACGGATAAGATCTTTTTCTGAAAACAGTCCGTCAATCAGCTGGATATTCCCGCTTAGCGGATTTGTCACCAGAGTCCAGCTAAAACTCTCATCTTCATTGGCTATCTGAATGATAGCAGAGTCAGCAAGGCCTTGAGGAAAAAAGTGCACAAAACCATTGCCTTGTTCAAAAGCTAAATCTTGATCTACCAAGATAATTTTTAGAAAGCGAAACCCTTTAGGTAATTTGACTTTATTTTTTAAGATGCTCGCATCCAGCGCGAAATCTCTTGGGTCTTTTTCGTCTGTGTTAGAGCCACCACCAAATGGGGTAGCGCTTGGTTTTGCAGAGCCTGCTGTTTTGCGATTGGCAGACTCAACCCAGTAGACGCCTTGCTCATCATTTAGATCAAAAACGATTCTATACATTTTACCATCAAGCTGTGCTTGTTGGTTCAAACGCTTTGCGATGACTAGGATATTTCGAATGTCTGCTCGAACACTTCGACTAGGAGGCTGTAAATTAGTGATGGCTAAACCAACAATACCAATGATGATGGCTAAAACCACCATCACTTCTAGTAGGGTAAAACCTTTGTTGCTTGAACTGATTAAGTGAATCTTACTCTTGCGCATCAGAGCGGATGTCGGCATCCAAACCTTCTCCGCCTTCATTGCCATCGGCACCCAAAGAGATCAATATAAAATCAGAACTAGATGTTCTTTCGTAGATGATTTCATTGCCCCATGGATCATTAAGAAGTTGCTTTTTCATATAAGGCTTAGGGCCCCAGTTTTTGCATCTTGCGCTAGACTCTACTAAAGAGATCAATCCCTCTTCTGTGGTTGGGTATGAGTTACAATCTAAGTTGTAGCGATCTAAAGCTTTACTGATTTCAGAGAATTGAATTTTAACAGTGCTCACTCGAGACTTACCAAACGTATCGAAAATCGTCCCAGAAAATAGTGAAACCATACCGACGATAATGGCTAAAACGATAACGATTTCGATTAATGTCATACCGGCTTGGTTACGAAGTAGTTGTCTTGCTCTCATGTATTAACTCCTGTTATTGCGCAATATTTTGAAGCTGAAATATAGGAACCATTATAGCTAAAACTATGATTCCTACAACTATTCCCATAAAAACTATCATTACGGGCTGCAAAATGCTTGTTAAGCCTTCAACTGAGTTCTTTACTTGAAAGTCATAGGCGTCGCTGACCTGCGTCAGCATCACTTCTAGTTCGCCCGTTTTTTCACCAATGTTGATCATATGTATTACAAGTGGCGGAAATTCCCCAGATTTTTTAAGAGGACCAGAGATATTTTCTCCTTCACTGATGTTATCACGGGAGGCAATGATGGCTTTTTCTAAAACATGGTTACTTACCACATTTTTTACGATGTCCATGGATTGTAGCATGGGTACACCACCTGTAAGCAGTGTGCTTAAGGTGCGTGTGAATCTACTTACAGCGATCATTCTTGTCATTTTACCGATTACCGGGAGTTTTAATAAAATCGTATCCCACTGTGCTGAACCGTTGGGGGTAGCTTTCCAACGTAAAAACATGGCGACCATTGAGCTCACTGCGATAAATAAAAACAACCAATACTCTATTAAGAAGTCACTGATATCGATAATCATTCTTGAATACCAAGGTAATACAAGCTCGGGGAATTGATCAAAAATAGCTGTGATCTTTGGTATTAAGAAAATAAATAAAATCAGTAAAACGCCTAAAGTAAAAACCATCATGAGTACAGGATACATCATGGATGAAACTACTTTTTGTCTAAGTTCATTTTGTGCTTCAGTAAATTCTGCTAGCCGCATTAAAATTACGTCTAGTGTTCCAGAGGCTTCACCGGCCTCTGCCATACTTATATAGATAGTATTAAATACTTTGGGGTACTTACTTAATGCCTTATAAAACGAACTACCTTCGTTTACTTGATCCCTGATGTCAGTCATCACAGCTTTTAATTGTGGGTTTTCTAATTGTTCTGATACTCCGCTTAGGCATTCAACTAATGGAATATTTGCTTTTAATAAAGTGGCGAGCTGTCTAGTCATCAGAGCCATATCTTCAACAGATACTTGGCGCTGTAAACTAGAGTTGGTGGCATTGGCTTTTTTTATACTTTTTTGGCGGTTACGCAAACTTTGTAAAAAGATGCCTTCTTTTTTTAATTTTACTCGAGCGGTTCTTTCGTTATCGGCATCAATTGTGCCTCGAAGATTTTTTCCGCCAGGGCCTACGCCACGATATTCAAATAGAGGCATAATTAATCATCCGTTTGCGTTGAGTGTAATACTTCCTCG